>NZ_NEVM01000005.1:921793-1229058 GCF_002261225.1 Bordetella genomosp. 10
TGTTGCGCAGCACCAGCGTCATTGCCCAGTACCACGCGGCGCTGCAGGGACAATCGCTGGCCATCCTGCCCTGCTTCATCGCGGCGCAGGATCCGCACCTGGTCCCCATCCTGGAGCGCGAAATCTCCATCACCCGCAGTTTCTGGATGTACTGCCACGAGGACCTGCGCAGGCTGAAGCGGGTCACCCTGCTGTGGGATTTCATGCGCAAATCGGTGCTGGGCAACGCGGCGCTGCTGGCTGGGCGCGGCGGCGCATTGCGCTATCTGCCCTGACGGCACGCCGGCCGGCGGCGCGCGCAGCAGGCGCGGAATAAGGCATGGAGGGCTATTCAGGAAAAAGGGCGCCGATTCAATATCAGCGCCCTTCCCTCATGCCGCTGCCGGAGTCGGCGGCTTGCCCTTGTCGCGCGGCGCTTTCACGCGCAGGCGGCGGTGGAACAGGTAGAGGCCGAAGACCAGCACCACCGCGTGGATCGCCCAGGAGCCCACGCCGAAGGGAATGCGGCCATCGCTGATCCAGGCCCGGACCAGGTTGATCAGGTTCATGTACAGCAGCGCGACCAGGCCGGAAATCAACAGGTCGCCGGAACGTCCCAGGCGCGGATTGACCGCGCCCAGCGGAATCGCCAGCAGCGCCAGGTTCAGCGCGGCCAGGGGCATGGACACACGCCACATCACCTGCGACCACGAACTGGTGGTGTTGTCGTCCATCAGTTGCAGCGTCGAGCGGGCCTTGCTGGAACGCTCGGCGGCCGCGCGCGCGGCCTCCACCGGGTCGGTGCCGCTCTTGCTTTCCAGGCGCACGCCGTAATGGTCGAAGGCGACCATGCGGAACTCGGCCGAGCCCGGCTTCAGGTCGTAGCGATGGCCCGCGCCCAGGACCAGGAAACGGTCGCCGTTGGGCTGGACTTCGGTGTGCGCGCTGTCCGCGGTCAGCACGCTGAGCCATTCCGGATCGATGGCGCGCACGAACACGTGGCCCAGTTCGTCATGCGGGTCGGTGGGATTCTCCGCGAAGAACACGCGGTCGCCGCTGCTGGATTCGCCGAACTGGCCGGCGGTCACCTTGGACAGGTCGGAACGCTGCTCGAAGCGCTGGCGGTATTCGCCGATCTGCCGGTAGGCCCACGGCGAGGCCTCCAGCGTCAGGACCGCCACGATGAAAGCCACCGGGATCGCCACGCGCATGACGGGACGCAGCCAGTCGGCCAGCGACAGGCCGCTGGCGAACCAGACGACCATCTCGGACTCGCGGTAATTGCGGGTGACCGTGGTCAACACCGCGATGAACAGCGCCACCGTCATGATGGTCGGCAAGGCGGTGATGGTGGAGAAGGTCGCCAGGCCCAGCACCACGTCCGCGCCGATCGTGCCGCCGGCGGCTTCGCCCAGCAAGCGCACCAGCAGAACACTGAGCCAAACCACCACCAGCGTGGAAAACACTACGCCTGCGTGACTCGTGATCTCGCTGACGACAGACCGTTTGAATAGGGACATGGGAAAATATGCGGGATAATCGTCCGCACTGAACGACACACGGGAAAAAGCCCTCATGGAATTTAGCACACACAGCACCGCCTCCTTGCACCAGATCAAGACCGCCGCGCTGGCGCTGGGCGTCTACGCCGACGGCATCCTGTCTCCCGCCGCCGAACTGATCGACCGCGCCAGCAACGGCGCCGTGCGCGACGTCGTGAAAAGCGAATTCCGCGGCCGCACCGGCAGCACCCTGGTCTTGCGCGCCCTGCCCGGCGTCACGGCCCAGCGCGTGGTCCTGGTCGGCCTGGGCAAGCAGGCCGAATACGGCGCGCGCGCCCATGCCGCCGCCGAGCAGGGCTTCGCCGCCTACCTGGTGTCGGCCCAGTTGGCCGAGGGCGTCTCGACGCTGGCCGCCAACGCCTACCCCGATTCGACGCTGCGCGCGCGCGCCCGCGCCGCGGCGATCGCGGCCGGCAACACCACCTACCACTACGACGCCACCTTCGGCAAACCCGACCGCGACGCCCGGCCCAAGCTGCGCAAGATCACGCAGGTGATCGAGCGCAGCGACGCCGCCCAGGCCCAGGCCGGCCTGCGCGAAGGCGGCGCCATCGCCAACGGCATGGAGCTGGCGCGCACGCTGGGCAACCTGCCCGGCAACGTCTGCACGCCCACCTACCTCGGCGAAACGGCCCGGAAGCTGAGCCGCGAGTTCAAATCGCTGAAGGTCGAGGTGCTGGAGCGCAAGCAGATCGAAGCCCTGGGCATGGGCTCCTTCCTGTCGGTGGCGCGCGGCTCCGACGAGCCGCCGCGCTTCATCGTGCTGCGCCACACGCCGCCCAAGCCGGCCGGCGCGCGCAAGGCCGCCGCCAAGGACGGCGCGGGCCCGGTGGTGCTGGTCGGCAAGGGCATCACCTTCGATTCCGGCGGCATTTCGATCAAGCCGGCCGCCACCATGGACGAAATGAAATTCGACATGTGCGGGGCCGCCAGCGTGCTGGGCACCTTCCGCGCCCTGGCCGAGCTGGAACTGCCCTTCGAGGTCGTCGGCCTGGTCGCCAGTTGCGAAAACATGCCCAGCGGCAAGGCCAACAAGCCGGGCGACGTGGTCACCACCATGTCGGGCCAGACCGTCGAAATCCTCAATACGGACGCCGAAGGCCGTTTGATCCTGTGCGACGCCCTGACCTACGCGGAACGCTTCAAGCCTTCCGCCGTGATCGACATCGCCACGCTCACCGGCGCCTGCGTGGTGGCCCTGGGCAACGTCAACAGCGGCCTGTTCTCCAAGGACGACGCCCTGGCCGACGCCCTGCTGAAGGCCGGCCGCGAGTCGCTCGACCCCGCCTGGCGCATGCCCCTGGACGACGCCTACCAGGACCAGTTGAAGTCCAACTTCGCCGACATCGCCAACATCGGCGGCCCGCCGGCCGGCGCGGTGACCGCGGCCTGCTTCCTGTCGCGCTTCGCCAAGGCCTACCGCTGGGCCCACCTGGACATCGCCGGCACGGCCTGGCGGGGCGGCAAGGACAAGGGTTCGACCGGCCGGCCGGTGCCCCTGCTCATGCAGTACCTGCTGAACCAGGCCTGACCGGCGCCGCCGCATGCCGCGCATCGACTTTGCCTTCGGCGCTCCCGACCGCCTGCGCACGGCCTGCCAGGTCGTGCGCAAGCAGTACCTGGCGGGCCAGCGGCTGGTGGTCTATTGCACCGACGCCAGCCGCCTGTCCGCCTTCGACCGCCTGCTGTGGGCGCTGGACGATATCTCCTTCATCCCGCACGTCCTGGCCACCGACGCGCTGGCCAGCGTCACCCCCGTGCTGCTGACGGCGTCCGACCCGGCGCGCGCGGCCGCGGCCGCCGGCCCCGAAGGCACGCCGCCCTGGCTGCTCAATTTGGACGACGACTGCCCGCCCGGCTACGATGGCTATGAGCGGGTGCTGGAAATCGTCTCGCAGGACGACGCCGACCGGCAGGCCGCGCGGCAGCGCTGGCGCGCCTATGCCGCCGCCGGCCACGAACCGCAGAGCCACGCCATCGGCGGGGCGCAGCGCGGCCAGCAAGGCTGAAGCGGCCCGGCCGGAACACCAAGAGGTCCTACGCATGTCCGACACCCGGGACGACGATCCCGCCATTCCCACCCTCACGATCCAGGCCGGTCCGGCACGCCCGGCCGAGGCGCCGGCGGAACTGCCGCCGCTGCTCACCGAGGTCGTGGAACGCGGGGCGGCACGGCTGCCCCCGGACCCGGTGCTGCGCGCCGCCCTCCAGGCCGAGCTGGAACACATGCTGGCGCAGGCGCTGGAACGCGCCATGGCCCACGTGCGGGAGGAAATGGAAGCGGAACTGCCGGCCGCGGTGACCCGCGTGGTATCGCGCCTGCGGCCCGGCTGAGGCAGCCGCCTGGTGCAACCTGGGCCTGTTATCCTGGCTCGAACGGATTAATGCCTCAAGCCAGGTCCCCTGGACCTTGCGGCGGCAGGATTTGTCCCTATGTTCTGCTTTGCTTGCGCTGATAAAATTCCAAACTTCAGGGAACTGTCAGGTATGCTTTGCGTCCAAGTACCGTGTGGCCTTCCATAAGGCCCTTACAGGAGTCAAACTCATGAACGATTATCGTCCGTCCCCCTTTAACCGCGCAGGCGCCTACGCCGGCGCGCCGGGCGAAGTGGTCCGCAACCGCGTCTTGCGCAATACGTACTGGTTGCTGGCCGTGTCGCTCATTCCCACGGTGCTGGGCTCGGCGGTCGGCCTCTATACCGGCATCAACCGCGTCATGGCCGCCAGCCCGGGCATGTCCGCCATCATTTTCCTGCTGGGCGCCTTCGGCCTGATGTTCGGCATCGAACGCAACAAGAACAGCGGGCTGGGCGTCGCCCTGCTGCTGGCCTTCACGTTCTTCATGGGCGTCATGCTGTCGCGCCTGCTGGGCTTCGTCATGGGGCTGCAGAACGGTTCGCAGTTGATCATGATGGCCTTCGGCGGCACCGCCGTCGTGTTCGGCGCCATGGCGACCTTGTCGACAACCATGAAGCGCGACCTGTCCGGCATGCAGAAATGGCTGTTCGCGGGCGCCATCGTCATCCTCGTGGCGGCGCTGGCCAACATCTTCCTGCAACTGCCCGCGATGATGCTGGCCATCTCCACGCTGGCCGTGGTCATCTTCTCGGCCTTCATGCTGGTGGACCTGCAGCGCGTGGTCAACGGCGGCGAAACCAACTACGTCACCGCCACCCTGGCCATCTACCTGGACGTCTACAACGTCTTCACCAACCTGCTGGTCCTGTTGAGCGCCTTCACCGGCGGCAACCGGAACTAAGCCGACCCCTGGTGTCGTTGAAGGGCTGGCCTCCGGCCGGCCCTTTTGCATTGAGGCCCGCGCGTTTGCGCGCCAGCCGTCAAGGGAGATACCGCCATGCCCACCCGCCGCCGCCTGCTGCAAGCCGCCTGCGCCAGCCTGCCCGCCACCCTGCTCTCCGGCGTCGCCCGCGCCGCCGACAGCCCGGTAAACCATCGGGCCATTCCCGCCACGGGGGAGATGCTGCCCACCGTGGGCATGGGCACCGCCGACACCTTCGACGTGGACCCGCAAGGCGCGGAAATGGCCACGCTGGAGGACGTCCTGAAACGCCTGGTCGCCGCGGCCGGCAAGAATGCCGTCATCGACACCGCGCCCAGCTATGGCCGCGCCGAGGCCGTCACCGGCGAGCTGCTTGCCCGGCAGCACGCGCGCGACGGCATTTTCCTGGCCACCAAGATCGGCGCCACGGGGCGCGACGCGGCGCTGCGCCAGGTCCACAACTCGCAGGCCATGCTGAAATCGCAGCGGCTCGACCTCATCCAGATCCACAACCTGATCGATACGGTCAACCAACTGGCCCTCCTGCGCGAACTCAAGCAGCAGGGCGTGACGCGCTACGTCGGCATCACCCACTACACCGAATCGGCGCATGACGAACTGACGCGCCTGGTCGAGCGGGAGAAACCCGATTTCGTGCAGATCAACCTGTCGGTCACGGCGCGCGGCGCGGAGCAGCGCCTGCTGCCGGCCTGCCAGGCCCACGGGGCGGCGGTCCTGATCAACCGCCCGTTTCGCGACGGCGCGCTGTTCCGGCAGGTGCGCGGCAAGGCCTTGCCGGCCTGGGCCGCGGAGATAGACTGCACCAGTTGGGCGCAATTGTTCCTGAAATTCATCATCGGCCACCCCGCCGTGACCTGCGTCATCCCGGCCACTTCCAAACCGGCCAATATGGCGGACAATCTGCTTGCGGGCCGGGGCCGCCTGCCCGACGCCGCCATGCGCGAGCGCATCGCCGCCCTGTTCACCTGATTTCTTTACCCGGTCCGGAGGGCGCCTCGGCCCGGGCCCTTTTTTCGGCACGCAGGGCACGCGGGGCGCCCTGGCGTCGATAGCTGGGAAGCCGCCGCCATCGCCAGGCCGCAAACCGCAAGCAAGCTGCAAGCCGTCTCCGTCTCTCATCCGACCGCCATGACCAGCCCGTTCACCTCCGTCATCGAACGCGCCAGCCGCGCCGTCAACGTGCGGCCCGGCGAGGGGCGGGCCGCCGTGTGCGGCTTCGGCTTCTTCTTCTGCCTGTTCACCGGCTATTTCATGCTGCGCCCCATCCGCGAGACCCTGGGCATCGCGGCCGGCGTCGACAAGCTGCAGTGGCTGTTCACCGCCACCTTTCTCGTCATGCTGGCCGCCGTGCCCTGCTTCGGCTGGCTGGCCCGGCGCACGCCGCGCACGCGCTTCGTTACCTGGGCCTACGGTTTCTTCGCGGCCACCCTGGTGGTCTTCGCGGCGGTGTTCCAGGCCGCGCCCGACAACGTATGGGGCGCGCGCGCCTTCTACGTATGGATCTCGGTATTCAACCTGTTCGTGGTCTCGGTCGCCTGGAGCCTGATGGCCGACGTTTTCCGCACCAGCCAGGCCAAGCGGCTCTTCGCCTTCATCTCCGCCGGCGCCAGCACCGGCGGCCTGCTCGGCCCCGTGCTGGGCGGCGTGCTGGCCGGCCCCCTGGGGGCGGCCGGGCTGGTGCTGCTGTCGGCCGCGCTGCTGGCGGCCACGCTGCCCCTGAAATCCTGGCTCATGGGCTGGCGCGCCCGGGCGGGCGCGGGCCAACCCGAAAGCGATGCCACGCAGGCGCCGCGCCGCGACGAGGATCCCTCGCGGCCCATCGGCGGCGGCATCGTCGCCGGCGCCACGCGCACCTTCAAGTCGCCGCTGCTGCTGGGCGTTTCCGCCTTCGTCGTCCTGCTGGCCACCGCCAGCACCTTCCTGTACATGGAACAGGCGCGCCTGGTGGCCCACGCCTTCGCCACGCCGACGCAGCGCATCCAGGTCTTCAGCGCGTTGGACTTCACCGTGCAACTGCTGTCCCTGCTGACACAGCTTTTCCTCACCGGCCGGCTGGCGCAGCGCCTGGGCGTCACTTTCCTGCTGACCGTCGTCCCGCTGGCCATCTGCGCCGGCTTCCTCGTGCTCGCGGCCTGGCCGGTCTTCGGCGTGCTGGCCGTGGTCATGGTGTTGCGCCGCGTGGGCGAATACGCGCTGGTCAGGCCGGGCCGCGAAATGATCTTCACCACGGTGAGCGCCGAGGACAAGTACAAGGCCAAGAATTTCATCGATACGGTGGTCTACCGCGCCGGCGACGCCGCCAGCGCCTGGGTCAAGACCGCCGTCGACGCCCTGGGGCATAGCGCCGCGATCGTGGCGCTGGTCGGCGCGGCGGGCGCCGGGCTGTGGGCGATATGCGGCTATCTGCTGGGCCGCGCCACCGATGCGCGCCAGGCGGCCGCGGCCGGAGCCGGGAATGAGACCGGAACCGGAACCGGGACCGGCCCGGCTACCTTGCGATAAAGGAAGGCGGCGGCATCAAGGCATCAACCCGCGTGCAGCCACCCGCACGCCTCGGCTCGCCCGCATCAGCCCAGCCGTTGCAGATCCAGCAGCACCCGGCGCGTCGCCAGTTCGCGGCCGGCCAGGTTCTGCGCCAGGCGTTCGCGCAGGTCGCGCCGCAGCGCGGGCTCGATGGCGGGATCCTCGAAATCCGGCATTTCCGCGTCCACGCCGTAGCCGGTTTCGCGCAGCAAGGTCCATTCGAAGCGGCGCAGCGCGGCGGCCGCGCGGCTGCCGGCGGCCAACTGGGTCAACGCGGTCTGGTAGGCATCGAACAGGACAGGATGGGCATCCTCGCGCGGCATCAGGCGCAGCAGCAGCTCGTTCATGTACCACGCCGACATCAAGGCCCCGCCGGCCAGGGGCAGCACCCCGGCGATCTCGGCCCGCGTCAGCGTCTTGACCTCGCCCGCCCCGGTCCACGACAGGCTCAGGGGCTGGAACGCCGACAGGACCGGCCGCAACACGGAATAAGGCCGCTTGGCGCCCTTGGCCACCATGGCGACGCAGCCGAACTCGCGGGAAAAAGCCTGGATCACCAGCGACGTCTCGCGCCACGGCGTGGCATGCAGCATGTACGCGGGGCTGTCCTGCACCCGGGGAGAACGCCGGCTCATGAAAGGCTTACTCGTAGCCCAGATCGCGCAAGGCGCTCTCGCGCTCCGACCATCCCTTGCGCACCTTGATGTAGACCTCCAGGTGCACCGGCTTGTCCAGCATCTTGGCGATGTCCTGGCGCGCCTCCGAAGCGATGCGCTTCATGTGCATGCCGCCGGCGCCCAGCAGGATGGGCTTGTAGCTGTCGCGCTCGACGAGAATGCACGCGGCCACGCGCGCGCCCTTCTCGCTTTCTTCCCATTGCTCGATGACCACGGTGCAGCCATAGGGCAGTTCGTCGCCGACCAGGCGGAAGATCTTCTCGCGGATCAGCTCGGCGGCGATGAAGCGCCTGGGGCGATCGGTCAGCGTATCGGCCTCGAACATGGCTTCGTTCTCGGGCAGGCGCTTGGCGATCTCGTCCAGCAGGACGTCGAGCTGGCGGTCCTTGGCGGCGCTGACAGGAATCACCGCCCCGTAGTCGTGCAGCGTGCTCAGCCGGGCCACGTAGGGAAAGAGTTCGTCCCGGCTCTTCAGCGCATCGATCTTGTTGACGGCGAGGATGCAGCGCTCGCCCTTGGGCAGCAGGGGCAGCAGCTTGGCGTCGCCCTCCGACCACTTGCCCGCCTCGACCACGTGCACCACCACGTCGACGTCGTTCAAGGCCTGGGTGACCACGCGATTCATCATGCGGTTCATGGTCCCGCCATGGCGGGTCTGGAAACCGGGCGTGTCGACGAAGACGAACTGCTCATGGTCGCGCGTCAGCACGCCATGGATGCGATGGCGCGTCGTCTGCGCCTTGCGCGAGACGATGGAGATCTTGCTGCCGATGAGGGCATTGTTCAGGGTGGATTTGCCGACGTTCGGCCGGCCGACGATGGCCACGAAGCCGCAGCGGAAAGGTTGTTCGCTCATTTCACTTCTTGGGCGACCGCGACGGGCAAGGATAGCTGCGCGGTCTTGCGCGCGCGGGGCGCGCGCTTGGGGTTCTTGGCGGGACTGGCGGCCTGCGCCGCCTCCAGCGCCGACTTGGCCGCGGCCTGCTCGGCCGCGCGGCGGCTGGCGCCGGCGCCCACCACCTTGATTTCCCAGGCGGGGATGGCGCACTCGACCTCGAATTGCTGGCTATGGGCGGCGCCGTGGGTGGCGATCACCGTATACACGGGCAAGGCCAGCTTGCGGCCTTGCAGGAATTCCTGCAGCAGCGTCTTGGCGTCCTTGCCCAGCGTCTTGGGGTCGACGGTAGCCAGGATGGGTTGATACAGGCGGGCGATGACGCGGCGCGCGGCATCGAAGCCGCCATCCAGGAAGACGGCGCCGAAAATGGCCTCCAGCGTGTCGGCCAGGATGGAGGGACGGCGGAAGCCGCCGCTTTTCAGCTCGCCCTCGCCCAGGCGCAGGTCGTGCGAAAGCTCCAGCTTCTGCGCGATGTCCGCCAGCGAAGCCTGCTTCACCAGGTTGGCGCGCAGCCGCGAGAGGTCGCCCTCGTCGATCTTGCCGTAGCGATCGAACAGCATGGAAGCGACCACGAAGTTCAGGACGGAATCGCCCAGGAATTCGAGTCTCTCGTTATGGCGCGCACCATGGCTGCGATGAGTCAGCGCCTGCTCCAGCAGGGCCTCGTCACCGAAGCGGTGATCCAGACGGGATTGCAGCGCGGCTAGGGACATGTCAATTGAATCGGCCGATCCGGCTCAGATCGGAGAAATTCATCCAGATGAAGAAGGCCTTGCCCACGATATTACCGTCCGGAACGAATCCCCAGTAGCGGCTGTCGGCGCTATTGTCCCGATTGTCGCCCATGGCGAAATACTGCCCCTCGGGCACCTTGCAGCGCACCCCGGCCCGGCTGTATTGACAGTTCTGCGAGTACGGGAACTGCCAGATGGGCTCATATTGCTGGTATTTTCCTTCTTCCAGCAGGATATCGTGCTCAACGTCGCCCAATTTTTCCTTATATCGGGACACGTAGGCGACCCGGTCCGGCTCGAAATAGTTGCCGTCGCGGGTATGGGTCACTTCCTGGCCGTTTACATACAGTTTCTTGTCCAGGTAGGCGATTTCATCGCCCGGCAGGCCCACCACGCGCTTGATGTAGTCCACGTCCGGGTCAACCGGGTAGCGGAAGACGATGACGTCCCCGCGCTGCAGCGAGCCGGTGTTGATGATCTTGGTGTCCAGGATGGGCAGGCGTATGCCGCGGCTGAACTTGTTCACCAGGATCAGGTCGCCGGACTGCAGGGTGGGCAGCATCGACCCCGACGGAATGCGGAAGGGCTCGACCACGAAGGACCGCAGCACGAAGACGAACAGGATCACCGGGAAAAAGCTGACGGCGTATTCGACCCACCACGGCGCGCGGCTGGCGGCCTCGACCGCGGCGCGGCGCTGGCGCTCGGTTTCGGCGGGATCGGCGGCGCCGGTGTCGGCCGCCGCGGCCCGGTCGAACTGCGCCCGGGCCTCTTCGCCCTTGCGCTTGCGCGACTTGCGCAACACCGTGATGTCCAGCAACCAGATGACGCCGGTGACCACCAGCAGGATGAACAAGATCAGCGCGAAATTCCAGCTCATGTGTAATGCCTTATTGGAACTTATTTGTCTTCCACTTGGAGGATGGCGAGGAAGGCCTCTTGCGGGATTTCCACGCTACCGACCTGCTTCATCCGTTTCTTGCCCGCCTTCTGCTTTTCCAGCAGTTTCTTCTTGCGGGTGATATCGCCGCCGTAGCACTTGGCGAGCACGTTCTTGCGCAGGGCCTTGACGTTCTCGCGGGCGATGACCTCGGCGCCGATGGCCGCCTGGATGGCGACGTCGAACATCTGGCGCGGGATCAGCTCGCGCATCTTGGACACCACTTCGCGCGCGCGGTAGCGGGCGTTGCTGCGGTGGACGATCATCGACAAGGCGTCGACCTTGTCGCCGTTGATCAACAGGTCGACCCGCACCACGTCGGCGGCGCGGTACTCCTGGAACTCGTAGTCCATGGAGGCATAGCCGCGCGAGACGGACTTCAGCTTGTCGAAGAAGTCCAGCACGATCTCGCCCAGCGGGATCTCGTACACCAGGTGCACCTGGCGGCCGTGGTAGCTCATGTTCAACTGGACGCCGCGCTTGTTGTTGCACAGGGTCATGACGGGACCGACGTAGTCCTGCGGCATGAACAGCGTCACCTTGACGATGGGCTCGCGGATTTCGGCGATCTTGCCGATTTCGGGCAGGCGCGAGGGGCTTTCGATGAAGATCACCTCGCCGTCGCGCTGTTCGACCTCGTACACCACCGACGGCGCGGTGGTGATGATGTCCATGTCGAACTCGCGCTCCAGCCGTTCCTGCACGATTTCCATGTGCAGCAGGCCGAGGAAGCCGCAGCGGAAGCCGAAGCCCAGCGCCTGCGACACTTCGGGTTCGAACATCAGCGCGGCGTCGTTGAGCTTGAGCTTTTCCAGCGAATCGCGCAGTTGGTCGTATTCGCTGCTCTCCACCGGATAGAGGCCCGCGAACACCTGCGGCTTCACTTCCTTGAAACCGGGCAGCGGCGCCGGCGCGGGCTTGCCCGCCAGGGTGATGGTGTCGCCCACCTTGGCGTTGGCGAGTTCCTTGATGCCCGCGATGATGAACCCCACCTCCCCGGCCGACAACTGCGTCCGCTGCACCGACTTGGGCGTGAACACGCCCACCTGTTCGCACAGGTGCGTGGCGCCCGAGGCCATCAGCAGGATCTTGTCCTTGGGCCGCAGCACGCCGTTGACGATGCGCACCAGCATGACGACGCCGACATAGTTGTCGAACCAGGAATCGATGATCAGGGCCTGCAGGGGGGCGTCGACCTCGCCCCGGGGCGGCGGCACGCGCGCGACCACGGTTTCGAGAATCTCGTCGATGCCCATGCCGGTCTTGGCGCTGGCCAGCACGGCGTCGGACGCGTCGATGCCGATCACGTCCTCCACTTCCTGGCGCGCGCCGTCCGGATCCGCCTGCGGCAGGTCCATCTTGTTGAGGACCGGCAGCACCTCCACGCCCAGCTCGATCGCGGTATAGCAGTTGGCCACCGTCTGCGCCTCCACCCCCTGCGAGGCGTCGACCACCAGCAGCGCGCCCTCGCAGGCCGACAGCGAGCGGCTGACTTCGTACGAGAAGTCGACGTGCCCCGGGGTGTCGATGAGGTTCAGGTTGTAGACCTTGCCGTCCTGCGCCTTGTACTGCAGGGCGGCCGTCTGGGCCTTGATGGTGATGCCGCGCTCGCGCTCGATGTCCATGGAGTCGAGCACCTGGGCCGACATCTCGCGATCCGCCAGGCCGCCGCAGCGCTGGATCAGGCGGTCGGCCAGGGTCGACTTGCCGTGATCGATGTGGGCGATGATGGAAAAGTTGCGGATATGCTGCATAGACAGGGGGACAAGAGGAAAAAAGGAACGGCCAAAAACAAGGGGGCGCAAGGCGCCCCCTTGTTGCGGCAACCAGCGATTTTAGCCGGTCTTTGCGTTTACTTGGACGGCTGCACCGCCACCCACTGGGTCTGGTCGCCGCGGCGCACCAGCACGCCGATCGACTTGGTCTTGTCGACCTTGCCGGCGGTCTTGACGAATTGGTCCGGGCTGGTGATATCCGTGTCGTTTATTGCCAACACAATATCCCCTTCCATGATGCCGGCCCGGCCCGCGGCGCCTTCGGCCTGGCGCACCAGGACGCCGCCGGTGATTTTCATCTTGCGCTGGGTTTCGGCCGGCACGGGGACCACGGTCAGGCCCAGGGCGCTGGAGGACTCCGGTTCCGTCTTGGGATTGGATTTCTCCTTGGCGGCGGTCTTGGGCGGCTGGATTTCCGCGATCTTGACCGTCAGCGTCAGCGACTTGCCCTTGCGCCAGACCTGCAGCGGCGCCACGGTGCCCGGCTTGGTCTCGCCGACCATGCGGGGCAGATCGGACCAGCGGGCGATGCTGCGGTCGTTGAACTTGAGGATGACGTCGCCCGGCTGCACCCCGGCGGCCTCGGCGGGGCTGTCGCCCTCGACGCTGCTGACCAGGGCGCCTTCCGCCTTGGACAGGCCGATGGCGGTGGCGACGTCGTTGGTCACCTCGCCGATCTGCACGCCGATGCGGCCGCGCGTCACCTTGCCGTTGGCGCGCAACTGCTCGACCACGCGCATGACCTCGTCGATCGGGATGGCCAGGGAAATCCCCATGAAGCCGCCGCTGCGCGAAATGATCTGCGAGTTGATGCCGACCACCTCGCCGGCCAGGTTCAGCAGCGGACCGCCGGAGTTGCCGGGGTTGACCGCCACGTCGGTCTGGATGAAGGGCAGGTAGTCGCCGGTGTCGCGGTTGATGGCGCTGACGATCCCCGCCGTGACGGTGGAATCCAGGCCGAACGGCGAGCCGATGGCCAGCACCCACTGGCCCTTCTTGAGCTTGGAATCGTCGCCGATGGGCAGCGGCGTCAGGCCCTTGGCGTCGATCTTGAGCAGGGCGACGTCGGTGCGCTCGTCGGTGCCGATGACCTTGGCCTTGAACTCGCGGCCGTCGGTGGTGGTGACGAAGATGTCGGTGGCGTCGCTGACGACGTGATTATTGGTCAGCACGTAGCCGTCGGCCGAAATGAAGAAGCCGGAACCGACGCCGCGCGGCACGGTGCGCTCTTCGGGTTCCTTGTTGCTGTCCTTGGGCGTCTTGTCGCGCGGCGTGCGCTGGCCGGGCACGCCGGGCATGCCCGGCGGCTGGAAGTCGGGGCCGAAGAAAAAGCGGAACAGGTCGTAGGGATCCTGGCCGTCCAGGCCCGGACGGCGCACGGGCACGGTCGCCGTGGTGCGGATATTGACCACCGCCGGATCGGCCTTCTCCACGATGCTGCTGAAATCGGGCATCGTGACCGTGGGCATGGGCGTCTGCGCCTGGGTCTGCGCCCGTGCGGGCGTGGCAGCCACGCCGGCCAGCGCCGCGACGGCGCCCATCGTCACCAGCAAGCGCCGCAGGAGCGCTTGCGTCTTCTCATAGGAAAAGTTCATGTACAACTCCGCGTAAATATACGGGTCTTTCTACCACGGATTTCATACGAAAGTCCGTGCCGGCCCGCTGCGATATGGCGCGCCGGACGTGATTTCTTGAAAACTTGCTTATTTCGGCGGGGGCACGGCCGAGGCCGCGGGCGGCACGAATTCGGTTGCCTTCGCCAGGTGCTCCAGCGTGGCGGAAGGCACTTCGCCCAGCGCGGTCAGCCAGAAATCCGCAATGCGCGTGCCATAGACGCTGACGGCGCCGCGCCGATAGGCGCCATGCGGCTGCCGGCTGTTGCGCTTCTTGTCGAACGGCTCGATGAAAACCGAAATGGCCGCCAGCCCGTCGGACAGGACCAATTGGCTTACCGATTCGTTGTGCCCCAGGATGCGGGCCACCTGCGACACCTGGACGAAGCCGGGCGGGACCGGGATGCGCCAGCCCTGCGCCGCCAGGTCGACCGGCTGCATGGTCGACTGCTGGACCTTCCAGTCCTTGTACGGCCAGCGCGACTCCAGCAGCTTGCCGTCGACGTCCTTGCCCAGCCGCAGCGTGGTGAACGTCACCTGTTCGATGACGCTGTTGCCGGCCGACAGCGTCTGCGCCTTCAGCAGCAGGTCGTTCTGTTCGTCGGCGCACAAGCGGTAGCCATAACGCGCCTTGTCCAGGGGCTCGATGGTGATCATGCGGCATTCGCGGCCGGCGACGCGATGCGGCGCGGCGTCGCCATAGACGTGGTAGAAGCGCGTGACCGCAGCCGGCGAACCCAGCAGCAGGCCCGGGAAACGGTCCGCGCGGCGTTGCTGCGACAGCACGATCTTGCGCTCGGGCACCAGGCACTGCACGTCGTCGTTGTGGCGCAGGTATTCGCGCGGCTGCCCGTCCAGCACTTCGAGGCGTTCGCGCTCGCCGCTGCCGTCGACCATGTGCACCAGGCGCGAGGACTGGATCAGTTCGCCCTGCTGGTAGGTGAAGATGCCCGAGTAGTCCAGCTTGCGGGCGGCCTCCTGGATGCGCGACAGCAATGCCTGGGCTTCCTCGGCCCCCATGGGGGTGCGCGCCGCCAGATTGCCCTGCGCCTGGGCCAGTCCGCCACCCAGGCAGCCCAGCAGCGCCACGAAGGACAGGCTCATCGCCCGCGAGGCTACGCGCAGACTGGGCATGGCCAAGGTCGCGATCATCAGCGGCCGGCCCCCAGGTCGAAGGAAACCTGGCGGATGGCGCTGGGGCCGGCCATCTGCATGTGCGCTTCGAGGTAATCGCTGAGCACGGGCTCCTCGGCGGAGGACGCCGCGGGCGTGGCGTCGGCGATGACGCGGGTTTCCTGGGACGGCGTCCCGCCGCCCAGCAGGGGCTGGGCGACCCAGACCACCGAGGCCACGGCGGCGGCCATGGCGGCCCCGGACAGGCCCAGGCGCCACGACGGCCGCGCGAAACGGCGCTTGCGCGGCGCCGCCACGATGGTCAGCTCGTTATCCAGCGCCGCCGACAGGCGGGCGCTGAAACCTGGGGAGGGGGTGATCGCCAACTCGGGATTCCGCATGACATCGCCTATCAGGTGGTAGGTATCCCAGGTTTCCCGGCCTTCGGCGACTTCCAGTCCGTCGAGCCACTCCTCGAAACCCTCGCCATCCATCCAGGCCGACACCGACGCTTCCCAGGACAGTTCTTCCTCGGACAGTTCGGACGGATCTGTGTGTTGCATGATGACTTGCTCCTTACCAGCGACGATCGGCATCGTTGCCGAGCATGGGCCGCAAACGGGCGGCGACGGCCTCGCGCGCGCGAAAAATCCGCGAACGCACGGTCCCGATGGGACACCCCATGCTCTGGGCGATGTCTTCGTAACTCATTCCTTCAATTTCCCGCAGGACGATCGCCGTGCGCAGCTCTTCAGGCAAGCTCTCGATAGCCGCGTTCACCGTTTCGGCGATCTCGCGGCTGGCGACCATGGATTCGGGGGTGCTTATATCGCTTAGGTTGTCCGCCTCGTTAAAAGTTTCACCATCTTCGTTTTCCACCGCGGTCGGGGCGCTGGGACGGCGTCCGCTGGAGGCCAGCCAGTTGCGCGCGGTGTTGATGGCGATGCGGTACAGCCAGGTATAGAAAGCGCTCTCGCCGCGGAATTGCGGCAAGGCGCGGTATGCCTTGATGAAAGCTTCCTGGGCGACGTCCTCGATTTCCGCGGGGTCGCGGATCATGCGCGAGAGCAGGCGCATGATCTTGCGCTGATACTTCATTACCAGCAGATCGAAAGCTTTCTTGTCGCCGCGCTGGACGCGGGCGACCAGCTCGGCGTCGATTTCGCGTTCGCTCATGCGGGCCCCGTCCCCTTCTCTGCCCCCGCCCTGGCCGCGGTCCTCGCCAGCGCCTGCCGGCCGCCCGCCGCCGCGCGGCGCAGGCGCCGGTGGCTCAGCAGGTTCAGCCGGCGCCAGGCGGAAGCCGGCAGCGCATCCTGCCAGACCGTGAAGGCGACCCGGCGCGCGCGCCAGGACCCGCGGCGGGGACTGAGCGGCGCCCGCAGATCGCCCTGCAAGGCAAGGCAGCGCCAGCCGCGCGCCGCGGCGCGCAAGGCCAGCGGACGCCAGCCGCGGCGCTGGCGCACGTACAAGGCATGATCGGCGGTGAACAGCAAGGCCCGCACGGCGGGCGCGCGGGAAATGCCGGCGTAAATGCCCAGCGCCACGGCGGCCAGCGCCAGCGTCCAGGCCAGCCCGGCGGGCAGGCCCAGCCAGGCCAGCGCGCAGGCGGCGGCCGCGCCGCCGGCCCAGCGCATGGCGGACCCGGCAAGCGCGGCCCAGCGCGGCCGCAACACCGGCACGCGCAGGATCCAGCCGCTATGCTCCGTGGCGCTCAAGTCAGATCCGGCGAACGGCCATCGACCCGTTCGTGCCGCCAAACCCGAAGGAGTTGGACAACGCGACGTTGATCTTCATCTGCCGCGCCTCGTTGGCGCAGTAGTCCAGGTCGCATTCGGGATCCTGGTTGAAGATGTTGATCGTGGGCGGCGAGACCTGGTTGTGCACGGCCAGCGTCGTGAAGACCGCCTCGATGCCGCCGGCGGCGCCGAGCAGGTGGCCGGTCATCGACTTGGTCGAATTGACCACCAGCTTGCGGGCATGGTCGCCGAAAGCCAGCTTCAGGGCGTCGGTCTCGTTCTTGTCGCCCAGCGGCGTCGAGGTGCCATGGGCGTTGACGTAATCCACGTCTTCCGGATTGAGGCCGCCGTTGCGCAAGGCGTTGACCACGCCGCGGCGCGGGCCGTCCTTGTCCGGGGCGGTAATGTGGTACGCGTCGGAACTCATGCCGTAGCCGACGAATTCGCCGTAGATGCGCGCGCCGCGCTTCTTGGCGTGTTCGTATTCTTCCAGCACCACCACGCCGGCGCCCTCACCCAGCACGAAGCCGTCGCGGTCGCGGTCCCAGGGACGCGAGGCCGTGGCCGGATCGTCGTTGCGGGTGGACAGCGCGCGCATGGCGGCGAAACCGCCGATGCCCAGGGGAGAAACCGTCGACTCGGCGCCGCCGGCGACCATCACGTCGGCATCGCCGTATTCGATCAGGCGAGCGGAATCGCCGATGCTGTGCAGGCCCGTCGTGCAGGCGGAAACGACCGCGTAGCTCGGTCCCTTCATGCCGTACTTGATGGACAACTGGCCGGAAATCAGGTTGATCAGCGAACCCGGCACGAAGAAAGGCGAAATACGGCGCGGGCCGCGTTCGAGCAGATCGGTCTGGGTCTCTTCGATACGGGGCAGGCCGCCGATGCCCGAGCCGATGATCACGCCGATGCGCTCGGCATTTTCCTCGGTCACTTCCAGGCCGCAATCCTGCCAGGCCTGCACGCCGGCCGCCAGGCCGTAATGGATGAAGGTATCCATCTGACGCGCTTCTTTCACGGGCATGTATTGCGTGACGTCGAAGTTCTGCACCTCGCCGGCGATATGCGTGGTCAAGGCGCTGGGATCGAAACGGCTGATGCGGCGAATGCCCGAACGTCCGTTCACGATATTGTCCCAGGCAGTGGTAATGTCGTTGCCAACGGGGCAGACAATACCCAGTCCGGTGATGACGACGCGTCGTTTCACGGATGACTCCTCAAACAGACAAAACAAAGGCGGCCCGGAACATGCCGTCCGCGAGAGACGCGAGCACGCGGGGCCTGCCGGTCGGACGCGGGCCAGAATGGCCACGCCCGGGCATGGGCCGCACGGCCCGACCCCGCGCGAGCGCGCGGCATGTTCCAAAAACCGCCCTGGTTCCCGCCGGGGGAGCAAACCCCCGGCGCGGGGAAGGAAAGGCTAGCTTACTGCTTACCGTGCGAATTGATGTAATCGATCGCTTGTTGCACGGTCGTGATCTTTTCTGCCTCTTCGTCGGGGATCTCGGTCTCGAATTCGTCTTCGAGGGCCATGACCAGCTCAACCATGTCGAGCGAATCGGCACCGAGGTCGTCAAGAAAGGAAGACTCGTTCTTGATCTCGGCTTCATTGACGCCAAGTTGTTCAGCGACGATCTTCTTGACGCGCTGTTCGATGCTTTCCATGCAGATCTCCAATTGGGAAAAATCCCGCGAATTATAGCCAAGCGCAGAGGAATGCAAACGCCGGACCGTGAGAAAAAAACTACCCCCGGGGAGCATCCACCGGGAATACGCGGACGCCGGACTGGCGACCTTTGCGACGAACCTCGTCCAACATCGGCCTATCCCCGTCATTTCAAGGGAAGGACCGCGGCAGGGCGAGGTCCGCGGAAACTACATATACATCCCGCCGTTCACATGCAAAGTCGTGCCGGTAATGTAACCGGCATGCGGCCCCGCCAGGAAGGCGACCGCATGCGCGATATCCGACGGCGACCCCAGGCGGCCCAGGGGAATCTGCTGCAGCAGCGCGGCGGTCTGGCTTTCGCCCAGGACGCGGGTCATGTCGGTGTCGACGAAACCCGGGGCCACGCAGTTGACGGTAATGCCGCGGCTGCCCAGCTCGCGCGCCAGCGCACGCGACATGCCCGCCACGCCGGCCTTGGCGGCCGCGTAGTTGGCCTGCCCCGGATTGCCGGACGAGCCCACCACCGAGGTGACGTTGATGATGCGGCCCCAGCGGGCCTTCATCATCACGCGCATGACGCCGCGCGACAGGCGGAAAACGGCGGCCAGGTTGGTATCGATCACCGCGTCCCAGTCCTCGTCCTTCATCCGCATGGCCAGCGTGTCGCGCGTAATCCCGGCATTGTTGACCAGGATGTGCGGGCCGCCGTCCTTCGCCAGCGTCTCGAGCAGCGCGTCGCAGGCGGCGGCGTCGGTGACGTTCAGCACCACGCCGCGGCCGCCGTACTGGGCCAGGGCTTCGCCGATCGCCTGGGCGCCGGATTCCGAGGTGGCGGTGCCGACCACGGTGGCGCCGCGCACGGCGAGTTCATGCGCAATCGCCTTGCCGATGCCGCGCGTGGCGCCGGTGACCAGCGCCAGTTTGCCTTGCAGGTCCATTGCATTATCCATTTCAATTGCCTCCGAGCAGCGCCAGCGCGGCGTCCAGGGAAGCCGGATCGGTGATGGCCAGGCCCGTCAGTTCGCCGTCGATGCGCTTGACCAGGCCCGCCAGCACCTTGCCGGGGCCGCATTCGACCACGTGGGTGACGCCCTGCTCCTTGATGGCGCGGATGGTTTCCACCCAACGCACGGGATGCCAGGCCTGGCGCACCAGCGCATCGCGGATGGACGCGGGATCGCTCGGCGCCAGCACGTCGACGTTGTTGATGACGGGAATGGCGGGCGCGCTGACGATGACGTCGTTCAAGGCCTTGGACAGCACCGCCGCGGCGGGCTCCAGCAGGCTGGAATGGAAAGGCGCCGAAACCGGCAGCAGGATGGCGCGCTTGGCGCCGGCCGCCTTCGCCGCTTCGCAGGCGCGCTCGACCGCCGCCTTGTGGCCGGCGATCACGACCTGGGCCGGGGCGTTGAAATTGACGGCTTCCACCACCTCGCCCTGCGCGCCCTGCGCACAGGCGGCGCGGACCGCGTCGTCGTCCAGGCCGAGAATGGCGGCCATGGCGCCCGTGCCCACCGGCACGGCGGCCTGCATGGCGTCGGCGCGGATGCGCACCAGGCGCACGGCGTCATCGAGCTGCAGGGCGCCGGCCGCGGTCAGCGCGGCGTATTCGCCCAGGCTGTGGCCGGCGACCACTTCCGGCAGCGGACCGCCGGCGGCGCGCCAGGCGGCGAAGAAGGCCACGCCGGCCGTCAGCATGGCGGGCTGGGTATTGGTGGTGAGGTTGAGCTGGTCCGCGGGCCCCTGGCCGATGAGCGCGCCCAGGTCCTGCCCCAGGGCGGCGCTGGCGCGCGCGACCGTGTCGGCGACGGCGGCGTTGCCGGCCCAGGCATCGAGCATGCCTACCGATTGAGAACCCTGTCCGGGAAATACAAAAGCGATTTTCATCTTTTTGGCGGGATTACCGTTTCGTGGCTGTCATTCTGGCAAGGACCGAGCCCCAGGTAAAGCCGCCGCCCACGCCTTGCATGAGCACGGTGCACCCCGGCTGGATGCGGCCTTCGCGGCACGCGGCGTCCAGGGCCAGCGGCACGCTGGCGGCCGAGGTGTTCGCATGGCGATCCACCGTGACGACCAGCTTTTCGGCGGGCAGGCCGAGTTTACGGGCCAGGAAATTGAGAATGCGCAGATTGGCCTGGTGCGGGATCAGCAGGTCGATATCGCCGAGCGTGACGCCCGCTTCCTCGCAGACGTCGCGGGCGGAGCGGTCGAGCACCGTCACGGCCTGCTTGAATACGGCCTGGCCGTCCATGCGCAGGAAGGGATCGCCGACCACTTCGCCATAGGCCACGTTGCCGGCCGCGCAAAGAATCTTGGTCTGGCTGCCGTCGGCGCGCAATTGCGCGGCGAGGATGCCGGGCTCGGCCGCGGCGCTCAACACCACGGCGCCGGCGCCGTCGCCGAACAGCACGCAGGTGGAGCGGTCGTTCCAGTCGAGAATGCGGGAGAAGACTTCCGCGCCGATCACCAGCGCATGGCGGGCGCGGCCGGTGCGCACGAAGCTGTCGGCGGTGGTGAGGGCGTAGACGAAGCCGCTGCACACGGCCTGCACGTCGAAGGCCGCGCCGTTGCGGATGCCGAGCTTGTCCTGCACCAGGCAGGCGGTGCTGGGGAAGACGAAATCGGGCGTGGACGTGGCGACGATGACCAGGTCGATATCGCCCGGCTGCAGGCCGGCGTCCTCGATCGCGCGGCGCGCTGCCTCCGAGGCCAGGGTGCTGGTGGTGACGCCGCGCTCGGCCAGGTGGCGCTGGCGGATGCCCGTGCGCTCGACGATCCACTCGTCCGACGTGGCGATGTCGCGCTGGGCCAGCTCCGCCGCCAACTCGTCGTTGGAAACCACGCGCGGGGGCAGATAGCTGCCCGTGCCGGTGATCGCGGAATACTGCAAGGAATTCTGTTTCAAGCGGAGTCTCCCGCCGCGCGCGGCAATGCCGTCGCCACGTTGTTGGTATGCACGCTCTGGTGGATCTGCGCCACGCTTTGCATGATGCGTTCCAGCAGCCTGCTGGCCACCGCCTCGCGCGCGCGCTGCAAGGCGAAGCCGAAGGCATAGACGTCGGCCGAGCCGTGGCTCTTGATGACCACCCCGCGCAGCCCCAGCAGCGCCGCGCCGTTGTAGCGGCGATTGTCGACGCGGCGGCGCAGGCGGTTGAGGACGGGCGACGCGATGGCGCCCGCCAGCAGGGTGATGAGGTTGCGTTTGAATTCCTCGCGGATGACGCTGCTCATCATCTTGGCGAGGCCTTCGATGGACTTCAGCACCACGTTGCCGACGAAGCCGTCGCAAACGACGACGTCGACCGTGCCCTTGAAGATGTCGTTCCCCTCCACGTTGCCGTGGAAGTTCAGCGGACTGGCGCGCAGCAGCTCGGCGGCTTCCTTCACCACCTCGTTGCCCTTGATCACTTCCTCGCCGATGTTCAGCAGGCCGACCTTGGGCCGCTCGCAATGATCGAGCGCCTGCGCCAGCGCGGTGCCCATGATGGCGAACTGCAGCAGGTGCTCGGCCGTGCAATCGACGTTCGCGCCCAGGTCCAGCACCGTGGTAGCGCGGCCTTCCTGGTTGGGAATGGACGTGGCGATGGCCGGCCGGTCGATGCCGTCCATCGTCTTCAGCACGTAGCGCGTGATCGCCATCCAGGCGCCGGTATTGCCGGCGGACACGCAGGCGTCGGCGCGGCCGTCCTTGACCGCCTGGGCAGCCAGGCGCATGGACGAATCCTTTTTGCGGCGCAGCGCGACCTCGACCGGATCGTCCATCGTGACGACCTCGGAGGCCGGCACGATTTCGATCCGGTCGCGCGGCACGTCCCGCGACGCGCCCAATGCCTTTTCGATGGCATCGGGCACGCCGACCAGCAGCAGCCGGGCGTCGGGAAATTGCCGGGCGAACGCGATGGACGCGGGTATGGTGGTGGGCAGGCCTATATCGCCGCCCATGCAGTCAATGGCGATGCGTATCACGGGTGCCAAGTATCAGCGCCAGCCTAAACGAACAGTCCGGTCACGCGTTACGCGGTGACTTACTCGTCGTTCTTGGTCTTGATGACCTTGCGGCCACGGTAGAAACCGTTGGGGCTGATGTGGTGACGCAGGTGCGTTTCGCCCGTGTTCGGCTCGATCGCGGTCGACGGAGCGGCCAGGAAATCGTGCGAGCGGTGCATGCCGCGCTTGGAGGGGGACTTCTTGTTTTGTTGAACAGCCATGATGACTCCTAGAATCGGGCCGCATTGTACGCGATGCAGCCCGAATGTTGATCTCAATCTTTGTGCTTCAGTTTTTCCAGCACCGCGAACGGCGATGGACGCTTGACAGGTTCGGATTTTTCCTGGCCTGCCTGTCCCGCCGCGCCCGGGCAGACTTCATGCCTGGGCACGTAGGGGATATTCAAAATCAATTCATCCTCAACCTGGGACAGCACGTCGAAACGCTGCGATCCCACTACTTTCTCGGGGGCGGCCGCGCCGGAACCCGGCTCGCCGTCCTCTTCTTCATCCTCGTCGTCGCGGCCATCGTAGCCGCCGTCGTCCAGTTCGGACTCGTTGCGCACCAATTGCAGCAATACTTCCGCATCGATGGGAAACGCAAAAGGCTCCATGCAACGCTGGCAGATCAGCACCGGACTGGCCTGCACCCGCAGTTCCAGCAAGGGCTCGTCCATCGCGCCGCGCAGGCCCCGCAACTGCCAATGCACTTCGCCGCTCGCGTCGTCGGGCTGCTTGGGCAGCCCCTCGACCGCGCGCAGCATGCGCGCCAACGGCACGCTGCCTTCGGCCTGCTTGCCCAGGCGAACGAACTCGAACGCGTCGATGATGCCGGCCGGCTGCTTTTTCATCGCTTCTCTCGATGGCGCTTTCGACCCACCCGCGGCCTGCCGCGCCGCCGCTTCCGTAGCGGCGCCCTTGCCGGACCCGGCCATGGCTTCACCTTTATACATTCGCGGCCTGCTCCGCTCGCTATGCCGCCGTATCGCTCACTGCATACCGCTCACCGCGTACCGCATACCGATTTCTACGCAGAAACCGCGAGGAAAATCCCGCGAAACGTTAGATAATACTGTGACTTACGTCATAACGTCAAACCAAGCATGACTATTTCCCCACGCCGCCTGATCCTCGCCTCGACCTCCAAATACCGCCGGGAACTGCTGTCGCGCCTGCGGCTGCCCTTCGACGTCGTCCCGCCCCTGGTCGACGAAACGCCGGCGCCCGGCGAAGCGCCGGCCGACCTGGCCGTGCGGCTGTCCCTGGCC
Organism: Bordetella genomosp. 10; assembly: GCF_002261225.1. Taxonomy (NCBI): domain Bacteria; kingdom Pseudomonadati; phylum Pseudomonadota; class Betaproteobacteria; order Burkholderiales; family Alcaligenaceae; genus Bordetella; species Bordetella genomosp. 10. Next base: position 945,571 of record NZ_NEVM01000005.1, read on the forward strand.
AAGGCCGAGGCCGTGGCGCGGCAGCACCCCGGCGCCGTCGTCATCGGCTCGGACCAGGTGGCGACGGTCGACGGCACGCCGATCGGCAAGCCTGGGGATTTCGTCGGCGCCCAGCGCCAGTTGCGCAGCCTGTCGGGCCGCGAAGTGGCGTTCCATTCGGCCCTGGCCGTGACCGACGGAGAGCGCGTCGCCCATGCGGACATCGTCACCCGCTGCCGCTTCCGCGAGCTTTCCGACGCCGCCATCGACGCCTACCTGCTGGCGGAATCCCCCTACGACACCGCCGGCAGCGCCAAGGCGGAAAGCCTGGGCATCGCGCTGATGGAGAGCATACAGAGCGACGATCCTACCGCCATCATCGGGCTGCCGCTCATCGCCCTGACCAGCATGCTGACGCTGTTCGGCCTGGACCCGTTGACGGCCGGCCACGGCGGAGCGGCGCAATGAGCGCGGCCGGACACGCGGCGGAGGGGAAAGCGACGGCAGAGAACGCCACGGCGGCCCAGGCGCGCGGGCAAGGCGGCGGCGAACCCGGCACCCTGCACCTGATTCCCGTCGGCCTGGGCGATGCGCCGCCCGACCGCTGGCTGCCCGCCGAAGCGCGCGGCCTGGCCGCCCGCCTGGACTGCTACATCGCCGAGAACGCCAAGACGGCGCGCGCCTTCCTGAAGCAGATCGGCACGCTGCGGCCGCTGCAGGAGATCGCCATCCATACGCTGGGCGAGAAGACCAGCGCCGCCGAGATCGACGGCTGGCTGCGGCCCTTGCGCCAGGGCGGGGAAATCGGCCTGGTCTCCGAGGCGGGCTGCCCGGCGGTCGCCGACCCGGGCGCGCGCGTGGCCGACGCCGCGCATCGCATGGGCCTGCGGGTCCGTCCCTGGGTGGGGCCGTCCTCCATTCTGCTGGGCCTGATGGCCAGCGGGCTGGACGGACAGCGATTCGCCTTCCATGGCTATGCGCCCGTGGAGCCCGGCGAGCGGGCGCGCCAGTTGCGCGCCTGGGAACAGTTGTCAGCGCGCAACAACCAGACGCAGATGCTGATCGAAACGCCCTATCGGAACGCCGCCATGTTCGCCACCCTGCTGGCGAGCCTGCGCGGCGACACCCGGCTGTGCGTGGCCCGGTCCCTGACCACGGACGACGAATGGGTGCGCACGGCGACGATCGCCGACTGGAAGTCCCGTCCGGCGCCGGACCTGGACAAGAAGCCGACGCTGTTCCTTTATCTGGCCCGATGACGGCGCGCCCGATGACGACGCGGAAGCATTTTCGCGCCGGCCGCCGCGCGGCGCTGGCCCTGCTGGGCGCGGGCGCGCTGGCGCTTGCCGGCTGCGCGCAGCGCTGGCCGGCGGGACTGGACGTCGACACGTCGATCACGGCCCTCAGCCAGGACAGCCGGGTGCGCTTCATCGTGCTGCACTACACCGACGGCGACGAAGCCGTCTCCCTGCGCACGCTCTCGCGCGGCGACGTCAGCGCCCACTACCTGGTCAGCGACGAGGAAACCGGCGGCGGCCGGGTGCGCGTCTACAACCTGGTGCCCGAGGACCGCAACGCCTGGCACGCGGGCGAAAGTAGCTGGTTCGGCCGCACCGCCCTGAACAACGCCTCCATCGGCATCGAGATCACCAACGAAGGCCCCCTGCCCGGCAGCGCGGACCAGCCGCCGGCGCCGGCGGTCCCGGCACAGCCCGCGCCCGCGCTGTCCGCGCAGGGACAACAGCCCGCCGGGCAGGCCCCGGCGTGGCGGCCGCCGCGTTGGCAGCCCTATACGGAAGACCAGATCCGCGCCGTCATCCTGCTGGTGCGCGACATTGCCCGGCGCCACGGGGTGCGGCCGGAGAACATCGTCGGCCACAGCGACATCGCCCCGCAGCGCAAGACGGACCCCGGCCCCCTCTTTCCCTGGCGCCGGCTGGCCAAGGAAGGCCTGGGCCGCTGGTACGACGAAAGCGCCGCCCAGGCCGCCGCCCAGCGCTACGCGAGCGAGGGCCTGCCGGACGCCGGCTGGTTCCAGGCCGAACTGGCGCGCGTGGGCTACGACGCGCCGCGCACGGGCGTCTACGACGCCGCCACCACGCGCGTCATCGCCGCCTTCCAGATGCACTACCGCCCGGCCCGCTACGACGGCGTGGCCGACGCCGAGACGGCGGGCATCCTGAGCGTGCTGCCGGGCGAGAGCGAATAGGCGGAGGGCGAGTAAGCGGCGGGCGGCGCCCCCGCGTCACGCGGACCGCGTCCGCCTGGCGCGCGCCCACAGGACCACGCGCCAGGCCAGCAAGGCCAGCAATACCGCCCCATACCAGAGCGGCTGGGTGAAATCGTGCTTGCCCGCCTTGTGCCACCACAGGTGCAGCAGCGCCAGCAGGCCGACCAGGTAGACGGCGCGATGCAATCGCCCCCAGTTGCGCCCCAGGCGCCGCATCGCCGCCTGGAAGGACGTCAGGGCCAGGACCAGCAGCAGGACGAAGGCCAGGAAACCGACCAGGATGAAGGGCCGCTGCCCCACGTCCTCGACCATGGACGCCGGATCGAATCCGCGATCCCAGCCGGCCCAGGACAGGAAATGCAGCAGGCCATAGAAGAACGTGAACAGGCCGCACATGCGCCGCACCCGCAGCAGGGCCGGCTGGTCCAGCAGGCGCCGCAAGGGCGTGATGGACAAGGTCACCAGCAGGCAGACGAAGGTCCAGGTGCCCGCCGAACGGGTCAGGAACTCGACCGGATTGGCCGTCAGGCCGTCGTTCATCCCCAGCCAGACCCAGCGCAGCACGGGCGCCAGCCCCAGCAGGAACAACAAGGGCTTGAAGCGGCCGACCTGGCGCGCGGTCCATGGCCGCCGCGCGGCGCCGGACGGAGACAGATACGCCGACATCAATGCGCCGCCATCAATAATTCGCGCGCAGGTCCATGCCCTGGTACAGCGACGCCACCTGGTCATAGCCGTTGAACATCAAGGTCTTGCGCTTGGGACTGAACAAGCCGTCGCCGATGCGCCGCTCCGTGGCCTGGCTCCAGCGCGGATGCGGCACGTTGGGATTGACGTTGGCGTAGAAGCCATACTCGTTGGACGCGGCATCCATCCAGGAACTGACGGGCATTTTCTCGACCAGCCGGATCGCCACCAGCGACTTGGCCGACTTGAAGCCGTACTTCCACGGCACGATCACGCGCACCGGCGCGCCGTTCTGGTTGGGCAGCACCTTGCCGTAGAGTCCGAAGGTCAGCAGGGCCAGCGGATGCATGGCCTCGTCCAGCCGCAGGCCTTCCGTATAAGGCCAGTTCAGCACGCCGCTGCGCAGGCCGGGCATGGTGTCGCGCTGCGCGACGCTGACGAATTGCACGAATTTGGCGTTGCCCGTGGGCTCGACCTGCTTGAGCAGCGCGGACAGGGAATAGCCGATCCAGGGGATGACCATGGACCAGCCCTCGACGCAGCGCAGGCGGTAGACCCGCTCTTCCTGCGGCGCCAGCTTGAGCAGTTCGTCGATGTCGAAGGTGCGCGGCTTGCCGACCTCGCCCTCGACGCGGAGGGTCCAGGGCCGCACCCTCAGCGCCTTGGCGTATTTGGCCGGATCGCCCTTGTCCAGGCCGAACTCGTAGTAATTGTTGTAGGACGTGATGTCGCCGTAGGACGTCTGCTTGTCCATGACGGTGTACTGGGCGTTGGCCGCCGAGGGCAAGGCCGGCAGGCCGTCCCCTTCCCCCTCCGCGCGCGCCGGCGGCGCCAAGCCCGCCGCGCCCAGGGCGGCCAGCCCCGCGCCCGCCCGGCCCAGCCAGGCGCGCCGCGCCCGCCAGACGGGTTCCGGGGTGATCTCCGAGGGAGGAATGTCCGAAGGTTTACGTATGAGCATGGCTGCCGGCTCCAGAAAGCGCGTCCTCGCGGGGCGAGGCGCAGCGAAATATTTTCACCAAGACCTCCACTAGGACCGGGCGGCCGGGCTGGACGTTCCCCTGGCGCGGTGCAAGCATGCGCCCCGGGCCCGGGCTCGTTTCACGCCCGGTTGACGCGACAGCCGCCCTGCCCTTCGTCCCTTGCCCTCAGTTCTTCGAGGCCAGCCAGGCGCCCAGCTCCGCCACCGTTTCCACGATCGCCTGGGGCGCGCAGCCTTCCAGTTCCTTGCGGGTGTGGGCGCCATAGGTGACGCCGACGCCGTGCACGGAGGCGTTGGCGGCCATCTGCAGGTCGTGCGAGGTGTCGCCTATCATGACCACGCGCTCCGGCAGCACGTCCAGCTCCGCCATGATTTCGTGCAGCATGGCCGGATGCGGCTTGCTGAAGGTTTCGTCCGCCGTGCGGGTGGCGTGGAAGGCGTCGGCCAGGCCGCTGGCCGCCAGCGCCCGGTTCAGGCCGACCCGGCTCTTGCCGGTCGCCACCGCCAGCCGCACGTCGCGCCGCGCCAGGTCCTCCAGCATCTCCCGCACGCCCTCGAACAGCTTCAGTTCAGGATCCCGCAGCAGGTAGTTCACGCGGTAGCGCTCCAGGAAGCGGGGCATCATGGACTTCGGCAGGTCCGGCACGGCGTGGCGCAGCGCCCCCTCCAGGGACAGGCCGATGACCCAGCTCGCCTGCGAGGCCGACGGCACGGGCAGGTCCAGGTCCCGGCAGGCGCCCTGGATGGCGGCCACGATATGGTGGGTCGAATCCATCAGCGTGCCGTCCCAGTCGAACACCACCAACGAATAAGCCATGGTCAAGCACTCTCCAGCGTTTTCAGTAATTGCACGCAAGCCTGCGGCAGCGGCGCGCGCAGGTCCAGCGTTTCCCCGGTAAGCGGGTGCGGAATGGTCAATTGGTGCGCATGCAGGAACATCCGGTTGAACCCCTGGCGCGCGAACGCGGCCCGGGTTTCATCGTCCCCGTATTTATCGTCGCCGACAATGGGAAAACCGCTGGACGCCAGGTGCACGCGGATCTGGTGGGTGCGGCCGGTGCGCAGTTCGGCCTCGACCAGGCTGTAGCGGCCGAAGCGCTGCTTGAGGGTGACGATGGTATGGGCGGCCTGCCCCTCGCGGTCCACGCGCACGCGCCGCTCGCCCGACGCCGTGGTCCACTTCAGCAAGGGCAGCTTGATGTGCTGGCGGTCGTTGACCCAGTCGCCCTGGACCAGCGCGTAGTAGCGCTTGCTGCCCAGCCCCTCGCGGAACATGCGATGCAGGCCCAGCAGGGCGTTGCGCTTCTTGGCGATCATCAGCAGGCCGGAGGTCTCGCGGTCCAGGCGGTGCGCCAGCTCCAGCATCGGCGCCTGGGGCCGGGCGGCGCGCAACCGCTCGATCACGCCGAAGGCCACGCCGCTGCCGCCGTGCACGGCGATGCCCGCCGGCTTGTCCACCACCAGCATGCCCTCGTCTTCATAGACCACGGGAAACTCGGCCGGCGGCACCGCGCGCGGCGCGTCGGCGGCCGGCAGGCGGAAAGGCGGCACGCGCACGACGTCCCCTTTTCCCAGCCGATGGTCCGCCTGGATGCGTCCCTTGTTCACCCGCACGTTGCCGTCGCGGATCGCCTTGTACACATGGCTCTTGGGTACGCCCTTGCACAGGCGGAACAGGAAATTGTCGACCCGCTGGCCGTCGTGCTCGTCGGTCACTTCGACCATGCGGACGGCCGCGGGCGCGCTCGGGGAAGTCCCAGGGGAGGATTCTTTGCGCATTGCGAAAAGCGGCATATAATCGGGACAGCCTTAAGGGGCTGAAATGGGGGGCTGTGGCTGAATGGCCGCTTGGCGTAGAGATGCTGTTGCAACTCCGTCGGGTACGCTTTTTTGGCAACGCCGTCCGGTGCGCAGGACGCTATTGTACCGCCTGCTCGATTTCAGCTCCGGGGTCATTCGGTCGCCGGCGCAACCGAGCCCAACAGAAAGTGGTGTGGCACATTTTGCCCGCTTTCATGACAGGACCGTTGCAAGCCGCGCGCGGCTCTGAAGCATTCGCAAGCATCGTCGCATTTAACGCACCAGGCGCGCGCCCTCACTTTTCGCCGCGTCTGAGTTCCCACAGCAATTATTCGTCAACCACATACGTGCTCCTGACTCTCCTGCTGACAGAACCCCGTGCCTACCGGCACGCAGTGCCCGCCTGACTGGCGCGGATACGCCTGGGCGCCGCCCGGGTACGGTCCGCAAGCCGCTTGCCCTTGCCGCAGTCCGCAGACCGCGTGATCCGAGGTCACGCGCCGATATCGGCGTGTCATGACTACGGAGAACCTTCTCATGAAGCGAATGTTGTTCAACGCGACGCACCAGGAAGAACTGCGCGTCGCCATTGTCGATGGGCAGAAGCTCATCGACCTGGACATTGAAACCGCCGGCCGCGAACAGCGCAAAGGCAACATCTACAAGGGCATCATCACCCGCATCGAACCCGGCCTCGAAGCCTGCTTCGTCAACTACGGCGAAGATCGCCACGGTTTCCTGCCGTTCAAGGAAATCGCGCGCAGCTACTTCAAGGAAGGCGTCGACGTCCGCACCGCCCGCATCCAGGACGCCCTGCGCGAAGGCCAGGAGCTGATCGTCCAGGTCGAGAAAGAGGAGCGCGGCAACAAAGGCGCCGCGCTGACCACCTTTATCTCGCTGGCCGGCCGCTACCTGGTGCTGATGCCCAACAACCCGCGCGGCGGCGGCGTCTCGCGCCGCGTCGAAGGCGAGGACCGCCAGGAACTGCGCGATACGATGGAGCAGTTGCAACTGCCCCAGGGCATGAGCATCATCGCCCGCACCGCCGGCATCGGCCGCAACGTCGAGGAACTGCAGTGGGACCTGTCCTACCTGCTGCAACTCTGGACCGCCATCGACGGCGCCGCGCGCGACAATTCCGCGCCCATCCTGATCTACCTGGAATCGAGCCTGGTCATCCGGGCCATCCGCGATTACTTCTCGCCCGAAATCGGCGAGATCCTGATCGATACCGACGAGATCGCCGATCAAGCCACCGCGTTCATGAGCGTGGTGATGCCGGACAACGTGCACCGCGTCAAGCGCTACCGCGACGACGTGCCGCTGTTCTCGCGCTTCCAGATCGAACACCAGATCGAAACCGCCTACTCGCGCAACGTCACCCTGCCCTCCGGCGGCTCGATCGTGATCGACCACACCGAAGCGCTGGTGGCGGTGGACGTCAACTCGGCGCGCTCCACGCGCGGCGCCGACATCGAGGAAACCGCCCTGCGCACCAACCAGGAAGCGGCCGATGAAGTGGCGCGCCAACTGCGCCTGCGCGACCTCGGTGGCCTGATCGTCATCGACTTCATCGACATGGAGGACAGCAAGAACCAGCGCTCGGTGGAACAACGCCTGCGCGATGCCTTGCATTTCGACCGCGCCCGCGTGCAGATGGGCAAGATCTCGCGCTTCGGCCTGATGGAGCTGTCGCGCCAGCGCCTGCGCCCGGCCCTGAACGAGGGCTCGCACATCACCTGCCCGCGCTGCAACGGCACCGGCGTGATCCGCGACGCGGAATCGAGCGCCCTGCACGTGCTGCGCCTGCTGCAGGAAGAAGCCATGAAGGAAAACACCGCCGCCGTGCACGCGCAAGTGCCGGTGGACGTGGCGACCTTCCTGCTGAACGAGAAGCGCGCCGACATCGCCAAGATGGAAGCCCGCCTGAAGGTCAACCTGGTGCTGATCCCCAACAAGCACCTGGAGACCCCGCATCACCACATCGAGCGCCTGCGCCACGACGACCCGCGCCTGGAAGAGACCAAGACCAGCTTCGAGCTGGCCGAGGCTCCCGCCACCGACGTCGCCTGGGCGCCGCGCGAACAGGAAGTGAAGGCCCGTCCGGAAGCGCTGGTCAAGGGCATCACCCCCTCCCAGCCCGCGCCCGTCGCGCCGGCGCCGGTTCCGGCCGCGCCGGTGGCGGCCCCCGCGCCGGCGCCCGCCGGCCTGGGCGGCTTGTTCAAGCGCCTGGTCGGCTGGCTGTCCGGCGGCGAGAAGCCCGCCGCGACGTCCGCGGCCACGCCGGTCCAGTCCGACGAGGCCCGGCGCGCCGCCAGCCGTCCCAAGTCCCGCACGCATGACGGCCAGGACCGCCGTGGCGAGCGCCATGGTTCCGACCGTGGCCGCGGCGGCCGCCGTGGCGAAGGCCGCAACGCCGAGGCCGTGGAAGGCGCCGACGCCAACAACCGCCACCATGTGCGCGGCGGCCGCCGTAGCGGCGACGCCGAACGGGCACCCCGTGGCGAACGCACGGAACGCGGCGATCGTGGCGACCGCGCGGAACGCGGACAACGCGAGGCCGTCCAGGCCGCGGCTGCCAGCCAGGCGGTGAACCAGGCCGCCGAGCAGGCCGAACGCAACCTGCCACCGGTGGAGACCCTGGAGGACGGCACGCCTGCCCGCCAAGGCCGCAACCGCCGTGGCCGTGGCGGCCGCAACCGCCGCGAGGAAACCGGCAGCGATGCCGTCATGAGCGAGCAGGAAAGCATGGTCGCGGCCCTGGCCGAGACCGTGGCCGCCGCCCTGCCGCCGGATGACGTCACCGACACCGCGACCCGCGATGCCGCCGTGGCCGAGGCCGAAACCGACGAGTTCGGCAATCCCCTCGCCGCGGAAGGCGCGGGCGCCGATCCGGAACGCAAGCGCCGCCGCCGCCGCAGCCGCCGTGGCCGCCGCAGCCAGGAAGACGGCGTGAGCACGGACGCCGAAGGCCAGGAAGATACGCTCGACGCCTCGGAACAGGCGGACGCCGAAGACCGCCTGGCCGCCGAGGCGCAGGCCGCGCTGTCGGAAGTCGCGACGCCGGTGGATACGGCCAGCCCGGTCGAAGCCATCCAGGCGCACGTGGCGGCGCCGATCGCCGAGCTGTCCGAGTCGACCCCGGCGCCCGCCGCGGCCGAACCGGTGACCACCACGGCGCCTGTCGCCGTGACCGAGCCCGTGCAGATCGCCACGCCGGCCGAGATCGCGGCGGAAACGCCGGCGCCGCAGGTTCAGGCGGTTGATGCGCCCGCGGCCGCCGAGGCGCCGGCGGTTGCCGTGGCGCCTGCCCCGGCTGCTGCTGCTCCGGCTGCTCCTGCCCCGGCCCCCGTGCCGGAACAGGCTGCCGCGCCGGCTTCGGCCTTCGCGCCGGAGCAAGCCGCTGCGCCCGCTCCTGCTGCTGCATCGGTTCCGGCCGAGGCGCCGGCTGTTGCGTCCGCCGAGATCGCCGCTCCGGCGCCGGTCCAGGCGGCTCCGGTCCAGGCTGCTGCGCCGGCTTCGGCCGCTGCTCCGGTCCAGGCTGCTCCTGTTCAAGCGGCTACCCCGGCTCCGGCTGCTGCCGAGCCCCAGTCCGCTGCCCCGGCTCCGGCCGCTGGCGCGAACGGCGCGCCCAGCAAGCAATCGCTGCATAACGTGGTCAACGCCGCCGGCCTGAAGTGGATCGAGACCGACCCCGAGCGTCACGCCCAGACCCAGCAACGCATCGCGGCCAGCCATGTGCCGCTGCGCCTGGGCCGCGAGCGCAAGCCCGTGGCGCCGGTTTCCAGCCAGCCGCTGGTGCAGGTCGAAACCCGCCGCTGATCCGCCCGACCAGGCTGGTCAGCCCTAAGCCCCGAGGCCCGGACCACCCGTCCGGCCTCGGGGTTTTTTATTGGGCGGCGTGGGCCGCCGGCCAGCCATTGGCGGGTGACCTGAGTGTGCCCGGTGGCTACGTAGCCCCAATCCAGCCATGGACGCCCTATCCGTGCTCTCCACAAACCGCGGGCATAAAAAAACCCTGGCGCATGGCCAGGGTTTTAAGACTTCAGACTTCGGATACTTCATGCGCCGGCCGGCGCCGGCATATTGCCGCCTGGCGGCCCGGCCGGCCCGTGGAAGGCCGACGGGAGACCGCCGGGGGCAACGGTCAGAACAGGTAGGTGTACGTCACCTGGGTCACGTCCAGGCCCGGATTCGGGCGCTTGATGCTGGCGTTCGAGAAGTGCGAATAGCGCAGGCTCACGCGGTTGTGCTGGTCGAACTGGAAGCCCAGGCCGATGTGGTCGCCGAACTGGAAGGCCGTGCTGATGGTCTCGCCGGCGAACTTGGTGTGATTGAACACCGTGGCGCCCACGCCGCCTTCGAAGAAGAAGCGGTCGGACACCCACCAGCGGAACATCGGGATGGCGTTCACCTGCCAGGCATTCGAGGGATGGCCGCCGCCGCTATGCGCCCACCAGTAGGCGGCGCCGAGTTCGCCGGTCAGGTCCAGGCGGCCCAGGCTGCCGCTGATCTGCCACAGCGGCGCCGTTTCGTAGTTGATCGCGGTGCGGTTGTACTTGTCGCCGATACCGCCCTGCACGCTGACGCCGCCTTTGTCCTGGGCTTGCGCGGCCGGAACGGCGCACGCCATCGCCAGGGCCGCCAACGCGCCCGCTACCAAGCTCTTTTTATAACCACTCTGCATGGGGAACACTCCAACTAGCTACATTTTTCAAGGTATAGACGCGCTGTAACTTATCAGAAAAAATCAACAGCGGCCATGAGACCGGGGAATCGCCCGGCCCGCCTGGGCAAGAAAGCCACGAAATACAGTTTTCGAAAATCGGCACCAATCCGCCGGCATGGCCTTGTTGACTTTCTCGCGCCGCGCCCTTAGCACGCGGCGTGCCCGGCGGACGCGAGCAAGCATCCGCCTCAGGCGGTCAGGACTTCGGCGGGCTGCCGCGTCAGCAGGGCCAGCAGGCGGGCGATTTCGTCGCGCAATTGGCGGCGGTCCACCACCATGTCGATGGCGCCCTTCTGCAGCAGGAACTCGGCGCGCTGGAAGCCTTCGGGCAATTTCTCGCGCACGGTCTGCTCGATGACGCGCGGACCGGCAAAACCGATCAGGGCCTTGGGCTCGGCGATCACGACGTCGCCCATGAAGGCGAAGCTGGCCGACACGCCGCCCATGGTCGGATCGGTCAGCACGCTGATGAAAGGCAGTTGCGCGGCCGACAGGCGCGTCAGCATGGCATTGGTCTTGGCCATCTGCATGAGCGACAGCAGGCTTTCCTGCATGCGCGCGCCGCCCGAGGCGGCCACGCAGATGAAGGGCGTCTTCTGCTCCAGCGCGGCCTGGGCGCCGCGCGCGAAGCGCTCGCCCACCACCGAGCCCATGGAACCGCCCATGAATTCGAATTCGAAGCAGGCCAGCACCGCCGGCACGCCCTTGATCGAACCGCTGACGACCACCATGGCGTCGGTTTCGCCCGTCTGCTTGACGGCTTCCTGCAAGCGTTCCGGATACTTGCGCGAGTCCTTGAACTTCAGCGTGTCGACCGAACGGATGGACTGGCCCAGTTCGACTCGGCCTTCCAGGTCCAGCAGCGAGTCGATGCGCGCGCGCGAGCCGATGCGCATATGGTGGTCGCACTTCGGGCAGACGTGCAGATTGGCGGCGAGGTCCTCGTTATAGAGCACCGATTCGCAGGACGGGCACTTGACCCAGAGACCTTCCGGTACGCGCCGAGCGGTAGGCTCGGTCGTCTTGTTGATGCGCGGCGGCAGGAGTTTTTCGATCCAGCTCATTGTGAGTTTTATCCTGGGTGGAGAAAGGCGGCCGCTCAGGCCGCCGCGGAGTCCCGTTTGACGTCGTCCAGGGCCTGGCGGATGGTGCTCAGCCAGGCGCCGGCGGCGCTGGCGGCGGCCTCGGCCTGGCCGGCGGCGGGAACGCCTTCGATGGCTTTTTCCATGGTCTCGATCAGCTTGCTGCCGATCACCACGGCGTCGGCCACGCGCGCCACGCGTCGGGCGCTGTCGACGTCGCGGATGCCGAAGCCCACGCCCACCGGAATGTGGACGTGGCGGCGGATGGCGGCCAGCCTGGCCGCCACGTCGTCGGTGTCGATATGGCCGGCGCCCGTCACGCCCTTGAGCGAGACGTAATAGGCGTAGCCGCGCGCCACCTTGCCGACCGCCTCGATGCGGGCCTCGGTGCTGGTGGGCGCCAGCAGGAAGATGGGGGCGATGCCCTTGGCGCCCAGCAGCTCGGCGAACTCGCGCACTTCCTCGGGCGGGTAGTCGACCACCAGCACGCCGTCGACGCCGGCGGCCGACGCCGCGTCGACGAAGGCGGCCTGGCCCATGGCCTCGATGGGATTGGCGTACCCCATCAGCACCACCGGCGTGGCGTCGTCCTCGCGGCGGAAGCCGGCCACGGCGTCCAGCACCTTGCGCAGGCTCATGCCCTGCGCGATGGCGCGCTCGGTGGCGCGCTGGATGACGGGACCGTCGGCCATGGGGTCGGAAAACGGCACGCCCAGCTCGATGACGTCGGCGCCGGCGCGCACCAGCGCATGCATCAGCGGCACGCAGGAAGCCGGCGAAGGATCGCCGGCGGCGATATAGGGAATCAGGGCGGCGCGGCCGGCCGCCCGGGTACGGGCAAAGGCGGCGCCGATGCGGTCTTTTTGTGCGGTCATGCTGTTCTGGTCACCGGTGGATTACAACTGCATGCCGGCGCGCTCGGCGACGGTGTGCATGTCCTTGTCGCCGCGGCCCGACAGGTTGACCAGGATGATCTTGTCCTTGGGCAGCGTCGGCGCCAGCCGCAGCGCGTGCGCGATGGCGTGCGAGGATTCCAGCGCGGGCATGATGCCCTCGATGCGGCAGCAATCGTGGAAGGCGCGCAAGGCTTCGTCGTCGGTCACGCCGACGTAGCTGGCGCGGCCGCTGTCCTTCAGCCAGGCGTGTTCGGGGCCCACGCCGGGATAGTCCAGGCCGGCCGAGACCGAATGCGTTTCCTGCACCTGGCCGTTTTCGTCCTGCATCACGTAGGTGCGGTTGCCGTGCAGCACGCCCACCTGGCCGGCGGCGATGGAGGCCGCGTGACGGCCGCTGTCCATGCCCTCGCCGGCGGCTTCGACGCCGATCAACTGCACGTTCTCGTGCGGAATATAGGGGTGGAAAATGCCCATGGCGTTGGAACCGCCGCCCACCGCCGCGATCACGTAGTCCGGCTGGCGGCCGGTTTCTTCCGGCATCTGCGTCAGGCATTCCTTGCCGATCACGGTCTGGAAATCCCGCACCATGCGCGGATAGGGGTCGGGGCCCGCCACCGTGCCGATGATGTAGAAGGTGTTGGCGACGTTGGTGACCCAGTCGCGCATGGCTTCGTTCAGCGCGTCCTTGAGCGTGCGCGAGCCCGATTCCACCGGCACCACCTTGGCGCCCAGCAGCTTCATGCGGTAGACGTTGGAGGCCTGGCGGCGCACGTCCTCGCTGCCCATGTAGACCACGCATTCCATGCCGTAGCGGGCCGCGACGGTGGCGGTGGCCACGCCATGCTGGCCGGCGCCGGTCTCGGCGATCACGCGGGGCTTGCCCATGCGGCGCGCCAGGAGCGCCTGGCCGATGCAATTGTTGACCTTGTGCGCGCCCGTATGGTTGAGGTCTTCGCGCTTGAACCAGATCTGCGCGCCGCCGAGTTCCTGCGACCAGCGGCGGGCGTGGTACACCGGCGTGGGCCGGCCCACGAAATGCTTGAGTTCGTAGGCGAACTCCTCGAGAAAGAGCGGATCGACGCGGAAACGGTCATAGGCCGCGCGCAATTCGTCCAGGGCGTGCATCAGCGTTTCCGCCACGAACACGCCGCCGTAGGGTCCGAAATGCCCTTGGGCATCGGGAAGGTCGTAAGGTTTCACCTGGCTTCTCCCGCCGCGATGCGACGCCATCGGCCGCATCGCCAGCTTGGCGGCCCACCCTGGTCCGGGCAGTGCCGCCGACTTAGCAACCGGCTATTTTACCCGAGCGGGGCCGGTTGCCGCTTCCCGGACCGCGCCGGCGCGGTTCGATTCATTCGATTCCGCCGGATTCGATTCGGGCGGATCGGAGGATTGCCCGCGCCGCCGATCCCGCCGCCACGACTCCCGCCGCCCGCGCAACGTGCCGGCGGGCGCGATCCTACAAGGATTGCCCGATCCGCCGCAGGAAGCCGATGCACGCCGCCAGTTGATCCAGCGCCACGTATTCGTCGGGCTTGTGGGCCTGCACGATATGGCCGGGGCCGCAGACCACGGTGGGAATGCCGATGCCCTGGAACAGGCCGGCCTCGGTGGCATAGGCCACCTTGCGCGTCGCCGTGTCGCGGGTGAGCGCGCGCACCAGGCTGGTGATGGCGGCCTGCTCCGAGGCCTCCAGGCCCGGCGCCGCGGCGCCCGCCTCGATGTCGACCCGGGCTTCCGGGAACTCGGCGCGCATGCGCGGCAGCAATTGCTCGCTGACATAGCGCTGAATATCGGCCTGGATGTCCTGCGGCGACATGCCGGGCAGGTTGCGGAATTCGTAGCTGAATTCGCAGGCGTCCGGAATGGTGTTGACCGCGATGCCGCCCTGGATCTGGTTGGTGGTCAGCGTGGAGAACGGCACGTCGTAGAACGTATCGTAGGGCCCGTTGGCGCGATAGGCGTCGGCCAGGTCGCGGATATGGCAGATCAGGCGCGCGGCGTGTTCGATGGCGTTGCAGCCCTGCGTCGTCAACGAGGAATGCGCGGCCTTGCCGTGGACCCGGCAGCGGAAGACGTTGATGCCCTTGTGCGCGACCACCACCTGCATGCCGGTGGGTTCGCCCACCACGCAGCCCTCCGGCCGGATGCCGCGCTCGCGCAGGTCGGCCAGCAGGTAGGGCGCGCCGGCGCAGCCGATTTCCTCGTCGTAGGAAAGGGCCAGGTGCAGCGGTTTCTTGCGCGGCATCGCCAGGAATTCGGGCACCAGGGCCAGGGCCGCCGCGATGAAGCCCTTCATGTCGCATGTGCCGCGGCCGTAGAGCCGGCCGTCCCGTTCCTGCACGACGAAGGGATCGGAAGACCAGTCCTGCCCGTCCACCGGCACCACGTCGGTATGGCCGGACAGCACGATGCCGCCCTGCGTGCCGCCGTCCTGGGCCGGCAGCGTGGCGAAGAGATTGGCCTTGTTGCGCCCGGCGTTGTGCACCAGCGTGGCCGCGATGCCCTGGCCCGCGAGCGCGTCGCGCACGGTCTCGATGAGCGCCAGGTTGGAGTTGCGGCTGGTGGTGTCGAAGGCGACCAGCTTTTCCAGCCAGGCACGGGTCTGGCTGTCGACTTCCGGGGAGGCTTGCGTGGGGGTGTCCATGATGGCGGCCCTGCATATGCGAAACGGGCAGTTTAGGACGGCCGGGGCGCGGCCGTCCAACGATGCGCGCGGCGTCCGCTTGCTTGTCCGCGTGCTTGTCTGCTTACTTGCGCGCCGCGCTGGTCACGCCGGCCACCTCGGTCAGCGCCGCCAGCGCGCGGGACAGGGCCTCCCCGTCCGGCACTTCCACGGTGAAGACCATGTGCGCCAGCGAGCCGCGGCTCTGCGTATTGACGCCGATGACGTTCAGGCGCAGCCGGGCGAAGACCTCGGAAAGGTCGCGCAGCAGGCCGGAGCGGTCGTGCGCCCGGATGCTGACGTCGACCGGATAAAGCGTGCCGCCGGTCTTGCCCCAGGTCACTTCGATGACGCGCTCCGGCTCGCGGCTGGCCAGCGCGGCGTAGCTGTGGCAATCGGCGCGATGGATGGACACGCCGCGGCCGCGCGTGACGAAGCCCACGATCCGGTCCGGCGGCGCCGGCCGGCAGCAACGCGCCAACTGGGTCATCAGGGAACCCACCCCGACCACCAGCACCCCGCTCTTGCCGCTTTTTTCCGTGCTTTCGGCCCGGCTGGCGTGGGTGACGACCTGCGGCTGGTCCGGGTCGGCGGGCGCGGGCTGCTGGAAAGCGCTGTCGATCTGGCGCAGGCTGAACTCGTCCTTGGCGGCGGCGACGTAGAGATCGTCGGCGCGGGCGAAGCCCAGTTGCTGCGCCAACTGTTCCAGGTTGACCGCCGTCTTGCCCAGCCGCTGCAGCTCTTTTTCCACCAGGGCCTGGCCCTGGGTGATGCGCTGCTGCAATTCGATGGCGTTGAACCAGGCGCGCACCTTGGCGCGCGCGCGCGGGCTGGCCAGGAAGCCCAGTTGGGGATTGAGCCAGTCGCGCGAGGGGCCGCCGGACTTGGCGGCCACGATTTCCACGGTCTGGCCGGTGGCCAGGCGCGTCTGCAACGGCACCAGTTGGCCGTCCACGCGCGCGCCGCGGCAACGGTGGCCCAGGTCGGTATGCAGGTGATAGGCGAAGTCCACGGCGGTCGATCCCGCCGGCAGCTCGATCACGCGGGCCTGGGGCGTGAGCACGTAGATATGCTCGCCCCCATCCGCCGCGACGGCGGTCTTGCGGGCGCCGCGCGGCGGCTTGCCGGCATGCTCCCCGGCTGTGCCGTCCGGCGGCGGCACGGGCACGCCGGCCGGGGCGGCCTCGTCCGGCGGCGAGGCCAGATCCTCGTTCCACGCCAGCAACTGGCGCATCCAGGACACCTGGCGGTCGTAATCGCTGGACGCCGACACCTGGCCGCCCTTCGCGCCCGCTTCCTTGTAGCGCCAGTGGGCGGCCATCCCGTATTCGGCGAACTGGTGCATTTCGCGCGTGCGTATCTGCACTTCGAACGGCCTGCCGTTCTCGTCGGCCACCACCGTATGCAGCGACCGATAGCCGTTGGGCTTGGGACGGGAAATGTAGTCGTCGAACTCCTCGCCCACCGGCGTCCACATGGCGTGCACCAGGGACAGCGCGGCATAGCAGTCGCGCACGTCGCCGACGATGACGCGCAGCGCGCGCAGGTCGTACAGGTGCGAGAAATCCAGCTTCTTGACCCGCATCTTGTTCCAGATGCTGTAGATGTGCTTGGGCCGGCCGCTGACCTCGCCGGCGATGCCGGCCTTGGCCAGGGCCTCCTCCATGCGCGCCACCGCGCCGCGGACGAAGGCCTCGCGCTCGACGCGCTTTTCCTCCAGCAGGCGGGCGATCTGCTTGTAGCGGTCCGGGTCGGTGAAGCGGAAGGCCAGGTCTTCCATCTCCCACTTGATCTGCCAGATGCCCAGGCGGTTGGCCAGGGGCGCGTAGAGGTCCAGCGTTTCGCGGGCCAGTTGCGGATCGCAGGGCACCTTGGTGGCCGCGTGCCAGCGCAGGCTTTGCAGGCGCGACGCCAGGCGCATCAGCACGATGCGCAGGTCGGCGGCCATGGCCAGCAGCATCTTGCGCCGCATTTCCTTCTGCGTGCCGCTGCCGGCGGCGCTGTCGCTGGCATGGCGCGCCATCACGCCCAGCCGCAGCAGGGCGTTGGCGCCCTGGACCAGGCGCGCCACGTCGTCGCCGAATTCCTCGGCCAGCGGATCGATGCGCAGGGTCTGCGGCGGCGCCTGCAAGTCGACGGGCAAGGCCGCCAGCACCGCCGCGACGCGGGTGGCGGCGTCCGTCTGCAAGCCCGCCAGCACGCGCGCCACGCCCGCGGCATGGACGATCAGGGGTTCGCCGGTGATGGATTGCTGGCCGGCGAAGCGGTCGGCCACCGAGCGCGCCGCGCGCTCCAGTTGCGCGCGCCCGGCCGCGTCCAGCCCCGCCGCGGCGGCGTCGAGCCAGTCGGCGTCGAGGCCGACGCCGGAATCGGCGGCGGCGGCAGGCTGCGGGGATTCGGGAACGGAAGGCGCGGACATCGACGACGGAAACGACAGGAACCGGTTAAGAGTTTGACACTCTACACTAAGCACCAGGCGAAGCTTGCGGCCGGACGGGACGGCCGCGGCGGAAAAGGCGGGAGGCCGCGCCGCCGGGGTAGCAACGCAACGGCGCAATGGCGACACGGCGCAGCAGCGACGCGGCGAGACGGCCCGGCGCGCGGCAAGCCGCGGCAAGCACAAAACACAGGACAGGCAACGCATGTTTGGATGGCTCAAGGGACGCGGGGCGCGGGAGTCGCAGGTCGACGCGGTGCGCGAACGCATTCCCGCGGAACTGTGGGAACAGGTGCTGGACGCCTTTCCCTTCCTCTACCCGCTCTCGCCGGAAGAGCAGGCCGCGCTGCTGGACCGCGCGGCCTGGGTGCTGGCCAGCAAGACAATGAACGGCGCCCGCGGCCTGGCGCTGACCGACTTCATGCGCCTGTGCATCGCCGCCCAGGCCGCCCTGCCCATCCTCAACCTGCCGCCCGCGCTGTACGAGGGCTGGGACGAGATCGTCGTTTATCCCGGCGGCTTTCTCATCCCGCGGCGCCGCGAGGACGAGGACGGCGTGGTCCATGAATACGAGGAAGACGCCGCCGGCGAAGCCTGGGACGGCGGCCCGGTGCTGATTTCCTGGGAGGACGCGCGCCATGCGGCCGGCGGCTACAACGTGGTGATCCACGAATTCGCCCACAAGCTGGACCTGTACGCCGGCGCCGCCGACGGCGTGCCCAGCCTGGCGGGCCGGCGCGATATCGACGGGCGCGCCTGGCGCCGCGTGCTGGAGGACAGCCTGGACCGCTTCCGCGCCGCGCTGGACGCCGTGGAGGCCGCCATTCCGTCCGACGTGGACCCCGAAGGCCCGGAGGCGGATCGCTGGTACGGCCAGTTGCCGCTGGACCCGTACGCGGCGACCGACGAAGCGGAATTCTTCGCGGTCAGTTCCGAAAGCTTTTTCGCCGATCCCGCGCCCCTGGCCGACGCCCTGCCCGACTGGTACGCCCTGCTGCGGGCCTATTACCGGCAGGATCCCCTGGCGCGGCTGGCGCGCCATGAACAGGAATCGTCGACGTGAACCCGCCCCGCCTGCTCATCGTATGGCACAGCCGCACCGGCGCCGCCCTCGGCATGGCGCGGGCCGCCGCCGAGGGCGCGCGCGACGTGGCCGCCTGGGCCGCGCGGGAGCAGGCGCGGCAGGACGACGGCGCGGCCGCCGCGTCCGCGCTGCACGTCGACCTGATGCCGGCGGCCGACGTGCAGGCCGGCGACCTGCTGCACAGCGACGGCTATCTTTTCTGCGCGCCGGAAAACCTGGGCAGCCTGAGCGGCGCGATGAAGGAATGCTTCGACCGCTGCTATTACGGCGTCCTCGACGCTGACGGCGTCAGCCCCGTCAGCGGACGGCCCTACGGCCTGATGGTCAGCGCCGGGACCGACGGCAGCGGCGCGGCCCGGCAGATGGAGCGCATCTGCACCGGATGGCGCCTGCGCCTGTCGGCGCCGGCCTTGATCGCGCGCAACGGCGCCCAGACCCCGGCCGCCATCCTGGCGCCCAAAACGGTGGCGCCCGATGTCCTGCGGGACTGCCGGGAACTGGGGGGATTGCTGGCGGGATTGCTGCTGATGGGAGGCTAGTGCCGTGTCGGCCTGATCCTGGCCCAGGCCTGGAGGGCCCCGGCCGGGATCGTTCCGGACGCGATTTAAGCGACAGCGGCGGTGACGACGATCTCGACCTTGTAGTCGGGGTTCGCCAGGCGCGCTTCGACGGTGGCGCGGGGAGGCGCGTTGCCGTCGGCGACCCAGGCGTCCCAGGCCTTGTTCATGCCGTCGAATTCCTTCATGTTGGCGACGAAGATCTGGGCCATCAGGATGCGGGACTTGTCGGTGCCGGCTTCGGCCAACAGCTTGTCGATGGTCGCCAGGACCTGGGCGGTCTGGCCGGTGATGTCCAGCGTGGCGTCGTCCGGCACCTGGCCGGCCAGGTAGGCGACGCCGTTGTAGACGGCCATGTCCGAGAGACGCTTGGCGACGTTGACGCGTTTGATGCTGCTCATGGGGTGATCCCTCCTGCTGTTGGAAACCGACGATTATCGCCGGCTTCCGCGCACAAGGGGAAGCTCGGCCGGGAATGCCGGGATCACTTCCCGGCGGGCAGCGGCGGCAGGTCGAACACCTGGCGCAGGTAGGCCAGGTAGGCCGGATCGTCGCACATGGTCTTTTCCGGCGCGTCGGACACCTTGGCCACCGGCTGTCCATTGCACCGGACCATCTTCATGACGATCTGCAAGGGCTGGTGCCCCAGGTCGTTGGTGAGATTGGTGCCGATGCCGAAGGACACGCGGCAGCGCCCGGCGAAGCGGCGGGCGAGCTCGATGGCCTTGGGAAACGTCAGGGAATCGGAAAACACCAGCGTCTTGGTGCGCGGGTCGACCCGGTTGGCGCGATAGTGCTCGATCATGCGCTCGCCCCACACGAAGGGATCGCCCGAATCGTGCCGCGCGCCGTCGAACAACTTGCAGAAATACATATCGAAATCGCGCAGGAAGGCGTTGGTGCCGTAGACGTCGGACAGCGCGATGCCCAGGTCGCCGCGATATTCCTTGGCCCACACCTCCAGCGCGAAAACCTGGGAATCGCGCAGGCGCGGGCCCAGCGCCTGGCAGGCCTGCAGGTACTCGTGCCCCATGGTGCCCAGGGGCAGCACATCATGCTGGCGGGCCAGGGCGACGTTGCTGGTGCCGGCGAACATCTTGCCCATGGTGGCCTTCATGGTGGCCACCACTTCCTGGTGCCAGGCCTTGGAGAAGCGCCGCCGCGTGCCGTATTCGGCGACGCGGAAATCGGTCATGGAGGGATCGTCCACCACCAGGCGCACCTTCGACTGCAGGCGCGCGCGGCCCTCCGCCAGGTCGGGATGCCGCCTGGTATTGCGGAAATAGACTTCGTTGACGATCGCCAGGACCGGAATCTCGAAAAGAATGGTGTGCAGCCACGGCCCCTTGACCGTGATCGCGATCTCGCCCGCTTCCTTGCCCTCGGTCACCTGGATGCAGCGCTCGGGCAAATGGAAGAGTTCGAGAAAATCGATGAAATCGCTCTTGATGAAGCGCAGGCTGCCGAGATAATCCAGTTCGTCGCGGCTGAAGCGCAACTGGCACAGCTCATGGATTTCCGCGCGGATCTCGTCGATGTAGGGCCGTAGATTGATGTCGGGCGTCCGGCACTTGTACTGGTATTCCACCTGCGCCGCGGGAAAATGGTGCAGCACCACCTGCATCATGCTGAACTTGTAGAGGTCGGTGTCGAGCAGCGAAGTAATTATCATGATGTCGCGTGGGGTGGCCGGCCGTACGGCGCCTGGCCGTGTAACCTGTCCGGCAACCATAGCACAGCGGCCAGGCGGCGGCCCGGGGCGACTATGTCCGAGCCAGGGTTATCCCGGGATGTTCTGGCCGGGTTTGGGTAAAATCCCTACTTTCGCGGATAAATAAACCCCCCGGAGTTCCACGGCATGACCCACGTCGTCACCGAAAACTGTATCAAATGCAAGTACACCGACTGTGTGGATGTGTGCCCGGTCGACTGTTTCCGCGCGGGCCCCAACTTCCTGGTGATCGACCCCGACGAGTGCATCGACTGCGCGGTGTGCATCCCGGAATGCCCGGCCAACGCCATCTACGCGGAAGAAGACGTGCCGCAGGACCAGTTGCAGTTCATCGCGCTGAACGCGGAACTGGCGCCGGAATTCCAGAGCATCAGCCGCGCGACCAAGCCGCTGCCCGACGCCGACGAATGGAACGGCAAGCCGGACAAACTGCAGCACCTGGAAAGGTAAAACGGGCGCGCGCCGCGCGCCTGAACCGCTAATGACCGACGTATCCAAATACACGCGCCAAACCGTCACTGAAGTCCGCAACTGGGTGCCCGGCAAGCTGTTTTCGCTACGGGTGACCCGCGATCCCGCCTATGTCTTCAAGGCCGGGCAGTTCGCCCGCGTGGGCCTGCCGGCCGCCGACGATCCCGATGGGCCGCCCACCTTGTGGCGCGCCTATTCCATGGTGTCGGGTCCGCTGGAAGACGCGCTGGAGTTCTATTCCATCGTGGTGCCCGAAGGCGATTTCAGCCCGCGCCTGGCGCAACTGCGCGTGGGCGACAGCCTGTACGTGGAAAAGAACCCCTATGGTTTCCTGACCATAGACCGCTTCTTTCCCGCCCAGCCCGCCGCGGCCCAGGCCGCCGACGCCGCGGATGCCGCGCCGGCCGTGGAGGCGGCGCCCGCCGGCGGCGCCACGCTAGCCGCCGATCGCAAGCCGGATCTCTGGCTGCTGGCCACGGGCACGGGCCTGTCGGCCTACCTGTCCATCCTGCGCGACCCGGCCACCTGGACGTCGTTCCGCCGCATCATCCTGGTCCATGGCGTGCGCCGTGCCGAGGAACTGGCGTATCGCGAGGAAATCGAGGGCTGGTCCCGCCAGCCCGAGTTCGCCGCCATTCATCGCGCCGACCCGCGCAAGCTGATCTACCGCGCCATCGCCACGCGCGAGGCGCTGCCCGGCATGCCCAGCGAACGGCTGACCACCCTCATCGCCGACGGCCGGCTGGAACAACTGACCGGCGAAAGCCTGGACCCCAGGCACGCCAAGGTGATGCTCTGCGGCAACCCCGAAATGTTGTCGGCGGCACGAAAACTGCTTGGGGAAATGGGCTTCGCGCCTGGACGCCGCGGCATTCCCGGCAATCTGGCGGTGGAAAACTATTGGTGATCTTGGTAAAACCGTAGAGCAAGAGAACAGCAGAGCAACAAAATGCCCGAAACGCGCAATAAAACGTGCGTTTCATGGCAGGAAAACGACGGGAGGGCAGGAATTCCCGTTTTCGCAACAAAAATAGCCGTACGGGGTGCCTGCATCGCCGCGGTTTTGGCTATAAAGACTTGCCGCGGCGTAATAATGCGCACGTAGAGACATGGTGTGCCAGCGCCCCCCGATCGACCTGGCGCCCCAACCCACCCAGGTGAACCGCCACCCCGGAACCTGGATAGAACGAAAGGATTTTCTTCTTATGCTGTACGAATTGCATGAGTTGCAGCGCGCCTTCCTGACGCCTTTCGCCGCTTTTACCGGAGCGGGCTCCCAACTGTTTTCCAATCCCTATAGCCCCTGGGCCTATACGCCGGTTTCGCGCCAGATGGCCGCGGGCTATGAACTGATGCACCGCATCGGCAAGGAATATCAGAAGCCCGCCTGGGGTTTGCCCACCACGGAAATCGACGGCGAGCAGGTCGCGATCGTCGAGAAGGTCGCGGTCGACAAGCCCTTCTGCCGCCTGATCCACTTCCAGCGCGAAGGCCGCGTCATGGCCAAGCGCAAGGACCCGAAGGTATTGCTGGTGGCGCCCATGTCGGGCCACCATGCCACGCTGCTGCGCGACACGGTGCGCGCGCTGCTGCCGAACCACGACGTCTACGTGACGGACTGGACCGACGCCCGCATGGTGCCGGTGTCGGAAGGCCCCTTCCACCTGGACGACTACGTTTACTACGTGCAGGATTTCCTGCGCTTCCTGGGCGCCGACACGCACGTGATCTCGGTCTGCCAGCCCACCGTCCCGGTGCTGGCGGCGATCTCGCTGATGGCCAGCGACAACGATCCCTGTCAGCCCCGCACCATGGTCATGATGGGCGGCCCGATCGATCCGCGCCGCAGCCCGACCCAGGTCAACAACCTGGCGATGACCAAGCCGTACTCCTGGTTCGAAACCCAGGTGATCCACCGCGTGCCGCCGCGCTACCCCGGCTTCGGCCGGCTGGTCTATCCCGGCTTCCTGCAGCACGCCGGCTTCGTCGCCATGAATCCGGACCGCCACATGAAGTCGCATTACGACTTCTACCTGGACCTGCTGCGCGGGGACGACGACGACGCCGAAGCGCATCGCCGCTTCTACGACGAATACAACGCCGTGCTGGACATGTCCGCCGAGTTCTACCTGGACACCATCCGCATCGTGTTCCAGGAATTCCAGCTTCCGCGCGGCAAGTGGAAGGTGGGCGGCAAGCTGGTCAAGCCCGCCGACATCAAGAAGACGGCGCTGCTGACCATCGAAGGCGAACTGGACGATATCTCGGGCCAGGGCCAGACGCGCGCGGCGCAGGACCTGTGCAGCGGCATTCCCGAGGCCGACAAGGCGCACTACACCGCGCAGGGCGCCGGCCACTACGGGATTTTCTCCGGCCGCCGCTGGCGCCAGACGATTTGTCCTAAAATCGGCGAATTCATCCGGCAACACGCCTGAGCGCGGCCCGCCGCGCAGGGTAAAAAAGGGGCCTTCGGCCCCTTTTGCATTTCCCCGGCTGCTGGCCTGGGCGCCCGCCGCGCCGGATGGACGATGCGGGCGCCCATCAGCTTTTGCTTGCAGGATTCTTTCTTCCTGGTCTTTATGTCCGACTTGTCCCTGGCCGATCGCATCGACGCCCTGCTGCCTCAGACGCAATGCACGAAGTGCGGCTACGACGGCTGCCGGCCCTATGCGCAGGCCATCGCCGACGGCGAGGCGCCGATCAACCGATGTCCGCCGGGCGGCGACGCCGGCATCCAGGCCCTGGCCGGATTGCTGCGCACGCCGCCCCTGCCCCTGGACGGGACGCGCGGCGAACACGGTCCCCTGCTGCTGGCCGTCATCGACGAAGAACACTGCATCGGCTGCACGCTGTGCATCCGCGCCTGCCCGGTCGACGCCATCGTCGGCGCCAACAAGCGCATGCATACGGTGCTGGACGATTGGTGCACCGGTTGCGACCTGTGCGTGGCGCCCTGCCCGGTCGATTGCATCGCCATGGTGCCGGCGCGGCGGGAATGGACGCAGGCGGACGCTGAAGCGGCGCGCGCGCGCCATGACGATCGCCAGGCGCGCCTGGCGGCGCCGCCCCGGCATGCCGCAGCCGCGGCCGCCGGAATCGATGCGTCCTATGACGACACGCTCGGTAGCGGCCCGATCGATGCTGGCAGGTCCGATGCCGGCACGGCTACTACCGGCGCGAATACCGATGTCGATACCGATGCCGATGCCCACAAGCGCGCCGCCATCGCCAGCGCGCTGGAACGCGCGCGCGCCCGGCGCGCGCGCGGATAACGCCCCTCCCCATTCCACCCGATGAACCCCGCCAAACGCCGCGAAATCTTCGCCCGCCTGCAAGCCGCCAATCCCACGCCCGAAACGGAACTGGAATACACGACGCCGTTCCAACTGCTGATCGCCGTGCTGTTGTCGGACCAGGCCACCGACAAATCGGTGAACATCGCCACGCGCAAGTTCTTTCCGCACTACGGCACGCCGCAAGGCCTGGTGGAGCTGGGCGAGGAAGGCCTGACCGAGTACATCAAGACCATCGGCCTCTATCGCAACAAGGCCAAGAACGCCGTCGCCACGGCGCGCATCATCCTCGAACAATACGGCGGCGAAGTCCCCCAGACGCGCGAAGCGCTGGAAGCCCTGCCCGGCGTCGGCCGCAAGACCGCCAACGTGGTGCTGAACACCGCGTTCAGGCAGGTCGCCATGGCCGTCGACACGCATATCTTCCGCGTGGCCAATCGCACGGGACTGGCGCCCGGCAAGGACGTGCTGGCCGTCGAGCTCAAGCTGATGAAAGTCGTGCCCAAGGAGTACCTGCTGGACGCGCACCATTGGCTGATCCTGCACGGGCGCTACGTCTGCGTGGCGCGCAAGCCCAAGTGCCCGCAATGCGGCATCGCGGACCTGTGCGAATACAAGCACAAGACGCCGGCCTGAGCGGCGCGGCCCTGGCCGCCGTGTCGCGGGGAATCCACGCTGCCTGGCCGAATCGGCCAAAAAATGGAAGAAAGTTTGCGAGAATAAGAATTATTGCTAATAATCGCCGGTTTCGTCTTCTCGCTTCATTCGTTTCGATGACCGGCTCCCGTCCGCCCAGGAAAGGCTGGCTCGCCCACTACGGCGAGCTGGTCAGCGCATGGCGCCGCAAGGGACCGGGCGAGGACGACGGCGAGGACGCCTTGCAGGACTCCGCGCTGGGGCTGCTGGAGAACGGCGTCGCCGCCATCCAGGGCAATCCGCGCGCCTATCTCGCCCGCAGCACGCGCAACGGCCTGATCGACCGGCACCGCCGCCGCGCGAAGCTGGCGGTCCTGCCCATCGACGAAGTGGATGAAACCGACCTGCCGCGCACCGAGAGTCCGGAATCCACGCTGTACGCGCAGGAACTGGCCGGCGCGCTCATGGCCGCGCTGGAGGAACTGCCGCTGAAGTGCCAGCAGGTCTACGTCCACCATCGGCTGGAAGGCAGGACGCAGGCGGAAATCGCCGATCATATGGGGCTGTCGCGCAGCATGGTGGAAAAATACATGCAGCGCGCCGTGCGCCACATCGCCGAGCGCCTGCAAGCCTATGCGCCGCACTGAACGATGACAGACATCCCGCCCTCCTCCGACGATCCGCGCGACCAGGCCGCCTTCTGGTTCGCGCGCCTGAACTCCGGCGACGCGACGGAGGCGGACCGGCGCGCCTTCGAAGCGTGGCGCCAGGCCGACCCGGAACATGACCGGCACTATCGCAACCTGCATTTTTTCTGGGATGCGGCGCGGCACGTGCCCGAGGCGCGCATGCGCGCCATCCTGGCCCGCGCCGAGGACGAGGCCGGCGGTTCGAAGACGTCGAGCCACGCCTCTCCGGCAATGCCGCCGCGGCGCCCCGCGTTCAGCCGGCGCCAGTTCGGTCTGGGGCTGGCCGGCGCCTGTTCGCTTGGGTTGGCGGTCGCGGTCCTGCGCAAGCCGTGGTGGGCGGCGCCGGACCACGTGGAGGAGCTGGCCACCGCCCGCGGCGAACGCCGCACCGTGACGCTGCCCGACGGATCCGTGGTCTACATGAACACGGACAGCGTGGCCACCGTGCGCCTCTACGAAGGCCGCCGCGTGGTCGAGCTCGCCGCCGGCGAAGCCCTGTTCGAAGTCAGCCATGACCGCGAGCGGCCTTTCATCGTCGACGCCGGCAACACGGAGGTGCTGGTGACGGGCACCCGTTTCAACGTGCGCCGCGATGCCGGCGACGTGCGGGTCAGCGTCGCCTCCGGCTCCGTCGAGGTGTCGGCCGGCCCCTGGTGGAACCGCGCGACGCGCCGGTTGACGGCGGGCCAGGGCGTGGAGAGCGATGCAAAAAACCCGCCGGGCGAGGTCGCCGCCGTCGACGTCTCCCAAGTGACGGCGTGGCAGCGCGGCAAGATCGTTTTCGACAATGCCCCGCTGGCGCAGGTGGTCGCCGAGATGAACCGCTATCTGCCCGTGCCCGCGTCCTTCGCGGCGCCCGCCCTGGCGCAATACCGCGTCGCCGGGGTGTTCAGCATCGACGACCCGCTGGCCATGATGAACGCCCTGCCGGCCATCGCCCCCGTCCGCGTGCTGCGGACGTCCGAAGGCGGGCTGCAAGTCGTGGCCCGTTGAGACGGCGGCGGCCGAACCGCCGCCGCTGTTACAAAATAGTTCTCATTTTGATTCTGGTGTTTGCCCGTCCCGTTCGTTCTCTGCATGAAAGGGCCGCAACCGCGTCCGCCCTGCCCCGGGTCCGAGGGAGCCGTCTGCCCGCCCGGCAGCGCATTCATGGGAATACGAAGGATCGTGAACATCACCGCCAACAAGCATCGCCATCCGCAACGCGCGCTCTCCCGAGCCGGCCGGCGCGGAAGAACCCTGGCCCTCTCCGCCGCGCTGGCGCTGGGCACGCTGGCCGCGGCGGGCCAGGCAAGCGCGCAGGAGCGTGCCGTGCACATCAGCATCCCCGCGCAGCCGCTGGGCAAGGCGCTGCTGCAGTTGGGGGAACAGACATCGCTGCAGATCTTCTTCCCGCAGGACATGGTCGACGGCCTGAACGCGCCCGCGGTGTCGGGCGACCTGGCGCCTGAACAGGCCTTGCGCGCCCTGCTGCGCGACACCTCCCTTACCTATCGCCGCCAGGGCAACAACGTCACCCTGGCGCGCGGCGACGCGGGCGCGGCGGTCGCCCAGATGCCGACGGTCGCCGTCTCCGCCCAGGGCGTGGACCCCGTGGTCCAGCGCGTCAACCCGCCGACCAGCGTCGGATCGAAGACGCCGCTGACGCAGCGCGAAATCCCGCAATCCGTCAGCGTCATCGGCGCCGAACAGATCCAGAAACAGCAGATGCGGACGCTGGACGAAGCGATGCGCTACGTGCCGGGCGTCAACGTCGAGCTGGCCAACCCCTTGATGACCTCGTACGCGTCGCGCGGTTTTCCCATCGACACCTTCCAGCTCGACGGCGTGCCCACGGCGATCCCGGCGGGGGCCAGCGCCACGATCGCCGACAACCTCGCCATGTACGAACAGGTGGAGGTCCTGCGCGGCCCGGCCGGGCTGTACAACGGCTTCGGCGGCGACGGCGGCGTGATCAACCTGGTGCGCAAGCGCGCCCCCGCCGCCTTCCAGGGCTCGGCGGAGGTGACGGGCGGCAGCCGCGATACGGCGCGCGCCCAGGTCGACCTGGGCGGTCCCCTGAACGACGCCGGCACGCTGCGCGGACGCATCGTCGGCGCGACCGCGTACCAGCACCTGATGCAGGACGGCACCTGGCAGCGCGACCGGCAGTTCTACGGCACGCTGGAGGCCGACCTGACGCCGACCACGCAGGCGCGCATCGGCCTGAGCCATACGGAAACGACCGGCAAGCCGGCGTACGGCATTCCCTATTACTCGGACGGCAAGCTGATCGACGTGCGGCGCTCGCTCTACCTGGGCGCGGACTGGAACCACCTGCGCAACGACAGGACGAACGCCTTCGCGGAGGTCGAGCAGCAACTGGGCGGCGACTGGAAAGCGAAGATCGCCTACAACTACCTGCAACTGCATTCGCACTTCCTGTACGGCATTCCCGGCGGCCCGGTCGACCGCGAAACGGACGTCGGCAATCCCTACAGCTACAACTACGAAAACCGCGACGAGCAACATGCCATCGACATGTACGCCACCGGCCCGTTCAAGCTGTTCGGCCGCACGCACCAACTGACGGTGGGCGCGAACTACCTGCATGAGAATTCGCACAACACGCAGCGCTTCGTCAACACCGCCACCACCGGCCTGGACGACTGGGGCGATTACTACGAGAACATCTTCACCAGCAATCCGCTGTATTCGAACGATTTCGACGGCGGCGCGCGCAACGACAACCGGACCATGGTCGAACAGTTCGGCGTCTACGGCAATGCCCGCTTCAAGCTGGCCGATCCCCTGACGCTGGTGGCGGGCGGCCGCTTCACCTGGTGGCGGTCGAAGCTGACGCCGAACGGCGATCCCTATTACAACTACTTCGGCGCGTCGGCGTCCGACACCCGCGTCAACGGCAAGTTCTCGCCCATCGTCGGCCTGATCTACGACATCGACGACACCTACTCGGCATACGCCAGCTACACCTCCATCTTCAAGCCGCAAAGCGGGTTCTACACGGTGAACGGCCAGATCATCAAGCCGGTGCAGGGCAAACAATACGAGGTCGGCCTGAAGGGCACCTACCTGGACGGCAAGGCGAACGCGTCGGTGGCCCTGTTCCAGATCGACGAATCGAACCGGGCCTTCTCCGACCCGAACAATCCCGGCTTCTACCTGGCGCAGGGCAAGGCGCGCAGCCAGGGGGTCGAGCTGCAGGTGAGCGGGCAAGTGACGCCTAGCTGGACGGTCTATGCCGGCTACACCTACCAGGACGTGCGCGCGCTGGACAAGAGCACCAACGTGGGCGCGCCCTTCATCGCCAATCCCAAGCACCTGTTCAAGGTGGCCACCGACTACCGGCTGCCGGGCGACCTGCGCGCGTGGAGCGTGGGCGCCGCGGCCTACGTCACGTCCAGCACCGGCTTCGACGGCTCGCCCTCGACCACGGCGCCCGGGTACGCGACCGTCGACGCGCACGTGTCCTATCAGTTCCTGAAGACCTGGACGGCGACCCTGAGCGCGACCAACCTGTTCGACCGCAAATACTATTCCGTGGTGGAAGGCGCGGCCGGCAACTATTACGGCAATCCGCGCACGGTGCTGTTGTCCTTGCGCACGACGTTCTGACCGGCGCGCGGCCGCGATCCATCCCTTTATACAAATAGGTAATTAGCGCCGGCGCGCCCCCGGTGAAAAACCCGGGCCGCCGGCGCCGGGCCGCGCGAACGGCGTCCCCGCGCGCCTTGCGCCGCAACAGCGCCCGGCGGTCAACGGCGTCGCAGGCCGCGCCGCGGTTCGGCGCGCCGCACCATCGCAGCACCATTCCGGCGGATTTGAACCTATGTAAAACCCCCATAGAATTTTGCTTCGCCCGTCCGCATACTCGCCGGCAACAAATATTAATGTGGTGCTACGACATGGACGACACCATCCTGGAGACACAGGCCCTTACCAAGGAGTTTCGTGGCTTCGTTGCGGTGAAAGGCGTTGATTTGCGGGTGCGGCGCGGGCATATCCATGCCCTGATCGGCCCCAACGGCGCGGGCAAGACCACCTGCTTCAACCTGCTGACGAAGTTCCTGGCGCCCAGCGCCGGCAAGATACTCTTCAACGGCCAGGACATCACCGGCGAACGCCCGGCGCAGATCGCGCGGCGCGGCATCATCCGCTCCTTCCAGATCTCGGCGGTGTTCCCGCACCTGAGCGTGCTGGAAAACGTGCGCATCGGCCTGCAGCGCAAGACCGGCCTGTCCTATCACTTCTGGCGCAGCGAGAAGACGCTGCATGCGCTGGACGCGCCGGCGCGCGAACTGCTGGAACAGGTCGACCTGGGCGCCTTCGCCGACGAGACCACCGTCAACCTGCCCTACGGCCGCAAGCGCGCGCTGGAAATCGCCACCACGCTGGCGATGGAGCCGGAGCTGATGCTGCTGGACGAACCGACGCAGGGCATGGGCCACGAGGACGTGGACCGCGTCACGCGCCTGATCAAGCGCGTCAGCGTGGGCCGCACCATCCTCATGGTGGAACACAATATGAACGTGGTGTCCTCCATCGCCGACCGCATCACGGTGCTGGCGCGGGGGGCCGTCCTGGCCGAAGGCAACTATGCCGAGGTGGCGAGCAATCCGGCCGTCATGGAAGCCTATATGGGCAGCACCGAAGGACAACTGCAAGGAGCGCACGCATGAACGCGCCCGCGCTGGAAATCAGCGACCTGCACGCCTGGTACGGGGAATCGCACATCCTGCACGGCGTGAACATGAAGGTGAACCAGGGTGAAGTGGTGACGCTGCTGGGCCGCAACGGCGCCGGCCGCACCACCACCCTGCGCGCCGTGCTCGGCCTGACCGGCAGCCGCAAGGGCTCGGTGCGCATCAACGGCACCGAGTCGGCCGGCATGCCCACCTTCCGCATCGCCCACCTGGGGGTGGGCTACTGCCCCGAGGAACGCGGCATCTTCGCCAGCCTGAGCTGCGAGGAGAATCTGCTGCTGCCGCCCCCGGTGGGCGGCGCGCTGGGCGGCGGCATGTCGCTGGCGGAAATCTATGAAATGTTCCCCAACCTGCACGAGCGCCGCCACTCGCCGGGCACCCGCCTGTCCGGCGGCGAACAGCAGATGCTGGCGGTCGCGCGCATCCTGCGCACCGGCGCCAACCTGCTGCTGCTGGACGAGATTTCGGAAGGCCTGGCCCCCGTCATCGTGCAGGCGCTGGGGCGCATGATCACCGCATTGAAGCAACGCGGCTATACCATCGTCATGGTGGAGCAGAATTTCCGCTTCGCCGCGCCGCTGGCCGACCGCTTCTACGTCATGGAGCACGGCCAGATCATCGAACACTTCGATGCGGCGCAACTCACTGAAAAACAGGAAACGCTCAACGAACTGCTGGGCGTCTAAAAGGTCATCGAACCCTTAACCTGCCACCCGCCGGCACGACCGGCACCCCCTTACAAAAGGGAGAGGAGTCAACCATGAAGCTGCACACCCTAACGGCCGCACTGGCCCTGGCCGGCCTCGGCGCAATGGGCCTGCCCGCGCAAGCCGCCGGGATTTCCGATGACGTGATCCGCATCGGATTCATCACCGACATGTCCGGCGTGTATTCCGACATCGACGGCAAGGGCGGCGTCGAGGCCATCAAGATGGCCATCGAGGATGCCGGCGGCAACATCGACGGCAAGAAGATCGAACTGGTCACGGCCGATCACCAGAACAAGGCGGACGTCGCCTCGGCGCGCGCCCGCGAATGGTTCGACCAGCAGAAGGTCGACGTCCTGATCGGCGGCACCAACTCCTCCACCAGCCTGGCCATGGCCCAGGTCGCCGCGGAGAAGAAAAAGCCCTTCATCGCCATCGGCGCGGGCGCGTCCGACCTGACCAACGCCCAATGTTCGCCCTACACCGTCCACTATGCCTACGACACCGTGGCCCTGGCCCGCGGCACCGGCTCGGCGGTGGTGAAGAACGGCGGCAAGACCTGGTTCTTCCTGACCGCCGACTACGCCTTCGGCCACGCCCTGGAGCGCGACACCGCCAACGTGGTGAAAGCCGAGGGCGGGGAAGTCAAGGGCAGCGTGCGCGCGCCGCTGGGCGCCTCCGATTTCTCGTCCTTCCTGCTGCAGGCGCAGTCGTCCAAGGCGCAGATCCTGGGCCTGGCCAACGCCGGCGGCGACACCATCAACGCGGTCAAGGCGGCCAACGAATTCGGCATCACCCAGACCATGAAGATGGCGGGCCTGCTGGTCTTCATCAACGACGTCGACTCGCTGGGCCTGCAAGCCACGCAGAACATGTACCTGACCGATAGCTGGTACTGGGACCAGTCCGACGAGGCGCGCGCCTGGTCCAAGAAGTTCGAGGCCAAGGTCGGCCGCAAGCCGTCCAGCCTGCAGGCCGCCGACTACTCGTCGGTCGCGAACTACCTGAAGGCGGTCAAGGCCACCGGCAGCGACGACGCCGACGGCATCATGAAGTGGTTCAAGTCGAACAAGCTCAACGACATGTACGTGAAGAACGGCTACACCCGCGAGGACGGCCGCATGGTGCACGACATGTACCTGATGCAGGTGAAGACGCCCAAGGAATCGAAGGGCCGCTGGGACTACTACAAGGTGGTCGCCACGCTGCCGGGCGACGAGGTCTACACCAAGTTGTCCGAATCCACCTGCAAGCTGGTCAAGAAATAACCCGGCCCATTGCGCGCCGCCACGCCCACCCGGCGCGGCGGCGCGTCTACGCTTGTTCAACCGCCCGCCATCCACGCGGGCGCGCAGGAAACGCACACGATGACGGAAATCTTCGGCATCCCCTTGCAGGCCCTGATGGGCCAATTGCTGCTGGGGTTGGTCAACGGCTCGTTCTACGCCATGCTCTCGCTGGGGCTGGCGGTCATTTTCGGCTTGCTGAACGTAATCAACTTCGCCCACGGCACGCTCTACATGATGGGCGCCTTCGCCGCCTGGGCGGGCATGAACTACCTGGGCCTGAACTACTGGGTCATGCTCATCCTGGGCCCGATCGCGGTAGGCATCTTCGGCATCGTCATCGAACGGCTGCTGCTGCGCCACCTGTACCGGCTCGACCATCTCTACGGGCTGCTGCTGACCTTCGGCCTGACCCTGCTGATCGAAGGCCTGTTCCGCAGCGTCTACGGCGTCTCCGGCCAGCCCTACCCGCCGCCCGACGCGCTGCGCGGCGCCACCAACCTGGGTTTCATGATCCTGCCCAACTACCGCGCATGGGTGGTGATCGCGTCGCTGGTGGTCTGCCTGGGCACCTGGTTCGTCATCGAACGCACCCGCCTGGGCGCGCTGCTGCGCGCGGGCACCGAGAACCCGCGCCTGGTGGAGGCCTTCGGCGTCAACGTGCCGCGCATGATCATGCTGACCTACGGCTTCGGCGTGGCCCTGGCCGGCTTCGCCGGCGTGCTGGCCGCGCCGGTGCTGCAGATTTCCCCGCTGATGGGCTCGAACCTGATCATCGTGGTCTTCGCGGTGGTGGTGATCGGCGGCATGGGCTCCATCCTGGGATCCATCCTGACCGGCCTGGGGCTGGGCGTGATCGAGGGCCTGACCAAGGTCTTCTGGCCCGAAGCCTCCAGCACCGTGGTGTTCATCATCATGGCCATCGTCCTGCTGCTGCGTCCCGCCGGCCTGTTCGGGAAAGAGAAATGAATCGCCAAATCGCCGCCTATGTCGTCCTGGCCGTCCTCCTGGCCCTGCTGCCTTTCCTGGGCGTCTATCCCATCTTCGCCATGAAGGTGATGTGCTACGCGCTGTTCGCCTGCGCGTTCAACCTGCTGCTGGGGTTCACCGGCCTGCTGTCCTTCGGCCACGCGGCCTTCCTGGGCACCGCCGCCTACGCCACCGGCTACGCGCTGAAGGCGTGGGGCCTGCCCACCGAGGCGGGGCTGATCTTCGGCGTCGCGGTCGCGGCGCTGCTGGGCCTGGTCGTGGGCGCCCTGGCCATCCGCCGCAGCGGCATCTACTTCGCCATGATCACGCTGGCGATGGCGCAGATGGTGTTCTTCTTCTTCCTCCAGGCCCACTTCACCGGCGGCGAGGATGGCCTGCAGAACGTGCCGCGCGGGCACCTGTTCGGCTTCATCGACCTGAGCAAGGACATCAACCTGTACTACCTGGTGTTCGGCCTGTTCGTGATCGGCTTCGCCATCATCTGGCGCGCCATCAACTCGCCTTTCGGCCAGGTGCTCAAGGCCTTGCGGGAAAACGAGCCGCGCGCGATTTCCCTGGGCTACGACGTCGAGCGCTTCAAGCTGCTGGCCTTCGTGCTGTCGGCCGCCCTCGCCGGCCTGGCCGGGTCCGCCAAGACCCTGGTGTTCGTGTCGGCGACGCTGTCCGACGCCACCTGGCAGATGTCGGGGCTGGTGATCCTGATGACGCTGATCGGCGGCATGGGGACCTTCCTCGGACCGGTGATCGGCGCCTTCATCGTCGTGCTGCTGGAGAACAAGGTGGGCGATTTCGGCCAGGCCCTGGCCGACTGGACCGGCGTGGACTGGTTCAGCCAACTCGGCGAATCGGTCACCATCGTGATCGGCCTGATCTTCGTGATCTGCGTGATGGCTTTCCGCCGCGGCATCGCCGGCGAACTGCAGGCGCTGATGCAGAAGCGCCGCCCCGCGCGCACGCCGGCCGCCTAGGACGCAAGGCGCATGGATGGGGCGCCGGTTTCCGCCGGCGCGCCCGCGCGATGGCGTTTGTCACGAAGCCCGGCTACGATTAAAAGATTCCGCCCGGGCAAGCCACTTGCGGGCGTCGCGGCCATTTGGACGCCGGCCGGCAGCGCTGCCGGCCACGTCCGCCCCGACGTTCGCGCCATCGGCAAAATTGGCGCAAAATAGGGTCTACGGAAGTCTTATATAAGACACAAGACCAGGGGCGATCCCCTGTCCGAAGCGCCGCCGGCGGGCCGTCGTCCCATCCAGATGACAAGCCCGCTGAAACGCCTGAAAATGGCAGCTTTTCGCGGACAACAAACATGGAGTCCATCATGCCGCATAACACGCTCGACACTCTCAAGACCTTCAAGATCGGTGGCAAGTCCTGTCAGTACTACTCCCTCCCGGCGCTGGGCAAGGCCCTGGGCGTCGACGTGCAGCGCCTGCCCGTCTCGCTGCGCGTGGTGCTGGAATCGGTGCTGCGCAACTGCGACGGCCAGAAAGTGACCGAGGAGCATGTCAGGCAGTTGGCGAACTGGCAGCCGAACGCCAAGCGGGAG
Source organism: Bordetella genomosp. 10 (assembly GCF_002261225.1). Lineage (NCBI taxonomy): Bacteria > Pseudomonadati > Pseudomonadota > Betaproteobacteria > Burkholderiales > Alcaligenaceae > Bordetella > Bordetella genomosp. 10. Next base: position 980,749 of record NZ_NEVM01000005.1, read on the forward strand.
GAAGAAATCCCCTTCGTGGTGGCGCGCGTGGTGCTGCAGGACTTCACCGGCGTGCCGCTGCTGGCCGACATCGCCGCCATGCGGTCCGTGGCCGCCTCCATGGGCAAGGATCCCAAGGCCATCGAGCCGCTGGTGCCGGTGGACCTGGTGGTCGACCACTCCGTGATGATCGACTATTTCGGCACCCACAAGGCGCTGGACCTGAACATGAAACTGGAGTTCCAGCGCAACCAGGAACGCTACCAGTTCATGAAGTGGGGCATGCAGGCCTTCGACACCTTCGGCGTGGTCCCCCCGGGCTTCGGCATCGTCCACCAGGTCAACCTCGAATACCTGGCGCGCGGCGTGCACAGGGACAAGGCCAATAACGTCTACTACCCCGATTCGCTGGTGGGCACCGACAGCCACACCACCATGATCAACGGCATCGGCGTGGTCGGCTGGGGCGTGGGCGGCATCGAGGCCGAAGCCGGCATGCTGGGCCAGCCCGTGTACTTCCTGACGCCCGACGTGGTCGGCGTGGAGCTCAAGGGCAAGCTGCGCGGCGGCGTGACCGCCACCGACCTGGTCCTGACCATCACCGAAATGCTGCGCCGGGAAAAGGTGGTGGGCAAATTCGTCGAATTCTGCGGCGAAGGCACCGCCAGCCTGTCGGTCACCGACCGCGCCACCATCGGCAACATGGCGCCGGAATACGGCGCGACCATGGGCTTTTTCCCGGTCGACGAGCGCACCATCGAATACTTCAAGGGCACCGGCCGCACGGAAGAGGAAATCGCCGCCTTCGAGGCCTATTTCAAGGCGCAGAAGATGTTCGGCGTGCCCAAGGCCAAGGACATCTCCTTCTCCAAGCTGCTGACGCTGGATCTGTCCACCGTGGCGCCCTCGCTGGCCGGCCCCAAGCGCCCGCAGGACCGCATCGAGATCGGCAACGTCAAGAACACCTTCATCGACCTGTTCTCCAAGCCGGTCGCCGAGAACGGCTTCAACCAGCCGGCCGAGAAACTGACGCAGGTGTTCACCACCAGCGCCGGCACCAAGGTCAGGAACGGCGACATCCTGATCGCCGCCATCACCTCCTGCACCAACACCTCCAACCCCAGCGTCATGCTGGCCGCCGGCCTGCTGGCCAAGAAGGCGGTGGAAGCCGGCCTGAAGGTGCCCAAGCACATCAAGACCTCGCTGGCCCCCGGATCGCGCGTGGTCACCGAATACCTGACCAAGACGGGCCTGCTGCCCTACCTGGAAAAGCTGGGCTTCGACGTCGCCGCCTACGGCTGCACCACGTGTATCGGCAACGCCGGCGACCTGACGGCGGACCTGAACGAAGCCATCATCAACGACAATCTGGTGTGCGCGGCGGTGCTCTCGGGCAACCGCAACTTCGAAGCGCGCATCCACCCGAACATCAAGGCCAACTTCCTGGCCTCGCCGCCGCTGGTGGTGGCGTATGCGCTGGCCGGCACCGTCACGCGCGACCTGATGACCGAGCCGGTCGGCAAGGGCAGCAAGGGCGACGTCTGGCTGGGCGATATCTGGCCCTCGACCGAGGAAGTCCAGGCCTTGCTGAAGTACGCGCTGGATCCGGCCGGCTTCCAGGCCAACTACGGCCAGGTCAAGTCCAACCCCGGCCAACTGTGGGAGAAGATCAAGGGCGTCAGCGGCGAGATCTACAACTGGCCCACCTCGACCTACATCGCCGAGCCGCCCTTCTTCCAGGGCTTCGGCATGGAGCCGGGTGCCATGCCCGTCATCAAGGGCGCCCACGCGCTGGGCATCTTCGGCGACTCGGTGACCACCGACCACATCTCGCCGGCCGGCTCCATCAAGGAAAGCTCGCCGGCGGGCAAGTGGCTGAAGGAGCACGGCGTCTCGAAGGCCGACTTCAACAGCTACGGCTCGCGCCGCGGCAATCACGAGATCATGATGCGCGGCACCTTCGCCAACGTGCGCATCAAGAACCTGATGATTCCGCCGCTGGCCGACGGCAGCCGCTTCGAAGGGGGCGAGACGCTGTACCAGCCCTCCGGCGAACAGATGTCGATCTATGACGCGGCCATGAAGTACATCGCGGCGGGCACCCCGACGGTGGTGTTCGGCGGCGAAGAGTACGGCACGGGCTCGTCGCGCGACTGGGCCGCCAAGGGCACCCAGTTGCTGGGCGTGAAGGCCGTGGTGGCGCGCAGCTTCGAGCGCATCCACCGCAGCAACCTGGTCGGCATGGGCGTGCTGCCCCTGCAGTTCAAGGGCAACGACAGCGTGCAGTCGCTGGGCCTGACCGGCGAGGAAACCTTCGACATCAGCGGCCTGGAAAACGGCATCCGCCCGCAGCAGGACGTCACCCTGACCATCCACGGCAAGGACGGCTCCAAGCGCGACGTGCAGGTGCTGCTGCGCATCGACACGCCGATCGAGGTCGACTACTACAAGCACGGCGGCATCCTGCCCTTCGTGCTGCGCCAGTTGCTGGCGAACGAGCCGTCGGCGGAAGCGGCTGCTTGAGCCGAACGGCCGCCAGCGGAAACGCCGTCGGCGGGCGGAGCCGGGGGTCGGGCCGATAACCCGGGCCGAGAACCCGGGCCAACGACTCGTCCGACGAGCCAGTCTGGCACAAAGGGCTGGGAGCTAAAGCTCCCAGCCCTTTTTCATGCTTGCCGATAGGGTACTTTTGCCGATACGAGCACTTGCCAGAAGGACGGGCCCCTCCTATTATTGATAATAATTCCTATTTACAGGTCTGCGCCCGATGCCTTCGCCCTCCACTTCCTCCCGCGCCCCATGTTCGGAAGACCGGCTCGGCGCCATCGCGCGCGCCTGGGGCTATGGCGCCAGCGTCCAATTGCAGCGCCCCGCCGGCGCAACGCCAAAGGCGCCGGTATTGGCGCGGGGGACGATCGAGGCGCAGCAATTGGCCAGCGGCATCCGCCTTTGCCGCAGCGATCTGCGCGGCGCGTGCGACCAGGTCCGTACCGCCGATCTGCCACGCTCGCTGACCGCCTTCGTGATGCTCGACGGCGCGCAACTGCGCTGGCGGCATGGCGCCGCGGCCCGGCCGCGAGACGGCATGGCCCAGGCCGGCGTACTGGCGGTGCACGAACATGCCAATCTCATCGAAACGCAGCGGCGCGGCGAACGCAGCAGGACCTTCGTCGTGCAGGCCGTGCCCGATGAAATCCTCGACGACGTCCTGGCGGATCAATTGCAAGCCGCGTTGCGGCGCACGCAAGCCCTTCCCCTCGACGCCGGCCGCGGCTTCGGTTCGGCGTCCGCCGCGGCCCTGTCCATGGACGACGCGGGCGGTGCGATCTCGGCCTTGCTGCGCGAGAGCGCCGCGCTGGCCTTGCTGGCGCGGGCCTTCCAGCTAATCGAAGCCGGCGCGGGGCCCGGCGGCGAAACGCAGGCGGTTCATCCGCGCGACCGGCAACGCATGCTGCATGTGCGCGACCTGCTGATGGCGCAACCCGAGGCCGCGCACACCCTCGGCGCGCTGGCGCGCGAAGCCGGCGTCAGCGTGACCACGCTGAAGCTGCGCTTTCCCCAGGTGATCGGTTGCAGCGTGTTCGAATTCCTGCGCGCCCGGCGACTGGATCGCGCGCGCCACGGCCTGCTCCATGAAGGCTGGAGCGTGAAGCAGGCCGCCTACTACGCGGGCTACCGGCACCCGACCAATTTCGCCACGGCTTTCCGGCGCAAGTTCGGCGCGGCGCCTTCGCAGGCTTGACCCCGCCCCGGCCGCGCGCATAGGGGTCCCGGCTTCGCGCATAGCCGCTAAACAACACTCGTTCTCATCTTGAAATCAGAATAGCGCTGCGGCCGGCGCGCATGGGCGCGCCGCAACCGCGGTCCTGCCGAGATTACGATGAGTCACTCTTTCACCTTGCCGTGCGCGCCGCGCGCGGCGCTGCGCCCCGTCATTCTGCATGCCGCGCTCATCGCGGCGCTGGCGGCCTGCGCCGCGCAAGTGCGCGCGCAGGAGGCCACGGCCGCATCCAGCACGACCGCCGCGGCACGGGACGGCGCGACGGGCACCGAGCTGCCGACGGTTTACGTGACCTCGCGCAAACGGCTGGAGTCCGCGAAGGATGTGCCGGTGGCCGTCAGCGCCCTGGAAGGCTTCGAACTGCGGGACCTGCGCATCGGCACGGCCGAAGACATGCTGCGCATGACGCCCAACGTGGGCTTCAGCTCGCTGGGGGATGGCCGTTCCACCTACATGGCGATCCGGGGCATCGGCCCCATGGCGCAGCCCTTGGGCAATGACGATACCTCCATCGTCGTCTATGTCGACGGCGTGCCGCAGCCCCTGTTCGCAGCCGACCAAAGCCTGCTCGACGCGGATCGCGTCGAAGTGCTGCGGGGCCCGCAGGGCACCTTGTTCGGGCGCAATGCCCAGGGCGGCGCCATCAACATCATCACCCGCCAGCCGGGCGACACCGTCGAGATGGAAGGCGGCGCCGAAGTGGGCAGCAGCGATTACCGGCGCGGCTGGGCGACGATATCCGGGCCGCTCAAGGAAGACAAGCTGGCCGGCCGCCTGGCGTTCTCGTACACGGCGCGCGACGGCGACGTCCGCAACCTGGTGGGCCGCGACGTCGGCGATGCCGCCAGTCCGGCGCTGCGTGGCTCCCTGGTCGCCACGCCCGACGCCGACACCAAGCTGACGCTGAGCATCTACGGCCAGGAAGACCACAACGTGCCGGCCAACTTCGTGCTCAAGCACACGGATGGTTTCCCGGAGGTGGCGCTCGATCCCAAGGGGCACACCGACCGCAAGATCGGCGCCATCGCGTTCACCGCGGAGCGCCGGTTCGCCAAGGTCGTGGCCACGTCCGTCACCGCGCTCAATCACTACGACTACGACTCCCTGAGCAACAACTCGGAGGCGCTGACCTTCTCCAAGGTATTCGGCATGCCGGCGTCGGCCTTCCTGCCGGCCACGGACTTCAGCACGTACAACGAGAACCAGAATACGTTCCACCAGGAATTCCGCCTCGCCAGCCTGCCGCAGGCGCGCACATCATGGGTGGCCGGCCTGAATTACTACCAGGACAATTACCACCTGCGCTCCTACTACCAGTCGCCCTTCTTCGCCGCCACCAACGGCTGGCGCGACAACCGCTACACCACGCACAGCTATGCCGCCTTCGGCGAAGTCACGACGCCGATCAGCCGCGACGATCGCTGGAAGCTCACGGGCGGCCTGCGCTACACCCGCGAAAACAAGACCTATTCGGCCGACTACCGCAACAACGGCTTCCCCGGCAACGTCGACGCGCACGACCAGAGCGGGCGCCTGGGCTACAACCTGGTGACGGGCCGCGTCTCCCTGGGCTATGACGTCACGCCCGATTCGAATGTCTACCTCAGCGCCGCGCACGGCGCCAAGAGCGGCGGCTTCCCCAACTTCACGAACAATACCGTCAGCGGCCTGAACGACGAACCCTATGCCGCGTCGCGCTCCTGGAGCTTCGAACTGGGTAGCAAGAACCAGTTGCTGGACGACCGCCTGAGCCTGAACGCGGCCGTGTTCCTGAACTCGGTCAAGAACGAGAACCTGACGGCGCTGGACTCCAGCTCCTTCACCTTCGTCCCCAAGTCCATCGACACGCGCAGCTACGGCGCGGAGATCGAGGCGCGCTACCGCGCCGCGCGCGGCCTGGATATCTGGGGCAGCTTCGGCTACACCCACGCCACCCTGCGCAATGTCTCGGACGAAGTCGCCAGCTTCTCCGGGGCCGCCAGCGGCAATCGCGTGCCCAGCGTGCCGCGCTTCAATGCCGCGCTGACCGTACAGTATCGCGCGCCCGCGGCCAGCATCGGCATTCCCCGCGCCTCCGACGCTTACGTGGCGGCGCAATACCAATACATAGGCTCGCGCGAAGCGGACGTGGGCAGCCACTTCAAGCTGGACAGCTACGCCATCGTCAACGCCAAGATCGGGGTGGCTTTCGGCAACGCGGACGTGTACGTGTTCGGCCAGAACCTGACCGATGAACACCCCCAGTACATCGGCCTGTACTACGGTCCCGGCGCGGAGGCCGTCACGGTGGGCAATGGCCGCGTCGTCGGCCTGGGCATGACGGTGCGGTACTGATCCCATGCGCTATGCCGTCCTGGCGCTGCTCTCCGGGCAGCAATACCTGGCCGTTTCCTTCCTCTACGCGGCGGTGCCCGCGTGGCTGCGCGCCAACGGCGCGTCCCTGGCCGTCATCGGCTGGTTCGGCGTGGTGTTCGCGGCGTTCACCCTGAACGTCCTGTGGGCGCCGCTGGTCGACCGTCGCCAGTTGCTGCGCCTCGGCCTGCGTCGCGGCTGGATCCTGTGCATGCAACTGGCGGCGTCCCTGGCGCTCGCCGCCATGGCGGCCTTGTCCCCGCGCGATCACGTCCTGGCATTGCTGGGATGCAGCATCCTGCTTGCCGCCGTGGCGGCAACGCAGCGCATCGCCACCCTGGGTTATGCGACCGAGACGCTGGCCCCCTCCGAGCGCGGCTACGGCGCCGCGGCCATGGGCTGGGGCATGTCCCTGGGCAACGCGGTCGGCGGCCTGGCGGGACTGCTGTCGCTCCAGGCCCATGGCTGGCCGGCCACCTTGTATTCGGCCGCGCTCCTCATGGCCGTGCTCGCGGCCTCCGTGTTCCTGATGAAAGAACCCGCCCGGATGGCGGTCCCCGCGGCCGGATTGCCGGCGATGCTGCGCGCGACCATGCGCCGCCCCGGCCTATGGCGCGCCGTGGCGCTGACCTGTCCGGCCAGCTTCGGCGTCGCCATCGCTTTCTCCATGGCGGCGCCGTGGCTCGTGGACCTGGGCTTCGAACTGGGCCAGGCCGGCCTGGCGATGGCGCTGGCCACGCTCATCGCATTCAGCACCGTCGGTCCCTTGTGGGGCTGGACCATGCGCCGCGTCGAGCAGCGCCGCGCCGTCCTGCTCGGCGCCTTGATGCTCGCTCCCGCCCTGCTGGCGCTGGCCCTGCTCCACGCGCAGCTTCCTCCGCGCGCCTTCGGCCTGTGCGCGGTCCTCGCGGTGTTCTGCGCCCTGGCCGTGCAAAGCGTCTCCTTCAACGCCTACTTCTACAGCCTGGCGCGGCCGGGAGAGGCGGCCACCGACGTGACCCTGCTGACGGCCGTCATGTCGCTGGCCGCCATGGCCGGATTCGCGACCAGCGGTTACGTCGCGCAGGCCTGGGGCTATACCAGCACGCTGCTCTGCGCGGCGCTGGGCTACGCGTGCACGGCGCTGCTGGCGCGCGCGCCGCGGCGTGGCGCATCGACGGGAGCGGCGTGAATGGCCTTCATCCTGGAACTCCTGCGGGGCGAACGCCGGCTGCTGGCCTTGGCCAGCGTGCTCGCCACCGGCGCGGCGCTGCTGGAGCTGATGCCCTACTGGCTGATCTACCGGATGGCGCGGGCGCTGCTGGCGCCGGGCGGCACGGAAAACGCGGCGATCCTGCACCTGGCGCTGGCGATGCTCGCGGCCAGCATCCTGCGCCTGCTGGTCTTCGGCGCGGCCAACATCGCGTCGCATCGCGCGGCCTTCCGGTTGCAACGCAACCTGCGCGCGCGCCTCCTGCGCCATCTGGACAGCGTCCCGCTGCACGCGCTGCAGGCCCGGACCGGCGCGCTGAAGAAGACCTTGATCGACGACGTGAACGGACTGGAGCACGCAATCGGCCACACCCTGCCGGACATCGTCGCGGGCCTGGCGCTCCCCCTGATCGCGGCCGCCCTGCTGGCCTCGGTCAGCGTGCCCATGACCCTGCTCTCGCTCGCCCTGCTGCCGCTCGCGGCCTGGGCCCACGCGCGCAGTTTCCGCGGGCTCGACCAGTTGCTCGCGCGTTGGCACGCCGCCGACACCCAGGCCAACACGGCCTTGCTGGAATACCTGCGCGGATTGCCGACCCTCAAGGCCCATGGGCGCATCGCCAGCACGCTCCATGGCTTGCGCGATTCGGTGCATGCGCTGGCCGCGCTGGCGGAGTCCGTCACGCGCCGCACCGCGCTGCCCTACGCCACGTTCTTCGTGGCGCTGTCCACCAATCTGCTGGTCGTGCTGCCGGCCGGCCTGGCCTTCCATGCGTCGGGCAGGCTGGATCTGCCCACCTTGCTGCTGTTCGTCAGCCTGGGCGCCGGCCTGACCGCGCCGCTGCTTCGGGTCCTCAGCGCCTTCGGCGCGTTGCAGCGCCAATTGGGCGGCGCCGCGCGCATCGCCGATTGCCTCGCGCTGCCCGGCATGACGCCGGACGGCGCGCGGGCCGCCGCGTCAGCCACCGCGGCAGCCGACATGCCGGTCACTACGCTGGCCGCCGCGCCGGGCTCCGACGCGGCCGCCGCGCCACAACCGTGGCGCATCGAGATGCGCGGCGTGCGCGTGCTTGCGCCGCCCCTGGCCGATGCGGTCCACGGCCGGACGCAAGGCGGCGCACTCCTCGATGACGTCACCTTGACGTTCGCCGCCGGCGAGACGACGGCGATCGTCGGCCCAAGCGGCGCCGGCAAGAGCACCTTGCTGGGCCTGCTGACAGGCACGCACGAGGCCGCCGCGGGCACGATCCATATCGGCGCCAGGGACTTGCGGGCGATCGCACCGCGCGAACGGCAAGCCATGGTCGCCGCGGCCTTCCAGGACAGCGTATTGATGCGCGGCAGCTTGCGCGAGAACCTGCTGATGGCGCGCCCCGGCGCGGACGCCGGGCAGATCGCCCGGGTGCTGCGCGCCGCCGGCCTCGACGAGGTCTGTGCGCGGCTGCCCGCGGGCCTGGACACCCGGCTGTCGGACCACGGGGCATCCTTGTCCGGCGGCGAGCGCCAGCGCGTCGCCATCGCGCGGGCCCTGCTCAAGGATGCGCCCATCCTGGTGCTGGACGAAGCCACGGCCGCGCTGGACGCCGACAGCGCGCATGCCGTCCGGCAGGGCCTGGACCAGCTCACTCGCGGCCGCACCGTCCTGATGGCGACCCATGATCTGGGCCAGGCCAGCCGCGCCGACCGGATCGTCGTGCTGGAGCAAGGCCGCGTCGCCGGCGCCGGCAAGCATGCGGACCTGCTGCGAACCTGCCCCTTGTACGAAACCCTGTGGACCTGCCACCGGAACAGCACGAACTGGACCCTGGGCGGCCACGGCGCGGCCCGCGCGGCGCACGGAGACCCGTCATGAGCTGGATCGACCTGGGATTCGACCTGGCCGGCCGGCCCGAGCCGCGCCTGCGCCGCGGCCTGGCGTGGAGCGTCGCGGCGGCGTTGTTCGAATCGCTTCCCTATGCCTGCCTCTATGGCGCGCTGCGGCGCCTGACCGTCCGGCCGCCGGACCTTGGCCTGGCGGCGGCCTGCGCCGGCATTCTGCTCGCCTGCGCCCTGCTGCTGATTCTCTGCAAGGCGCGCGCCAATATCGCCAACTTCGGCGGCGTCTATGCGCTGGTCGCCGACTCGCGCCTGCGCCTGGCGGATCACCTGAGCGCGTTGCCCATGGGACGCCTCGCCGGCCAGGGCCGTTCGCAGGCGGGCCTGGCCGAACTGCTGACGGGCCGCTATGCCCACTACCAGGACATCACCGCGCGCGCCTGGGGACTGAGCGTGGCGAACGCCAGCCTGCCCGTGTTCCTGTGGTTGTTGCTGTGCGCGATCGATATCCGGCTGGCCTTGCTGGCGGGCGTGCTGGGCCCGCTCGCCTTCTGCGCCATTCCGTGGTCGCAGCGCCTGCTGTCGGGCGCGCACGCCCGCCTGGCCGGCTTGCGCGAAGATACGGTTGCCCACGTGGTCGAACATATCGCCGGCATGCGCGAGTTGCGCCTTTACGATCCCGCATCGCGGCACCTGCGGCGCACGTTGGGGCTGTTGCGGACGCTGGAAACGCAGCAGATGCGGACCGAACTCGCGCCCGCGCCCGCCTTGCTGGTGTTCGGCGCGCTGTTGCAGGCGGGCCTGGCCGTGACCGCGGTGGCGGGGGCCGCATGGCTGGCGCCCGGTCCCGGCCTCGCCGCAAATGATGGAAACGGCGGGCTGGCCTTGCTCGCCGGCCTGGTGGTGGCCTTGCGCCTGTTCAGGGCCTTGGCCGACCTGGGCCTGAACCTGGCCGAACTGCGCCATGCCCGCGACACCTTGCGCGACATCCGGCGGCTATGGGCCGAACCGGCGCTGCCATGGCCGGCCGACGGGGCGGCCGTCGCCACGCCGGCGCTCGGCTTCGAGCACGTGAGCTATCGCCATCCAGGCATGATCCGGCCAGCCGTGGACGATGTCGGCGGGGAAATACCGGCGGGCAGCGTCGTCGCGCTGGTGGGCCCTTCCGGTTCGGGCAAGAGCACCCTGGCGGCGCTCATCGCGCGCATGTGGGATCCGGCGTCGGGCGCCATCCGCCTGGGCGGACAGGACTTGCGCGACCTGTCACCCGCCTGCCTGAATCGCCAGGTGTCCACCGTGTTGCAGGACGTCATGCTGTTCCAGGGCAGCATCGCCGAGAACATTGCCCTGGGCGCGCCCGAAGCCAGCCGGACCCGTATCGAAGAAGCGGCGCGCGCGGCGCGCGCGCACGCGTTCATCGAAGCACTGCCCCAGGGTTACGACACGCGCTTGCCGCCAGGCGGCGCCGGCCTCTCCGGCGGGGAAAAGCAACGCCTGGCGATAGCGCGGGCCTTGGTCAAGGACTCGCCGCTGCTGATACTGGACGAGGCGACCGCCAGCATGGACCCGGAAAACGAATGGGAGATCAAACAGGCGCTGGACAGCTTGACCCGGGACCGGACCGTCATCGTCATCGCGCACCGGCTGCATACCGTGCGGCATGCCGATGCCATCTGGGTCATGGAACATGGCCGCATCGTCGAACGGGGCCGGCACGCGGAGCTGATCGCGCGCGCCGGACTATACGCCCGGCTTTGGTCCCGCCAGCGCGAACAGGACGGAACGCACTGACAGGACGCGCCGCGCGCGCTCAATCCAGGCGGATGTTGCCCTTGCGCACCACTTCCGCCCAGCGCTTGCGTTCCGCCGCCAGGAAGGTGTCCAGCTCGGCGGGCGGCATGATCACGACCTCGGCGCCCTGCTCGTTGAGCTTGGCCTTCACGTCCGGCAGGTTCATGATGCGGGCCATTTCCTTGGCCAGGCGCGCCTTGGCGTCCTCGGGCAGGTTGGTCGGCGCCATCAAGCCCTGCCACGTACCCGATTCGAAGCCCGTGACGCCTTGCTCGGCGATGGTGGGAATGTTCGGGATTTGGGGCATCCGCGCGCGGCTGGACACCGCGATGGCCTTGAGCTTGCCGCTCTGGATGTGCGGCAAGGTGGCCAGCATGCCGTTCATGATGATCTGCGTCTGGCCGCCGATGGTGTCCGTGATGGCCTGCGAGCCGCCCTTGTAGGGCACGTATTCCCACTTGGCGCCGGTCGCCTGCTCGACCGCGACGCCGGCCACGTGGGGCGCGCTGCCCATGGCGGTGACCGCGAAATTCAGGCGCTCCTTCTTCGACAAGGCGACCAGTTCGGCCAGGGTGTTGACCGGCACCGAGGGATGGACGGCGAGGATATGGGGCGAATACGCCAGCATGCTGACGCCGCGCAGGTCCTTGTTGGGGTCGAAGGTCAGCTTGGTATAGACCGACGGGCTGATCACCAGCGCGCCGACGTCGCACAGCAGCAGCGTGTGCTTGTCGTCGGACTGCACCACCATGGCGGCGCCCAGGTTGCCGTTGGCGCCCGGCCGGTTGTCGACGATGACGCTCTGCTTCAAGGCCTCGGACAGGGGTTGGCTGACGAATCGGGCGATGATGTCCGACGAGCCGCCGGCGGGGTAAGGCACCAGCAGGCGGACGTTGCGGTTGGGCCAGGCGGCCTCCGCGCGCACGACGGGAGCGGCGGCGCCGAGCGCGACCGCGCCGGTGGCCGTCAGGAAATGACGACGGGTGAAAGACATGCGGTGCTCCTCCGCGCATCGGGCTGGATGCGCTGATTGTTATAGGATGTCGGACGACATGGGAAATTCTGCCTTTCAATGGCGACAGCGTCAACGTCGGCCTTGCTAGGGGTTTCCTGCCCGGATGAGGAGGGTCATCCACCGCTACACGCGGATGCGGGCCCGGAGACTGGACGCCCCGGGCCGGCCGGAATGGCCTCAGGCCGCTGCCGCCGTCGCTTCGGCGTCCGCAACAGTCTCTTCCACCTCGCCGAACTGATAGGCGTCCATGGCCAGCGCGCCGTAGGCGACTTCGTCGACCAGACGCACGCCGGCCCCCTCGCCCGCGCCCCAGGCCACGTAGAAAGGCATCAAATGGTCGTCGCTGGGATGAGCGTGCGCGGCGCCCGGCGCGCGCGTTTCCCATTCCAGCAGCGCCGCCGTATCGCGGGCGGCGACGTGCCGGGCGAACCAGGACTGGAAGGCCTCCACGTAGGGCAGCGGCGCCGCGCCATGCCCGCGCTGCACATGGCGCAGGTTGTGCGTGAGCGAACCCGAACCGACGATCAGCACGTTCTCGTCGCGCAGCGGCCGCAGCAACTGCCCCAGCCGGTATTGGGCGGCGGCGTCGCGGCCGGCGTCCAGCGCCAGTTGCACGACGGGCACGTCGACGTCCGGATAGAGGTAGCGCAACGGCACCCAGGCGCCGTGGTCCAGCGGCCGCTTGGGGTCGTCGTGGACGGCCACGCCGGCCTCGCCCAGCAGCCCGGCCACCCGGCGCGCCAGCGCGGGCGAGCCGGGGGCGGCGTACTCGAGGCGATAAAGTTCCTGCGGGAAGCCGCCGAAGTCATGCCAGGCCTGCTGGCGGTCGCGCGTGCTCACGGCCAGGCCGTGGCCCATCCAGTGGGGCGACACCACCAGGATGGCGTCCGGCTTGGGCAAGGCGCGCGCCCACCGGGCCAGCGCGGGCCCGGTGCGGCCGGGCTCCACCGCCAGCATCGGCGAGCCGTGGGAAACGAAAAGCGTGGGCCAGCGCATGGCGGCCTCCTGATCTGCAAAGGGAATGCAGCCAGTATGATTGTTTTTATATGAGCAATAAATAAGGCCACATGCTTTTTTAAATTCCATGTTTGGCAACAATGAGAACGCGGACGCCTGTCTTCCCCGGCGAAGCGCCCGACGGCGCGCCCGCGTCCGCGCCGTGGCGGGGTCCGGCCCGCCGGGATACGGGCCTTCCCTTACACTATGGGGTTACGCAGTTATCCAGGATGCTCAGACCCCCATGCCCCGCTCCCGCAGCAATACTCCCCCGCGCCTGACGCGCGACGCCTCCCGCCTGGTGTCGCTGGCGCTCGCGCTCAACAGCTCCGGCAGCCGCGTCGAAGACCTCTTTTGGGAAGAACAACTGAACCAGGCCATTCCCAAGCTGCTACGCGCCGGCAACGACGCCCCGCTGGAAGCCGCGCTGGACCATCTGGCGCAGGCCCAGCCGGGCGCCTACGAAATCCTGGTGGAACAGGCGGAAACCCTGACCGAATCGACGGTGATCGAGAAAAACGGCGTCAACTACGACGTGCTGCTGTTCGTCGCCCCCGTGGTCGCCTGGACCCGCTACGCCATTCCCACCGGCCCGGTGCCCGCGCCCGCGTTGCAGGCCCTGACGGCGCAACTGCACGGCCACGTGCTGGCCGCCGACGTGCGGCTGAGCCTGCTGCCGCACCTGGTCAGCATCGACCAGATGCCGCGCACCTTCTCGGAAACCTGGCACTGGCTGCAACGCCTGGGCTCGCAGGCGCTGGGCGCCGAAACGATGAAGCCGACCCTCAACGCCGAGGCGGAGACGGCCAATATGCTGGCCGACACGCGCTATCTGGTGGGCGCGGCCGCCGTGCCCCACGGCGCGCCCCTGTTCCGCTGGCAGGAGCACCCCGGCGAAGCCGGCGCCACGCGGGAAAGCTGTCTGGCGCAATGGGTCGAGCAGGCCCAGCCCACCCTGGCCACGCTCTTGCCCGGCTGCGGCATCGAATGCCTGCTGCCGGACGCCTATTACGTCAACAACCGCGAGGCCGACCGCCGCGTGCGGCCCCTGGCCCTGCGCGCCGCCGTCAACTGGCTGGAGTCCTCCGTCAACCTGCAACCCGCGCAACTGCGCGCCGTGATCGCCGGCTGCGGCGAGACCCGCATCGACGAATACCGGGTTTCCTTCACCGCCCGCAACAGCAACGACGTCATGTACGGCTGCGTCTGGCCGCTCTACGGCCGCGAGGACGAGGACACCGAGCACGAAGGCGCCAACCCGGTCGAGGAAATCGCCGCCCTGCTCAAGGACCTGGGCGTGACCGAAGTCCGCCGCATCCCGGGCCTTCAGCCCATGGACTTCTGCGAGGATTGCGGCGCGCCCTATTTCCCCAATCCGCTGGGCGAAATGGTGCACGCCGAACTGCCCGAGGACGCGCAGGCCGGCCCCGCCCATTTCCATTGACCGCGGCGCGGCCGGCCATGATCGCGCGCTGCTTCGCTGGCGGAGCCCGTCATGCCTGAACCTCGCGCCGCCCTGCTCGCGGACATTTTCTGCAAGCGGGTCGACAACTATGGCGACATAGGCGTCTGCTGGCGCCTGGCGCGCCAGTTGACGGCCGAGCATGGCTGGCGCGTGCGCCTGTGGCTGGACGACCTGCCGGCGTTCTGCCGGCTGGCCCCGCATGCCGATCCCCACGCCGAACGGCAGACGGCAGACGGCGTCGAATTGCTGGCCTGGCACGACGCGATGGCGGCCTTGCCGCCGCCCGGCGACGTCGTCATCGAGGCCTTCGCCTGCGATCCGCCGCCGGCCTTCCGCGCCGCCATGCGCGCCAGCCGGCCCTTGTGGCTGAACCTCGAATACCTGAGCGCCGAGGACTGGGTGGCGTCCTGCCACGGCCTGCCTTCCCTTCAGGCCGACGGCCTGGCGAAGTATTTCTTCTTCCCCGGCTTCACGCCCGACACCGGTGGCCTGTTGCGGGAAAAAGGCCTGAGCGCGGCCCGCGACGCCTTTCAGCGGCAGCGCGGCGCGCAGCGCGACTTCCTGGCCGGCCTGGGATTGCCCGCGCCGGTCCTGGCGCAATGGGAAGCCGGCGCGCTGCTGGCCACCTTGTTCTGCTATCCCGACGCGCCCGCCGCGGCGCTGCCGGCAGGCTTCCGCGCCCCGGCGCTGCTGCTGGCGCCCGAAGGGGTGGCGCCCGGCTTGGACGGCGGCGCGGCGGCGCCGCATGGTCCCGTGACGGTGGCGCGGATTCCCTTTCTCGGCCAGGACGACTATGACCGCCTGCTCTGGTGCGCCGACCTGAATTTCGTGCGCGGCGAGGATTCCTTCCTGCGCGCCGCCTGGGCCGCCCGGCCGCTGGTCTGGCAGATCTACGTCCAGGAAGAAAACGCGCACCTGGAGAAGCTGCAGGCGTGGCTGGCGCGCTACAACCCGCCGGCGCCGGCGCGCGCCCTCATCGAGGCCTGGAACCAGCCCGCCTGCGCGGACGCCGCCGCCGGTCGTCCCGAGGTCGCCCAGGCCTTGGCCGCGGCGTTGGCGCCGCCCGCCTGGGATGCCTGGCGCGCGCGCGCCATCGCCTGGGATGACGATTACGCGCGGCAGAGCAGCCTGGCTGAGCGCTTGGTCGCATTTTGCGCAAAACACCGGGAAAAAGGTTAGAATCATGGGCTTTGCGGCTATTTACCTCCCGATTTTGCCGCCCCGCTCATCAGTGGACGGAAACGCCCCTGCCGTATAGGGATTCAAGTCTGAGAGACGCAAGTCTGAGGGACATGAGCCTGAGAGATCCACATCTCGCATACGGCTTCGACGACTCCCTGACGACAGCGCGCGGCGCACGGGAAGGTGTGGCCAGGCGGAAGTGGCAATGGTGCCAGCGACGCCAAAGTTTGGCGTCCATCCCGCAGGGCTGGGCCAACCCAAGATACCCGGAGTTTTATCGATGAAAACCGCTCAGGAATTGCGAGTCGGCAACGTGATCATGGTCGGCAAGGACCCGTTGGTGGTCCAGAAGGCCGAATACAACAAGTCGGGCCGCAACGCGGCCGTGGTCAAGCTGAAGTTCAAGAACCTGCTGACCGGCTCGGGCAGCGAATCGGTCTACAAGGCCGACGAAAAGTTCGACGTGGTCGTGCTGGAACGCAAGGAGTGCACCTACTCCTACTTCGGCGACCCGATGTACGTCTTCATGGACGAAGAGTACAACCAGTACGAAATCGAAGCCGAAAGCATGGGCGACGCGCTGAACTACCTGGAAGAAGCCATGCCCGTGGAAGTGGTCTTCTACGACGGCCGCGCCATCTCGGTGGAACTGCCGACCAGCCTCGTGCGTGAAATCACCTACACCGAGCCGGCCGTCCGCGGCGACACCTCGGGCAAGGTGCTCAAGCCCGCCAAGATCAACACCGGCTTCGACATCAACGTGCCGCTGTTCTGCGAAATCGGCGACAAGATCGAAATCGACACGCGCACCGGCGAATACCGCAGCCGCGTGAACTGATCCGCGATCCCATGACAAGCCCCCGGCGCCTTCCCGGCCCCGGGGGCTTTGTTCATTTGGGCGGCGGGGCGAAACCGCGCCGTTATTGAAACCGCGCCGCTAGTGCCGCTAGTGCCGCTATTGCAGGCGTTCGTCGTCGAAGATATCCGGCAGTCCGAGGACTTCGATGCCTTCCTCGGCCAGTTCGGCGCGTTCCTCGGGGGTGGACGTGCCGCGGATGGCGCGGTCCTCGGCCTCGCCGTAATGGATGCGGCGCGCCTCTTCCGCGAAGCGGTCGCCGACGTTGTCGGCCCGGCGCACCATCTCGCGCACCTGGTTGAAGATGGCGGCCTGTAGCCGCGCCATCTGCACCGAGCCGGAGGACGGGGCCGCGGCCGGCGCCGGCGCGGGCACGCTCGCCGCCGCCTCCGGTTCGCGGAAATGGCCGACGTTCAGGCGCGGCGCGGACAGGCGCTTGACGACCTTGCCGCTGCCGCAAACCGGGCAGGAGACGAGGCCGCGCGCCTGCTGGCTGTCGTAATCATCATGCGAAGCGAACCAGCCCTCGAAAACGTGGCCGTGTTCCTCGCATTGCAAGTCGAATACTTTCATGGCGTAAAGCATACCGTACTCCCAAGGGAGACGGATGCCGGACCTCGTCTTACCTGCCGCCTCTCGCGCGTTTCGCGCGCGCGGCGGACTGGCCGACGTCGGCCTGCTGCGCCTGCAAGGCATCGATCTGGCGCTGCAGGTCGCGCAATTGCTGGCGCACGTCCTGCTGCTGCTCGTTCAGGGCCTGGGTTTCCTGGCGCGCCTGCTCCTGGCGGGCGGCAACCTGGGCTTCCTGGCTCTTGCGCAGCGCGGCGTCCGCCTGCAGCGTATTCAGCTCGGCGCTGCGCTGGGCCAGCAGGCGTTCGTTGTGCGCGTACTCCGCTTGCAGCTTGATGCGCCGGATGTCCGCCGACGCCAGCTCGGCGGACTGCTGCGCGAATGCCCGATAGGTCGATTCGGCCTGGGCTTCCGAGGGCGTCTTCACCACGCGCCAGAAGTTCTTCTGCTGGAACAAGGCGACGTAATAGGCCAGGTCCTCGCTCTTGAACAACAGGCTGGCGCCGTAACTGCCGTTGTAGGTCGTGCGCAGCTCGGTCACCTGGCGCGACTGGATCAGTTGCTGCAGCTCGGCGACAGTGCTGGTCGGCGCCGGCGCGGAGGCGGACGCCGGCAAGGGCGCGGCGGCCGCGGCGGGCGGGGTGACGGGAGCGGCGGGATCCCTGGCGTCCTTCTCCACCTGGACCACGGCGGGACGCTGGGCCGGAACCTGCGCGCTGGCGCAGGCCATCAAGCCCGACAGGACGCCGGCCAATACCGACATTCGGCCCACGATACGCAAGGGTTCACGCTTCATGCAATCCTCTTCTCTACCCGCTATGGTTCTTGTATTTCGCCTGTTACGAGTAACGGGCGACCGGCAATGATAAACGGAAAACTCAGGGCGCCTCCACGGCTCCGTCCGCCAGTTCCCCCTGCCCTTCGGCCAGTTGGAACTTGCGCATTTTTTCCCACAACACCTTGCGGCTGATGCCCAGCATATTGGCCGTGTCCTGGCGCCGCCAGCCGTTGGCCTCCAGCGCCGCGACCACGCGCGCGCGCTCGGCTTGCTCGGCCGGCGTGAACGGCGCGCGCGCGGCCGGCTCGGCCTCGCGGCCCGCCACGGCGCCGTCGCCATTGCCGGGCCCCGGCGGCGTGCCCTGCTCCAGGCGATCGAACACGCGCTCGATCCGCGCCCGGTCCCATTCGCGGAACTGGCGGCGGATGATCCCCACCCGCTCCACCAGGTTGGACAGCTCGCGCACGTTGCCGGGAAAGCGCGTCCGCGATACGCGGTCTATCAGCCAGTCGGGCACGACGGCCGTGTCGCCCGGCAGATAGCGCTCCAGCAGCGCCTTGAAGATGGCGGCCTTCTCGACCGGCCCGCGCGTTTCCAGATTGGGCACGTGGAGTTCGATGACGGCCAGGCGGTAATAGAGATCGGCGCGGAAGGCGCCCTCGGCCACCAGCGCGCGCAAATGCTTGTTGGTCGCCGCGACCAGGCGGAAGTCGACGTTGATTTCGGCGGTCGATCCCAGGCGCGTGACGGTGTTCTGCTCCAGCACGCGCAGGAGCTTGACCTGCTGGTACAGGGGCAGGTCGCCGATCTCATCGAGGAACAGCGTGCCGCCGTTGGCCTGCTCGAAATAGCCTTTGTGGGCGCCGATCGCGCCGGTGAACGCACCCTTGGCGTGGCCGAAGAAATGCGCCTCGAACAGCCCTTCCGGTATGGCGCCGCAATTGACCGCCACGAACGGGCCCGCGGACCATGAGGCGTGATCGTGCAGCAGCCGCGCGACGCGCTCCTTGCCCACGCCGGTTTCGCCGTGGATCAATACGCTGGCGCGGCAATCCGCGAAGGTCCGCGCCTCGGCCAGCAGCGCGCGCATGCTCTCGGACACCGCCACCAGCGGGCGCGGCGCGCGGGCGGCCGCGCGGTCGGCGGCATGGGCGATGCCCGCCAGACGGAACAGCAGCGCGCGCAAAGCCGCGCCGGTGAAGGACAAAGGCAGCGTGTACGAATAGGCCGGCGGGTAGTAGCGAGGATCGCGATTGCGTTCCTCGGACGCCACCCAGATGACCGGGATGCCCTGCGCCGCCAGCCAGTCGTGGCCGGAGAAGCGGGCGTCGTTCATGACCGTGACCGACACCAGCGCCACGGCGGGCCGCGCGGCCTCGCGCGGCGGCGGAAACGCCAGCCCGGCGTCGGCGCGGATCACGCTGACGTCGTAGCCGGACAGGCAGCGCTCGGCCCGCGGGGCGATGTCGGAGGATCCTTCCCAGACGTAGAGATCGATCTCCTCGTGGATGGCGAGTTCGTTCATGGGCTCAGAAGACAAGCTGCACCCCCTTGCCGTTGCATTGCAGGGACATCAGGTTGACGTCGACGCGGTTGAGGTCCAGGCCGACCTCGTTGTTGACGACGTCCAGGAGGGCGTCGCCGATCGCGTCGAGCGCCGGCCGCAGCGCGTCGAACAGCGGCCCGAGCAGGCCCAGGACGACGTTGGACAGCGCCGCGCCGGCGTTCGGCTTGCCGGCGAAGCGCTTGGCGATCTCGCCGACGCAGCCGCTTTCCGTTCCTCCGTAGCCCAGGGGCAGCAAGGTGAACGTCGCGCAGGCATTGGTGGGCACCAGCGCGCCGACGATATCGCTGAGCGCCTTGTCCAGCGCGCCGGTCAGTCCCGTCAACAGATTGGCGACGCCCGTCAGCAGGCCCGCGTTGGGCTGCTTGTCCAGATAATCGCCGAGCCCCGCCGACGCTTGCTGCGCCAGCTTCAAGGCGGACTGCCACAAGTCGTTCCGGCAGTTGTAGCCGTCCGCGCCGCCGGCATTCGGATTGCATTTGTTGCCATCGCGGGCCTGCGCCCAGAAGCCCTTGGCCAGCGAGGACGCGGCGTCGCCGGACTGCGTATCGCCACCCTTCTGCGCGACATGGCCCAGCAAGAAAGTGAGCGCGGCGTCGGTGAGGTCCTTCACTTCATTGCCTAGTTGCAGGCTCGGCTTGGTGGGTACGGGAACCTTCTGTCCCGCGTAAAGCGTGACCGTCGCCTCCCCTTTGATCAGGGGGAGCGGGATATGGTTGTTGACTCCCATATCCACGTCGAACACCTTTAATGTCAACAGTTGATGGTCATGCAAATCCGTGCCGCAAGGTTGCTTGGAGGAAAAGGCGCTCTCCTGGGTCAGGTCGCCTATGCAGGCGTCCAGCACGGACGTCTTCACGGCGATGGTGGCGAGATCGCGGCCGGACGAGTCGGTCTCGGTGCAGAGATCGGTGAGGGTGCCCTGCCCCGCCACCAGGTCGGCCACGATGGGCAGGTCGATGCCGAAGGACAGCAGGCCGAGCAGCTTGATCGTGGGAACGGTGACGCGCAGGAAGACCCGCACCTGCGCGGAGTAGGCCGTAGCGCCGACGCCGCCGATGGCGATCTGGGCGGGCTCGACGATGCTGAAGGACGGCGTGACGGTGACCAGGCCGGCGATGTCGACGGGTGCGCCGCCCTGCACCGCATGGCCGCCTGTCGCCACGCCCACGGCGGCGGCGATCAGGTCCAGCGCGCCGATGCGGGTGTTCAGCGCCGACTGCGCGTCCGGCGCGGTGATCTCGGCGAACAGGCCGCCGCCGCGGCCGGCCGAATCCGAGCCCAGCGCCACGTTCAGCGCATCCAGCCCGAGCTGGCTCTTGACGGCGTTGACCAGCGTGACGTTGGCGGCGAGCAGGCCGCCCTGCCCGCCCGCCACGACCACGGCATCCAGCAGATCGTTCAGCGACACGCGGTTGGCCGCCAGCAGGCTGTTCAACTGGCCGACGGTGATGTCGCTCGCGACGTCGATGCCCAGTCGATGAAGGAGTCCGGCCGGCGTGATGCGCACGTCGGCCAGGCCGGCGTCGTAGCCCACCAGCTTGGCGCTGTCCAGGTCCAGGCCCACGGCCGCCAGCAGGTTGACCAGCGTGCCGGGCCGTTGCCGGGATGCGAGCAAGGTCGTGCCTATCGAGAACGCCGCCACCGGCTCGCCCGGGCGAGCCGCCACCGCCTGCACGCCCACCGTGCGGTCTTCCATGAAGGGCACCAGGGAAGGAATCGCGCGGTCTATCGTCGCCATCACCGCATTGAAGCGCTGCCCGGCCGTGGGCGCCGCGAGGTGGCGCGGGTCGGCGTCGTTGTTCACGGGGTCCCAGCGCCAGCAATCGGCCGAGACGTTGGCCGCGTCCGCCGGGGCCGGAAGATTCGCTCGCGCCGCCGCGGCCGCGGCCGTCGTGGCCGCGGCGCAGTCGAGCGCGTTGCCGTTGCCCAGGGCCTGCGCGCCGCTCAGGGCGGCGAGGTCGGCCGCCTTCTGCATGTCCCGCTTGACGTAGAACAGGTAGCCGAGTTGCACCCCGCCCAGCAGGACGACCACGGCGAACAGCCCGATCACCGCCGGCGCCAGGATGGACCCGCGTTGGCGATGGCGCTGGGGCAGGATGCGGCGCGGGCGGAACATGGGAATGCCCGGCTCACTGCGCCGACGAACCGCGGCTGCTGTCGACGCGCTCGCGGAACCATTGCGGGATGGGCTGGTTGAAGCTGTCCAGATACCGTTCCCACGACGCGGTGGCCACCGGGCCCAGCATCGGTTGCAGGGGCGCGGCACGGCGGCCGTCGGCCTGGGCCGCCAGCAGCGCGCGGGTGATGCCGCCGGCGCCGGTGGGCCCTTCGTCGGCGGGAGCCGGCGCGGCGGCCGAGGGACGCGGGGCCGCATACGCCGGGCCGGAAGGCGGCGGCGCGGTGTCGGCGCCGGAGACCGGCATGGGCGTGCTGACTTGGCGCACGACGGGGCGCTCCGTCAGGGTCGCGCCGCCGGCCGCAGTGGCTGCGCCAGGAACGGCCGCGCCGGGCGAGGCCATCGTGCCCGTCAGCGGGGCATTGCCCTGGGCGGACGCGGCGGTGGCAACCAGCAGCAGCGCGGCGGCGCAGGAAAGACGAGGCAGGATCATGTATCGCTCCGGTTCAAGGTTGAGTCGCCGGCGCCATCGCACCGAAGCGGTCCATCAAGGGTTGCAGGCCGAACAGCGCGGACACCGGCGCCGGGTCGGCGGCCGACGATGCGTGGCCCGGGGCATTGCCCGGCGCGGCGGCAGTCTCGCCGACCGGACGGCCGGCGGCATCCACCGCGCGCACGACGGGACGGGAAGACCGGCTATCCACGACAGCGACGCTGGCCGAAGATCGCATCTCGTCGGCCAGGCGCAGGACGCCGGCGCGCGCCTCGGGGCTCAACGCGGCCTGCGTCATGGCGCGCTCCGCGCCCGCCGCGTCGCCTTCGCACAGCAGCAGCAAGGCCAGGTTCCCGATCACCTTGGCGTTGGCCGGATCCAGTTCGGCCGCCTGGCCCAGCGGCACGCGCGCGCCCGCCGTGTCGCCGGCTCGCAGCCTGGCGTAGCCCAGGTCGCTCAACACCAGGGCGTCGGTGGGATAGGCCGCGGCCGCCTTCGCCAGGTCGTCGGCCGCCTGCGCGTAATCTCCCCGCGCGCCCGCCAGCAGCCCCAGCCCGCGCCATCCGCTGCCGGCTTGCGCGCCGCCCAGCAGACCGCGATAGGCGGCCTCGGCGGCCCGCGGCTGGCCCGTCAGGCGCAGCGCGTCCGCGCGCAGCCGCGCCAGCTCCGGCGTCTCGCCGAACTGCTGCCGGTAGGCCTCGATGTAGGCCAGCGAGGCGAACCAGCGCCCCTGGTCCTGCGCCTGGCGGATCATGGACAGCACCAGCGCCGGCTGCGTGGGCCGGTTGGCGCGATCGATCTCATCCTGCTTCTGCTGGATCATCGCCTGCTTTTCCTGCTGCTCCCGGTAGACGTCCAGCGCCGAGGGCTCGCGGCTCGCGCAGCCCGCCAGGCACAACAGCGCGCCCATCCCGAGCGCCATCGCGGCTTTCCTTTCCATGCCCTATCCTCCCCCCACCCGCGCCAGGCCGCGCATCACCGCCAGCAGGCCGGCGCCGCCCGTCACGATCAACAGCGCCGGCAACAAGGTGATCACCATCACGCCGGTCATCTTCACCGTGATGCGCGCCACTTTCTCGCGCAGGTCCAGCTTGCGCCGCTCGCGCACGCGCTCGCCGAAGCGGGTCAGCGGCTCCTGCACGGCGCCGCCGTGGCGGTCGACCTGCACGATCAGCCGGCAGATGGCGTTGAGGTCGTCGTTGTCGAAACCGTTCATCAGCCGGCTCAGCGACTGCTCCCGCGTGCGGCCGCGCGCGTATTGCTCGTTGGCCACCCGCAGTTCGTGGCCGAGCACCGGCAGGACGCGCTGGAACTCGGTGACCACGATATGCAGGCTCTGGTCCGTCGAAAGCCCCACGCCCTGCAACAGCCGCAGCAGGTCAATGAGCAGCGGGAGCTCCGTCACGGCCATGCGGCGGCGCTCGCCGGCCCGGCGCAGCAAGGCCCATTTGGGCAGCATCCATCCCAGCGCCAGGCCGACGAACACCGCCACGCCCTTGGTCATTCCGCCGCTCAGCAGCAGGACGCGATCGCCCACCAGCAGCCAGGCCGCGACGGGCAGCGCCACGGCGAGCGCGGCGCGCGCCAGGACGAATACGGCGCGGGCCCGGCCGGCATCGGCATAGCCGCACATATCGATCAACTTGCGGTCTTCCTCCGCGAGCAGCGCATCGCCCATCCGCCCGTGTTCGAGCCGATCGCCCACCGATTGCGCCATGGCCTTGACCGCCTCCATGCGGCTCGCCGCGTCCGGCACGTCGGCGGCCTGCTCGGCGCGGCGCCTGTCGCGGGCCGCCAGCGCCCGGTCGACGACGCGGCGGTTGCGCCCCTGGCGCGCCGCGCGCAGGGCCAGCCCCAGCGCCAGCGACAGGAAGGCCAGGGCCAGCAGCGCCGTGGCCGCCGCCAGCGCCAGATTGCCCTGCATCGCCGCCATCATCCCGTCCATCTCTCCTCCCAGGTTCCCATGGCGCCGCTATACGCCGCGCGACATGCGATAGAGCCAATAGGAGCCGCCGATCTGCAGGCCGACGGCGGCCATCAGCATGCGCATGCCCGCCGGATCGTTCCACAGCGTCATGAACAGGCCGTTGTTGAAGATGATGATGAAAGCGGCCAGGCCGATCGGCAGCAAGGCCAGGATCCAGGCCGACAGGCGCACCTCCGCCGACAAGGCCGACAACTCGTCGCGCGCCTGTTCGACGTCGCGCATGAAGCCCGCCATGCGATCGAGGATCTGGTCGCTGCGGCCGCCGAAGCGCTGGGCCACGCCGATGACGGAGGCCAGCAGGAACAACTGCCGCAGGCCGTATTGCTCCGACACCTGGCGCAGGGCCGCATCCAGTTCCTTGCCGGTGCGCGTCAGGCTGTCGGCGCGCAACAGCACCTCGCGCAAGGGTTCGTTGACGTTGCCCGCGGCGGTCTGGAAGGCCGCGCCGAGGCTGTTGCCTATGGTCAGCAGGCGCACCATGGACTCCAGGAAACCCGGCAGTTGCGACAACATGCGGCGCTGGCGCCTGTCGATCTTCAGCCACATGCGGAATACCGCCAGTCCGCCCAGCAGCACCAGGGCCGCCACGGCCGCGAACGGTCCGGCCGCGACCAGCAGCGCCGCCGGAACGGCGATGGCCGGCCCGAACAGGCCGAGATAAAAGCCGGCGCCAGGCGTCACGCCCGCGCGCGACAGGATGCGATGCCACCAGCCCAGGCCGCGGCCGGCCGCCACCGCGGCGCGGACGCCCGCGTCCGGCGCGGCCCCCTCGCGGGCATCGCGGCGGCGTCCCAATTGCCGATCCAGGAAGGCCGAGGTGGCGGCCCGCTGCGCGCCCGAGCCGGCGTGCCGCCACAGCAGGATGGCGATGGCGAACAACAGCAGCGCCGTCGAGATGCACGCGAGGATCCAATGCCAGAGCACCATCAGCGCCTCCGGCTCCAGAATCCGCCGCCGCCGTTGTCGTCGGGCGCGCCGGCCGGGGGCGCGCCCCGCAACTCGTCGCGCACCTTGGCCAGCTTGGGCGTATGCGGATGGATGCCCAGGCCCACCCAGCGGTCCTTTTCCTCGCCGTCCGGCGTCGTGTACACCTCGTGCCGGTACAGCTCCTGCGTGGCGATCACGTTGTCGCTCATGCCGGTGACCTCCGTGACCGACAGCACGCGCCGCTTGCCGTTGGGCAGCCGGCCGATCTGCACGATGAAATCCAGGGCGCTGGCGATCTGCCGCCGCAGGCTGTCCTCGCTGCCCTGGTAGCCGGCGAAGCCCGCCAGCATTTCGATGCGGTACAGGCACTCGCGCGGGGAATTCGCGTGGATGGTGCCCATCGAGCCTTCGTGCCCGGTGTTCATGGCCTGCATCATGTCCATCACTTCCGCGCCGCGCACTTCGCCGACGATGACGCGGTCGGGCCGCATGCGCAGGCTGTTGCGGATGAGATCGCGGATGCTCACCAGGCCGGCGCCGTCGAACCCGCCCTGGCGCGATTCCAGCCGCACCACGTGGGGATGGTTCAGCGACAGCTCGGCCGTGTCTTCCACGGTCACCACGCGCTCCGTTTCCGGCACGAAGAAG
Organism: Bordetella genomosp. 10; assembly: GCF_002261225.1. Classification (NCBI taxonomy): domain Bacteria; kingdom Pseudomonadati; phylum Pseudomonadota; class Betaproteobacteria; order Burkholderiales; family Alcaligenaceae; genus Bordetella; species Bordetella genomosp. 10. The sequence continues at coordinate 1,006,255 of NZ_NEVM01000005.1, forward strand.
GCCAGCGCATTCAGCAGGGAGGTCTTGCCGGAACTGGTTCCGCCGGAGACCAGGATATTGCAGCGGTGCCTGACCGCCAGGCTCAGGAGGCGATGGATTTCTTCATCGAAGGTGCCCAGCGTCATCAGGTCCGCGGGCTTGAGCGGGTCCTGGCGGAACTTGCGGATGGAGACCATGGGCCCGTCCACCGCCAGCGGCTCGATGACCACGTTCAGGCGGCCGCCGTCGGGCAGGCGCGCGTCCACCATGGGACTGGATTCGTCCAGGCGCCGGCCGATCGGCGCGAGGATGCGGCGCACGATGCGCAGCACGTGCTGGTTGTCCGAAAAACGCGTCGTCTCGCGCGCCAGCACGCCCCGGCGCGACACGAACACCTTGTCGTGCCCGTTGATCAGGATGTCCTCGACCGCCGGATCGGCCAGCAGGTCCTCCAGCGGCCCCAGCCCGGCGAGCTCCTTGGTCAGCGCGGCCGCGACCTGGCGCATCTCGGCCTCGTTGATCGCCAGCCGGCGCAGGCGCACGAAGCTGGCCACCTCGATATCGACGAACTCCTGGATGGCCTGGCGCGTCCAGCGGCCGAACTCCGCGCCCAGTTCCTCGATGCGCGAGAGCAGATGCTCGTACGCGGAATTCTTGACCTCCTGAAAGCGCGGCGTACCGCCGAAGGCCTCGTCCTCCCCGCCGAACTCCACCGTGGGCGTCATGATCATCGCGTTCCTCTCCAGCCGGCGCTCGCGCGCCTGTCAATCGCCCAGCAGCGACATGCGCCGCTGCACTCCCGGCAACCACGTCGCCAGCCAGCCGCCGCGCCCGCCCGGGGCGACATACTCGGCCGTCAGACGTTCCGCGAGATGCTGCACGGCGCGCACGTAGGCGTCCCGTTCGGCATCCTCGTACAGCAGATGGCCCTGGTTGGTGCAGACCATCAGCGGCAGCGTGCGATCGGGCAAGGTGCCGGCCAGCTCCAGGCCGAAACGCTCCGCGATCTGCGCGGCGGTCATGCCGTAGCGCTCGTCGTAGCGGTTGACCACCAGGCGCAGGTGGGCGCGATCGACCTGCTGCTGCTCCAGCTCGCGCAGCAGGCCGGCCAGGGAGACCAGGGCGCCCACGCCCTGGTCGGTCACCAGCCAGGTCTCCTGCGCCGAGCGCGCAAGGCCCGCGACGAACTCGGGATTCGAGAAGCCGCCCGCGTCGGCCAGCAACAGGCCATAGTGCTGGCGCAGGCGTTCGAACAGCAACAGGGAATCGGACAGCGAAATCCCGCGCATGCGCGCGACGTCGCGCGGCATGGGAAGCACGCTGATGCCGCTGCGCGTGTGCGCCATGGCGGAGCCCAGCAGCGTCGGATCGAGCCGGCGCAGATTGCGCACCGCCTCGGCGAAATCGAAATCGCCGTCGATGTTCAGGTACAGCAGGCAGTCGCCCACCGGCCAACCCAGGTCCAGCAGCCCGACCCGCTCGGACAGCGGCAACTGGCTGCCGTCGCCCTGCCCCTTCGCGGGCCGGGCGGCGCCGGGACGGGCCGCGCCGGCCTGCGCCATGCGGTCCTGCATCAGTCCGGCCAGATGAACGGCCAGGGTGCTCGTGCCCACGCCGGGCCGCGCGCCGAGCAGCACCACGCTGCGGCGGCTGCCGCGCATGGCGGCGGGCGCCGCGCCTTCCTGCATCTCCATCACGCGCAGCACGACCTCGCGGACCTCGTCGGGCGCCACGCCGGGATCGACGAAATCGCTGACGCCGGCGCGCAGCGCGGCGATGGCGCCCTCGGGGTGCGCGAGATGGCCCACCGCCACGCGCGGCACCGCGGGCGCCACGCGCGCCAGCATGCGCGCCAGATCGGCGGCCTGCAGGAACTTGCCGGGTTCGTTCTCGTTGCGAGTGAAATCCAGGAAGACCACGCGCGGATCCAGTTCGGCCAGGCGCCGCGCCAGATGCTCCATGCCCGGCATTTCCTGCATCAGCAGGCCCATGTCGCCGATGGCGCTGCTCAACTGGCTGGCCACGTTCGCATCGTTCGAGCAGAAGAGGAAACAGCCGGCCTGTTGCGCCGCCACCCATTCCTTGGAGTGTGTTTTCATGTTGCTTACCTCGAGAATCCCGGCATTTGCTGGCCGCCGGCCGGCCCCAGGAGGTAATACCCCCACGCGGTGCCGGCGCTGTTGCCCACTTCCTCGCGGGCGCCGGGCAGCGGCAGGCTGACGCCGCGCGCGATCGGCCGCACCAGGTGCGGCGTCACCACGATGACCAGTTCGCGGTCGTCCTGCGAATAACTCACGCCGCGGAAGAAAGCGCCGATGATGGGGAGGTCGCCCAGGAAAGGCACTTTGCTCACCGCGGCCTTGGTCTGGCGCGAGACCAGGCCGCTGATGATGAAGGTTTCGCCGTCGCCCAGTTCGACGGTGGTGTCCGCCTTGCGTGTGCTCAAGGCGGGGATCACGGTGGTCGTATTGCCGTTGACGATAGGGATGCCGTTGGTGGGGTCGAGTTCGCTCGCTTCCGGCGCCACCTTCAGGGCGATGCGGCTGGGCGACAGCACGGTGGGCGTGACGCTCAAGCCGATGCCGAAAGGCTTGTAGACCACGCTCTGCGTCCCCAGGCCGCCGGCCTCGGGCACCGGGATTTCGCCGCCGGCGAGAAAACTGGCGCTCTGCCCGGATTGCGCCAGCAAGGTCGGCTGGGCCAGCACGCGCGCCAGGCCGTTGGACTCCAGCAGGGACAGCGTGGCGCCGAAACGCGCCGCGTCGTAGGCGAAGACGAAGCCATTCGCGGTTCCGCCCAGCGCGCTGGCCAGGCCGCTCGGAATCAGGTTCGAGGACGCGCCCCACGGCCCCTTGCCAAAGTTGGCGTTGATGCCGACGTCCTTCAGGGTGGAGCGCGACACCTCCACCATCTTGACCTCGACCTGCACGATCGCGCTGACGCCGACCGTGGAGACGTCCACCACCTTGTCCTTGCCGGCCGCCGCGCGCGCCGCCTCGACGCCGTTGCGGTGATCGAGGACGGAAGGCGACTGGCCGCTGACGACGGCGCCGCCGCCGGCGACGTCGACCCGCGCCGCGCCCGACGCGCCGCGCGCGGCCAGGGCCGCCTGCACGTCGCCCATGACGCGCACGTTCCAGACCTGGGGCGCGGCATCGGCGCCGCTCCACACCTGCAATTGCGTCAGTCCCGGCTTCCTGCCCAGCACCAGCACCTGGCCGGCGCGGTTGGGGCCCGGCGGCAGCACCTTGACGTCGGCCACCTCGGGATCGCCGACCGCGATGCGCGAGGGCGAGCGCGTCAGCGGCAGCGCGTACTGGCCGCGCAAGGGCACCGCCAGTTCCTCGGCGGGCGCGATCGCGGCAGCGGCGCGCGGCGCGGGCGCGGACCGGCTGGCAACGCCGCCCTGCTGCACGGATTGCCGCTGCGTTTGCGGCGAGAGCTGCTGCGCATGCGCCGGCACGATCGCCGCCAGCAGCGCCAGCGCCATGCACGGCGCGGCGCGGCCGGCCAGCAGCGCGGCCACGGATGGCCGGCCGCTTTTCTTCCCGCGACGTCCGATCCCGCCGCGTCGGTCGTCCTTGCCGGTTCTTCTACTCTGCATGCAACATCCAATCTTCAATAGGAAACCGTTTCGCTCTGCCCGCCACGCACCACCTCGATGGAACGGCCGCTTGCCCGCGCCTTGCGCGGCGCCTGCGCCGGCAGGGGCGCGGGCGCTTCCTTGCGCGGCGGCTGCCCCGACAACTGGGGCAGGCTGTCGCCGGCATAGGCGCGGTTCACGGCGTCGGCCGCCAGCGCCTTCTCGCCCACGTCCAGGTCGGCCCGCGCGGCGAGCACGGGCTGGCGCGCGGGGAACAGTTCGGGGGCGGCCACGGCGTCGTCGCCGGGCGCGCGCAGCGCCAATTGCAGCCGGCCCGAACGCGCCGCCAGCAGCAGCTCGTTGACCTGGGCCACCGGCACCGCGAGCATGGCGTTGCGCGGCGCGGGCGGCGGGCCGCCGCGCTGGGCCGCCGTCTTCTCGTCCGCGTCCGGTCCGTCCAGCGACCGGTTGCCATAGGCCAGCACCCGCATACGCGATTGCAGCAGCCGGGCCTGGGTGCCGCCCACTTCCTGCCCGCGCTCCAGCATGATGAACACGTCCACCATGTCGCCCGGCTTGATGCGGTTGCCGGCGCCGACGATTTCGTCGACGGCGATGGTCACCGCGCGCTCGCCGGGCTTCAGATAGGCCGCCAGGCCGCGGGCCAACTGGAATTGCGTCACCGGCTCGCCGGGCTGGATCGCCACGCGGGCCACGGCGTCGGCCAGCCTGGCCGGCGCGTCGAACGCGCCGGCGGGCGTCACCGGCCATTGCGCCACCGCCAGCGAGGCCGGATCGATCCGCGCGCCGGCCTCGATGGCGCGCGCGGCCACCACCACCGGGTAGCTCGGCGCGGCCGCCTGGCTGCGCGCCACCGCGGGCGCGGAAGGCGGCGGCGCCGGCTGCACGGCGATGCGCGTGGCCAGCCAGGCCAGTCCCAGCGCGACCAGCAGCAACAACAGCGCCACGATCCTGGCCACCTTGCTCATAACGTCTCCTGAATCTGCACCACGGCATGCGCGGTCAAGGTCTGCGGCACCCACGCCGATTGCCAAAGCGCCTGGGACAAGGTGCGCGCCAGGGACAACAAAGGCCAGTCCGCCGTGCTGTAGCTGAGGGACACCGCGGCGCACCGCGCGGCGGCATTGCCGGCCCCTCCCGGCCAGGCGCACGCCTGCTGCGTGGCGGTGCAGCCGATGGCCAGCCAGGTCACGGCATCGCGCGCCGCCTTGCAGCCGGCCGACATGTCGACGGCGCCGTCCTGTCCGCTGTCGAGCACGGCCCGCGCGCCTTCGGTGGCGGCGCCGGCCAGCTTCTGCTGCGCCCACATCACGCCGCCCAGGCCCACGATGCCGCCGAAAAGCAGCAGGAACACGGACAGCACCAGGGCGAATTCCAGGGCGGCCAGGCCGCGCTGCGCGGCGTGTCCACGCCCGCGCGGTGCGGCCGCCGGCTGGCGAACGCGGCGCGGCGCACGGGCCGGGAGAGCGGGAGCGGCGCGCATATCAGCCGTTCCCCCGCGCGATGACCATGCCGTTGCCCAGCTTCGCCGTGGCGCGGGCCGACAATGACGCCGGCACGGCCCGACCCATGCCGGGCAGGGTCGGAATCAGGGGATGCGCGCCGTAGGCATAGCTGACCACGACCTCGAACTGATCGTCGTCCAGCGCGCGGCCGCTGCACGCGCCGCCGCCGGCCGCGCTCAAGGCGCCGGCGGGCCCGCATACCGCCACCGCCGGCGCGGCCGCGCCCATCGCGCCCAGCCAGGCCGCGCGATCGTTGGCCACCGCCATGGCGGCCGCCGCGCGCGCCTGCATGGCGCCCGGCCCCTGCTGCCAGCGCAAGGCCATCCGGACCGCGTCATCGGCGGCCAGGTTGAGGGACTGCTGCGCCACGAAGATGAAGCCGTAGGTCACGACCCCGTAAAGCAGCAGGAAGAACACAGTGAACACCAGGGCGAACTCGACGGCATAAGCGCCACGCTGAGCGCCGCCAGCGCGATATACGCCGCGTAGGGCACGCCGCGCCGCGGCCGGCCGGCGGGACCCTGGCGCGCCATGCGGAAAACCTGGCAGAGCGCATGAAGGCCGCCGGCCACGCCGGCCCAGAGCACGGCGAGCGCGAGCGTCCAGGGGCCGGTGAACAGGCCCAGCGCCGCCATGTACTTCACGTCGCCCGCCCCCATCAGCCGCAGGCGCCACGGCACGACGAACAGCAGGCCCAGGCAAAAGCCGCCCAGGGCCTGGCCCCAGCCGCGCGCGCCGGGCAGCGGCCCGGCGACCAGTCCCGTCCGCATCGCCGCGAGCGCCAGCAGTTGCAGCGCCATCGCGGCGAGCAGCAGTTTGTTGGGCACGCGGCGCCAACGCAGGTCGTAGATCACGACGCATACATTGAATGCGACAAAAACCAGCCACCAGGCCTGCTCCATGGTCCAGGGTTCAAGAGGGGTTGCGCGAGGCGGCTACTGGCTATTTGTCCGCCGCGGTGGCCGCGTCATTGGCCGCCTTCACCTGGTTACTGACGGTGGTGAACAGGTCTTTCAGGTTCGGCCCCAACACCGTCAGACCGGCGATGATCACCACGGACACCAGGCCCGCGATCAGGCCGTACTCGATGGCCGTCGCGCCTTCCTCGTCTTGCCAGAAACGCTTAAGCAGTTGCAGTTGCAGTTGCATGATCCACTCCCCCTAGTGCAAGGGTTGCTGCGACACGAAAACACCGGCGACACCCGGTGCGACCACGCGGCCGCCGCGCTTCCCGCCCGGGAACGGCGCGGCGCCGCGAATACCAATCAAGACAAGCCAGGGCGGCCCCACGCTGTAGAGCAAGGCCATGAAACGCGCCTGGAACGCGAACGGGACGATGCCGCCGGAAGTCATGGCGGCTCAATCCAGAACCGCCGGAAGCGGTAATGGGCCGCGAGGCCAGGGGCCATGGCCGCGCCGGATTTCCATCGCGGCCTGCCTGGCGTGTCCGTATAACCTCATTACAGTCTCCCTACCTTTTTGCTGCATCGCATTGAAATTTTATGAAGCAATACGCAGAACAATCTTAACTATTAACAATTTTTAAACAGTAGGGATAAACCCTAGTAATGTTGTATTTTTAGTTTTTCAATTCCATCTTTGACCATAAATTGCTGCTTTTTCGAGGATTATTAGGCCATTATTAACACTTACGCTGTTTTATTTTTGAAATTTTGTGCTTTGTCGACATTTTGATTTTGTTATTGGCTGAGTTACGAATGGCTGAGTTTTTGGTTTTTTGACATGAATAAATGATCGCAAAAGATAGGTTTCACTCAGTTTGAGACAAATATTTAAATACAAATTCGATGGCAATTACCGTCGGTAGCCGACATAAGCGGGGCGGATGAGGGCCTTTCCCGGCTCCGCGGCAATCGGGCAACAAGAGGGGGAAGACGAGAGTGAAGCCAGTGAAGCGTTCATGGACGAAGCATCCCTGCCCGGCGCGCCGAGTCGGCCGCGCCGCGCTCGCCCCGCCGCTGCTGGCCGGCGCGCTCCTGGCGATATCCAGCGCCCATGCCGACGGTCCCTTGCGCGGCAATCCGGTGGATTCGCTGCCGCCCATGGAGAAGCCGGCGCAGCCCGCGCCGCCGCCCTTGCAGGCCCCCACCCCGGAGCAACAGGCCATCGCGGCCCGCCTTGCCCAGCACATCGTGCCGCGCCATTTCGACGTGGCGGGCGCGCACGTGATTCCCTTCGAGGAAATCAGCGCCATCCTCGCTCCCCTGGCCAACAAGGACGTCACGCTGGGCCAGTTGGTGCAGCAGGTCGACCGCATCACCACGCTGTATCGGGAACGCGGCTATCCGCTTTCCTTCGCCGTCGTGCAGAACCAGACCTTCGCCGAGGGCACGGTGGTGGTGACGGTGGTCGAAGGCCATATCGGCGCGATGCGCATCGAGGGCGACATCGGCAACGCGGCGGACCGCTTGCGGACCCTGGCGCAGCCGATGATCGACGAAAAACCCCTGACGCAGCGCACGCTGGAACGCCAGTTGAATCTGATGCGCATGGTGCCCGGCGTCACGTTCACGCCCGCGCTGGAATTGCCGCGCCGCGCCGACGGCGCCAGCGAACTGGTGCTCCAGGCCGTGCACAAGCCGGTGACCGCGAACGCCGGCGTGGTGGACCTGGGAACCGGCATGCAGCCGCTGGCGAGCGCCAGCGCCAATAGCCTGACGCCGCTGGGCGAGCAGACCCGGCTGACGGCCGCCGTGCCTTTCGGCACCGACGACGTGCGCTATTACGCGGGCGATGCGACCGTGCCGCTCGGCGCCAGCGGCCTGGCGGTGAAGGTGGAGGGCTATCACTACGAAGCCAAGCCCAAGGACGACACGATAGAGATGCTGGGCTACAAGCGCACCGTCAAGAACGACCGCATCGGCATCGGCGTGAGCTATCCGTTCCTGTTGAACAACCAGAGTTCGTTGACCGGCACGCTGGGCATGTACGCGGTCAACGCGCAGGACATCTACGACCAGCACGGCAGCGACCTGTGGCTGCGCCAGAAGACCCGCGTGCGGGCCGCCACCGCGGAGATGCGCTACATCACGGTCGGCCCGGCGCGCAGCACCGACATTACGCTGGGCGTGTCCAAGGGAATGACGGGGCTGGGCGCGCAGAAGGCGATCGAATCGAACTACGGGTATTCGGCGACGCCGGACGTGGACCTGGACTTCACGCGGTTCAATATCAATGCGAAGCAGAGCTTCACGCTGCCGGCGCAATTCGGGCTGGTGCTGTCCGGCGCGGGGCAGTTCAGCGACAACGTGCTGCCCAGTTCGGAACAGGTTTCCTTCGGCAGTTGGCGGTTCGGCATGGGCTATCCGCAGGGGGAGACCAGCGGCGACAAGGGGCTCGGGGCGTCGATCGAACTGAACCGCAAGTTCTCGACGGGATGGGGCTATCTGTCCGCCGTGCAGCCCTATGCGCTGGTGGACTATGCGCGGACCTGGTACAACGCCGCGGCGCTCAAGCCCTATAACAATCGCCACCTGTCCTCGGTCGCGCTCGGCGTGCGGCTGACGGACGACAGGTTCTATCTGTTCGACTTCAACGTCGGCAAGCCGATAGGCTCTTCCACCTTGAACGACGACAGCCGGGGGTGGCGGTTCAACGCCAATTACCAGGTGTTCTATTGAGCCGAAGCCGGCACGGCGCCGGCGCCGGCGCCGGCGCCCGGGGCGATTTTCGCGGATACGCGGAAGTCGCTTTTTTTCGATCGACGTTACGTTCGGGCGTTACGTTACGTTGGCCCGTGTTCCCGTAACATCGGCCGCCGCACCGAGGGTTTGCCCGTGCCGTCTTCTCCTCGAAAAGCGGTCTTCCAAGGCTTCGCCGGGAGACGTAATCGTCTCCCAATCGCTTGATTTTCCATGTCTTTATTCAAGGCGAATCGTGCAACGCGCAGCGTGACGCGCGGCAAGACGCAAACCTGGCATGGATTTCGCATCAGTACTGTCATCGGGCCATGTCGAGCCCGTCATAACGAGACAGACTGGAGCGTGCCATGCAAGCCATCGGGAAAATTCAAGACATCAAGCATACGTTGAGCCTCACCGTGTTGACCGCCGCGCTGATGGCCGCGCTCGCGGGCTGCGGCGGCGGCGGCCATCACCATCAAGACACCATGGCCGACAACAACGGCCTGCCCACCACGCCCGGGGGCGGCGGCGATGGCGGGGGCAATGGCGGCGGCGATGGGGGCGGCAACGGCGGCGGCGACAACGCCAACCCCTCGAACCCCAACAATCCGAGCGATCCCAACAATCCGAACAACCCCGGCAATCCCAACAATCCCGGCAACCCCAATAACCCTGGCAATCCCAGCAATCCCGGCAATCCCACGAATCCCAGCAGCGACGCCGGCTTGCTGCAGACGACGCTCGGCAACGCCGGGGCCGCGGTGGACAACGTGGCGCCGGTCGGCGCGGGTTCGCTGCTCGGCGGCGTCGGCCAGGCCCTGGATCCGACCGTGGCGCCCGTCGCCAATACCGTCACTTCGCTCACGCAGCAAGTGGGCGCGGCGACCGGCCTGGGCGCGCCGGCCGACAACCTGCTGGGCCAGGTCGGCGGCGCCGTGGGCAACCTGGGCGACTCGGTGTCGTCGACCGCCCTGCCCGGCAACCTGAACGGCGCGGTCGGCGGCTTGGTGAGCGGCCTGGGCGACACCGTGGCCAGCGCCGGCGGGTTGCTCAATGCCTCGGCCGACAATCCGCAACCCCTGACCACCGTGTTGGGCAATGCCACCAATGCGCTGGGCACGGCCACCGCCGCCCTGACCGCGGACGGCGGCCTGCTGCAACCGGTCAACAGCCTGCTGGGCAAGGTCGCGGACCGCACGCTTTCCGGCACCCGGCAAGCCATCCTGGAACCGGCCCTGGGCAACACGGGCGCCGCCGTCGACAACGTCGTGCCGCTGGGCCTGTCGCAGCCGCTGGCCGGCGTCGGCGCGGCGGTCGACAACACCGTCTCGCCCCTGGTCGGCAAGGTCGCCGGCGCGACGCAGCACCTCGGCGACGCCAGCGGCCTGGGCGCGCCCGTCAACGGCCTGCTCACCAGCATCGGCGGCGCCGTCGCCGGTTCGGGCGGCACGCTGGGCGGCACGCAACTGGCGGGCGTCGGCGGCCTGCTGACCGGCGTGGGCAACGCGGCCAGCGCGGCCGGCGGCCTGGTCAGCAGCAGCAACCCGGCGGCGGCGAATCCCCTGGGCAGCGTATTGGGCAACGCCACCGCGGGCGTGGCCTCGCTTACCAGCGCGGTCGGCGGCGTGACGGGAGGGCTGACCGGCGGATTGACGGGCGGCGCGGGCGCCGGAGGCGGCGTGCTGCAACCGATCAACGGCCTGCTCGGCGGCCTGGGCGGCGTGCCGTCCGGCGGCGGCAACAACGCCGGCCTGCTCGCGCCCGTCACGGGCCTGGTGGCCTCGGTCACGGGGAACCCGGCCGGCGCCGGCAACACGGGCGGCCTGCTCAGCGGGCTGGTCAACGGCGTGGCCACGGTGGCCGGCAACACCGTGACGACGGCGACCAGCGCGGCAGGTGGCGTGGCCGGCAATGTCGCGGGCGGCGTGGCGGGCAACGCCGCCGGCGGCGCATCGGCCGGCGGCGGCACCGGTGCTTCGGTCTCCACCGGCAACGGCGGTTTGCTGGGCGGCATCCTGGGCAACACCACCGTGGCGGCCAACACCTCGGGCGGCGCCAACGCATCCGGCGGCGGCGCGGGCGCGTCGGGCGGCTCGAGCGCCCACACCACCAGCGGTGGCGCCACGAACAACGGCGGCTTGCTCGGCGGTCTCGTCGGCGGCTTGCTCGGCCGCCGCTGATTGCCGCCCCCGATCGCCCCCGATCGCCGCGGCAAGGCCGACTCGCCAGGGCCTGGACGGAAGGCCCTGGCGCGGCAGGGAAAGATCGCACGGGAAACGATCTCGCCGTGAAAGCCTATGCGGAGAAAGGCCGCGCGGCCGCCCCCCAACCCAAGACCCGCGGCTGCAATCCTAGCGGGCAAGCCGCGCGGTGAAAGACAACGAATTGAACGCCACACCAGAACCAGACCAGGAGTCCTGACCATGTTCGAAATTCAACCCGGCAATCATGCGAGCCACGATACCAACCGCGGCGCTGAAATCCTCATGCATCGCGGCGATGACGGCCAAGTGCGGCAGAACCTGCTGGACGACGTCGCCCTGATGCTCGGACGCCAGTTCAGCGCCTACACCGCCGTCTGCCAGGCCACGCTGGCGGCGCAATTGGGCATGCCGCTGTCCGATCTGCGCGCCTTGGAGATGGTGGTCGAATTCGACGCCCTGCCCACCGGCCAGCTCGCGCAATTGCTGGGGATCAGCTCCGGCGGCGCCACCGCCCTGATCAACCGCCTGGAGGAAACCGGCTACGTGAAGCGCGACCGCCATCCGCTGGATCGCCGCATCATCGTCATCCGCCCGGTGCCGGCCCGCTGCGCCGTGTTGAAGCGGCGCCGCCTGGTCGCCGACGAAGTCATCCTGCAGGCGCGCCGCCACGACCACCAGCAACTGCAGGCCATGCACGGTTTCCTGGCGCAATGCATACGCGCGCTGCGCCATGAAACCCTGTCCTGGCTGGAGACGCGGCAGGATCCCGCGCTGGACGACTGAGCGGCTCGCCCCGATTTCGATCGCCGCGACGAAGCGGCGATCGAACCGCCTTCCTGGCGGCCCACGCCCCTTGGGCCGCCGGGCGGCACGCAGCAGTGCTTTTGGATCCGCGCCGGGCGGATCCTTTTTTGCTTTTCCTATGCACCGAACGACAGCCGCGGCACGGCCGCCAACAGCCGCTGCGTCATCTCGTGCGACGGTTCGCGCAACACGCGGGCGGTATCGCCCTCCTCCACGATGCGGCCATCGTACATGATGGCGATGCGATCGGCCAGGTACTCCACCACGCCGAAGTTGTGCGTGATGAACAGGTAGGCGATGCCCAGTTCGGCCTGAAGCTCGCGCAGCAGGTCCAGGATCTGCGCCTGCACCGAGACGTCCAGGGCCGAGGTCGGCTCGTCGCAGATCAGCACCTTGGGCTCGACCGCCAGCGCGCGGGCGATGGCGATGCGCTGGCGCTGGCCGCCGGAAAACTCGTGGGGATAGCGCGTGGCCGTATCGGCCGGCAGGCCGACCCGCCGCAGCAGCCCGTCGACCCGATCTTCGCAGGCGGCGCGCGGCAAGTCCGGACGCAGCGAGAGCACGCCCTCCAGCAGGATGTCGCCGATGCGCATGCGCGGGTTGAGCGAGGCGAAGGGATCCTGGAAAACGATCTGGATGTCCTGCCGCAGGCGCGCCATTTCACGGCGATTGGCGCCGAAGATGTCGCGGCCGCCGAGCAAGGCCTGGCCGCTGATGGACGCGCCGTAGATCAGGCGCAGCAAGGCCTTGCCGGTCGTCGTCTTGCCGCAGCCCGACTCGCCCAGCAAGGCCAGGGTCTCGCCGGCGTGCAAGGAAAACGTCACGCCGTCCACCGCCTTGACCCAGGCGCGAATGCGCTTGAGCGGCCCCTTGCGCACGGGATAGTGCACCTTCAGGTCGTTGACCTGCAGGACCGGCGCGCCGCGGCGGGCCGGCGGCGGGGATGCGGCAACGGGACCCGCCGCCGCGGCCGACAGCGGCCGCCCGCGCTTCTCGAAGGCGGGGATCGCGTCGAACAGTTGCCGCGCGTAGGGGTGCCGCGGCGCCTCGAAGAACTGGCGCGCGGGCGCGCTTTCGACGATTTCCCCCGCCCGCATCAAGGCCACGTGCTGCGCGACGTTGCGCACCACCGCCAGATCATGGGTGATCAGCAAAATCGCCATGCCCATGTCGCGCTGGATATCGGCCAGCAGCGCCAGCACCTGGGCCTGCACGGTCACGTCCAGTGCCGTCGTGGGTTCGTCCGCGATCAGCAACTGCGGCTCGGCGGCCAACGCGATGGCGATCATGACCCGCTGCTTCTGCCCGCCCGAGAACTGCATCGGATAGTCATCGATGCGGCGCTCCGGATCCGGGATGCCGACGCGCCGCAGCCAGTCGATGGCGCGGGCGCGGGCCTGCGCGCCGCGCAGCGGCGTATGCGCGCGCAGGGTCTCGACGATCTGGTCGCCCACCCGCATGACCGGATTCAGGCTGGTCGACGGTTCCTGGAAAATGATCCCGATGCGCCCGCCGCGCACGGTCCGCATGGCGCGCTCGGGCAGTTGGTTGAGGTCTTCGCCGCCCAGGTCGACCTGGCCGCCGACCACGCGCGCCGCGTCCGGCAGCAACCGCAGCAAGGCCAGCGCCGTGATGCTCTTGCCGCAGCCCGACTCGCCCACCAGGGCAAAGGTTTCGCCGCGCTCGATGGCCAGGCTCAGGCGCTTGACGGCCTGCAACATCTGGTGCTCGCCGGCGATGTCCACGCGCAGGCCGTCGACCCGCAAGACGGTATCGCCGCCACGGGCGCCCGCCGGGCGTCCCTGGGCGTCGCGGGCCGCGCCATGGACCTTGTCTTCGGCCCGGTTCACGTCCTTCCGATCACTCATGGCGGCCTCCCCCTTCCGGCCCATCGCGCGAATCACGGCGCGAATCACCGCGAAGCGATGCACCGTCCGGATCGTCGTCATCACCCGGCGGCGAGCCGTCCGGCCCCTCCCCCTCCCGGCTGGTCTCGCGCGCCTCCGCCGGCACGGGCGACACGGCGAACACGCCGCTCACCAGCCCCGGCGCCGCCAGCGCGCGGCGGCGCGGACGGAAGCGCCGCGTGCGCGGGTCGAAGGCCGCGCGCACCGCGTCGGCGAACAGGTTGGCGGCCAGCACCAGCGCCAGCATGAACGCGAAGGCCGTGCCCAGGTTCCAGTAGATCATCGGATCCATGGACATCTCCAGCCGCGCGCCGTTGATCATCGAACCGAAGGAATTCATCGAGGGATCGACGCCTATGCCCAGGTAGGACAGCACCGCTTCGTACAGCACCAGCCCGGAAAACTCCAGCACCACCGTGATCAGCACGATGTGCATGACGTTGGGCAGCAGATGGCGGCGCATGATGGACCAGTCCGACACGCCGAACGCCCGCGCCGCCTGCACGAATTCCAGTTCGCGCAGCTTCAGCGCCTCGGCCCGCAGCAGCCGGCACAGGCCGGCCCAGCCCGTCAGCCCGAGGATCATGCACAGCAGGAAAAGCCGCAGGTCGGCGCGCGCGGCCGAGGTATCGAACAGCGCGGGATTGTTGTCGATGTAGACCTGCATCATCAGCACGCAGGCGGCCACCAGCAGGACGCCGGGGATGGAGGTCAAGGTGGTGTAGAGGTATTGGATGGCGTCGTCGACCTTGCCCTTGAAGTAGCCCGCGGCGATGCCGAACACGATGGCCGGCGGCAGCATGGCCAGCGTCGTCAGGCTGCCGATCACCAGGGCCGTGCGTATGCTCTTCAGCGCCTGCCACAGCACGTCGTTGCCGGTGCGGTCGGTGCCCAGCGCGTGGTAGCCGCTGGCCCAGCCGCCCAGCAGGCCGGCCACCAGCGCCAGGCCCGCGAAGGTGATCCACATGGCGCGCCAGCGGACGTCGGTATGGCCTTGCAGCACGTCGCGCAGGGCCTGGCGCCACTCGCCATGGGCGCGCGCCAGCGCCGCCGCCAGCAGCAGGCCGGCGACAACCGCCACGGCCGCGCCCGCCAGCAGGCCCAGGCCGCCGCGCCGCAGCACGTCGGGCAGGCGCTCCGTGGCGGTGTCGCGCAGGTGGGCGCCGCCCGCCCGCAGGCGCGGGAAATCGCGCACCGGCTTGCCGTCCACCAGCATGGTTTCCTTGGTGAACTGATGGGCGCGCAGGGGCGCGGAATAGGTCTTCTCGGGCTCGGTCAGGACGGTGCCGCGCAGCAGGGTGTCCAGCAGCGAGCGCGCCGCCGGCGCATAGGCCGGCGGCGCGTCGGCCGCGGCGCCGGGCAGCGGCGGCAGCCGCGGGCGGAAATGGACGGAGTCGAGCAGGCCGATGACCGCGAACACCGCCAGGATGACCGCCGCGCACATGGCCGGCCCGTCATGCGCCACCCGCGCCCAGGTGGCCCGCAGCGTGGGGGTGCGGCGCACGCGCCAGGCATAGGCCAGCACCGCGAGCACGATCAGGTAGAGGGCGACGTCGGTCCAGAGCAGAACGAATTTCGGCATGGCGTTCACTCGAATCGAACCCGGGGGTCGGCCAAGGTATAGGAGATATCGGCCAGGATGAGGCCGACGATGTACAGCACCGAACCCAGGAACACCATGGCGCGCACGATGGAAAAGTCCTGCGCGTTGATGGCGTCGATGGTGTAGCTGCCCAGGCCCGGGATGCCGAAGAAGGACTCGGCGATGAGGCTGCCCATGAACAGCAGCGGAATGGCCGAGATCGTGCCGGTCAGGATGGGCAGCATGGCGTTGCGCAGCACGTGGCGGAACAGCACGGCGTTCTCGGTCAGGCCCTTGGCGCGGGCGGTGCGCACATAGTCCTTGCCGATTTCCTCCAGGAACAGCGTCCGGTAGAAGCGCGCTTCCGGCCCCAGCCGCGAGATCACCGCCACCAGCACCGGCAGCGCCAGGAACTTGACCATGTCCAGGCCCCCCGCATAGCCCGAATACGGCACCAGCCTCAGCTCCTTGGAAAACACCCACTGCCCCGCGATGATGTAGAACAGGCCGGAGATCGACAGCAGCACCACGCATAGCACCACGCCCCAGAAATCCAGGCGCGTGGCGCGGAAGAACACCAGCATCAGCGCGAACGCGATGCTGGCGTACAGCCCCAATATGAAGGTCGGCAGCGCCAGCGCCAGGCTGGGCCACATGCGCGTGCGGATCTCCCGGCCGATGTCGCGGCCGTTGTCGGACAGGCCGAAGTCCAGGGTCAGCAGCGGCACCGAGCGCTGGTAGAAGATGGTGTCGGTCGCCTTGCGCACGCCCGGCGCCGCGGCGTTGTAGAACAGCGGCTTGTCGTAGCCGCGCTCGACCTTCCATTTTTCGATGGCGTCCTGGCTGATGCGCTGACCGCCGATCGACAGGCGCGCCATGTCGTCGGGCGTATTGACCGCGAAGAACAGCACGAAGGTGAAGAGATTGACGCCGATCAGGATCAGCACCCCGTACAGCAGGCGGCGGACAATGTAGGCGATCATGGCGCGTTCTCCCCGCGGGCGCCGCTCGCGGCCGGCGCCTGTCCCGCGCGCGTGCCGAAAGCCGTTTGTGTTTCGCGGCGGCGCACGGCCACCCAGGACGGCCAGACGACCAGCACGGCCAGCGCCAGCAGCAGCCACAGCGGCCCCCAGCGCGGCTGGTTCCATTCCTGGATCTTGCGCGCGCGCAAGGCCGGGTCCAGCTTCATGTACTGCAAGGTATTGCGCACCATCTGGGTCGGCTTGGCGTTGCCCACCCACTGCTGGTACGCCCCGCCCGACTTGGGAAAATAGCCGAACATCCAGGGCGCGTCGCGCTGGACGATGGCCACCATGCGATCGATCAGGCGCTCCTTCTCGGGACCGTCGTCCAGGTATTTCATCTGCGCGAACAGCTTGTCGAATTCGGGGTTCTCGTAGTTGGCGGCGTTCTCGCCGCCCGAGGTCGCCTTGGCGTTGGGACCGTACAGCAGGAACAGGAAGTTCTCCGCATCCGGATAATCGGCGTTCCATCCCCACATGAACATCTGCGCCGCTCCGCGCCGCATCTTGTCCTGGAAACGGTTGTAGTCGGTCGAACGCACGTCCAGTTGGATGCCCAGCTTTTCGAGCTGGCGGCGCATCCAGTCGAACATCGGATTGGCGCCCATGCCGGTCATGGCGTCGTAGTGCAGCACCAGCGGCGCGCCCGTTTTCGCGTCGC
Organism: Bordetella genomosp. 10; assembly: GCF_002261225.1. Taxonomy (NCBI): domain Bacteria; kingdom Pseudomonadati; phylum Pseudomonadota; class Betaproteobacteria; order Burkholderiales; family Alcaligenaceae; genus Bordetella; species Bordetella genomosp. 10. The sequence continues at coordinate 1,023,167 of NZ_NEVM01000005.1, forward strand.
GGCCGTCCGGATAGCCCGCCTCAGCCAGCAGCTTGCGCGCCACGGCCAGCGACTTGCGCACCGGCTTGCCGTCCACCACGTCATAGACCACGGGATTGATGCCCTCGGGCGGCTCGTGATAGCCGAGCACGCCGGGCGGCACCGGCCCGTAGGCCACCGCGGCCTGGCTGTTCTCGAAAATCGCGATGTACTCCTCCCAGTCGAAGGCGATGCTGATGGCCTGCCGCAGCTTGCGATTGCGTTCCTGCCGTTCGGGCGTATCGCCCTTGCCCACCACCGGGTCGTTCCAGTTGAAGCCCATGTACCAGTTCTGGGTCTCGACCGCGGTGGGTAGCTGGATGCCGTGCTCGCGGTATTTCTCCGCCTTCTCCGCCGAATCGCCCGCGGCCACCAGCATGGCCACGCCGTAGTCGCCGCGGTCGACCTGGGGAATGTCGTAATAGCCCTGCATGAATTTTCCCGACAGGGGAATGGTTTCCTTCTCGATGTTGAAGACCACGCGGTCGATGAAGGGAGTGGGCTTGCCGCAATCCGCCAGCCGCCCCGCCTCGCGGTCGCCCGGCTCGCCCACGCAGGGATAGGGCTCGCCGTGGAAATTGGGATTGCGCGCCAGCACGTGGCGGCGGTTCTGGATGGATTCCACCATCATGTAGGGCCCGGTGCCCACCGGCCAGGTATTCAGCGAGAGGTTGCGGGAAGCCATGCCCGGCTGGCTGTAGAAGCGTTCCGCCTCCCAGGGGACGGGCGCGGTAAAGGTCATCGCCAGCCAATACTTGAACTGCGGATATTTGCCCTTGACGCGGATGCGCAGCGTATGGGCATCCACCGCCTGGACGCCGTCGAAGCCGTCGGCGCGCAGGTCCATCCACGGCAGTTCCCGCTGGCCGGGCGCGAACCCGCGCCGCTGCGCCTGGTCGACCTGGCGCAGGTGGTCGCCGTACGCCTGCATGCCGACCACGTACTCGGCCATCAGGGAATAAATGGGGGAAACGATGCGCGGATTGGCCAGGCGGCGGAAGGCGTAGACGTAGTCGTCGGCCGTGAGTTCGCGCGTGCCCGTCTTGGGAAAATCCATGACGCTGGATTTGCCCTCCAGCTCGTCCGGCTTGAGGGGATAGTAGGTATAGCTGCCGTCGGCCTCGCGCGCGAACGCCGGATGGGGCTGGAAACGGATGCCCGGCCGGATGTGGATCTCGTACACGCTCTCGGCGATGGTTTCGCCGGGCGCGTCGGCCGGCAGGGGCCGGCCCTGGGCGTCCAGGTAGGACGGCGGATCGATGCTGGCGGCCGCCCGCGGGATCAGCTTGTATGGCCGCTGCAGATAGTCGTAGCCGTACAGGGTCTCATAGACGTTGTACGTATAGGGCGTCTCGTCGACCGAATAGGAACTGGCCGGGTCCAGGTACTTGGGGGAATTGCGGGCGAACGCGGTGTACAGCGTATTCTGCTTCTCCGCGCCCGCCGGATAAGGGCTGTTGATCGGGCTTTCGCGCCCGCAAGCCGCCAGGCCGGCCAGCAGCCCCAGCAGCGCCAGCCGGGCTACCCAGGCCCACGGGCCGGCGCCGGCCGCCCGTGCCCTCCATCGCATACCTGCCATCCGGTCTTCCCACTGAGTATGTCCACGCAATGCGGGAAGGATAACAAACTGTAGCCGGCCCTCCGGGACAGGATGCTAGGGCGAGGACGCGGGGGCGCCGGCGGCGCACTTGCCCTGGTTCCAGCATTGGTAGCGCCACTCCCAGGGCGCGATGGCGCCCGCCTGCGCCCACAGGCCCTTGCGCTGCTCGCGCGCCTTGCGCTCCACCGCCGGCAAGGAGGTGTCGCGCAGGTATTCGCCGTGGCGCGCCGTGTTGGCCCAGGCATAGCCGGCCTCCACCTGCTGCCAGTTCACCGTATGCCCCCCTTCGCCGGGCAGGTCGCAGACGTCGCGGGCATACTGGTCTTTTTCATAGCACAGCGCCGTCAGCGTCTTGCCGGCCACCATGGCCTCCAGGCTCTTGCGCGCCGCCTGGCCGAAAGGCTGGCCCGGCCGGACCTGCCCATGCCCCACTTCCGGCGCATCGATGCTGGCCAGGCGGACGCGGCGCTGGCCCTCGTCCGTCTGCAGGGTGATGGTGTCGCCGTCGGCCACGTTGACCACGCGGCCGTAGATCTCGTAAATCACGCTGCCGGCGCCGTTGACGCGCGCCGGCGCGTGCAGGGCCGACAGGTAGGCGACGCCGGCGCCGGCCAGCGCGCAGGCCAACGCGGCAACCGGCCGGGCCAGGCCCACGCGGCCGAACAGGACGCGCAGCGAGCCGGACGAAAGCGTGCGACGTGGACTGGAACGGGCGATGATGCGGTCTCCTGGGCCGATCGGTGGCCTCTCTCGATGGAGCGAATATTACCCGCGAGCGGCGCCCCGTGGACAGGAACGGGACGCTTATGCCACGGCATGCCGGCGCCCGGGACGGCGCGGCACGCCCATGGTTCACGTCATAGCCAGCCGGCGCGGCGGAATCGCCAATAGAGCAGGCCGCAGGCGACGGCGATGCCCACCAGCGCACTGGGATAGCCGTAGGCCCACTTCAATTCCGGCATGTGCTCGAAATTCATGCCGTAGATGCCGGCCACGGCGGTCGGCACCGCCAGGATGGCGGCCCAGGAGGCCAGCCGGCGGGTGGTGTCGTTCTGCTGCGATTGGCCGATCATCAGGCTGGCTTCGAAGGCGAAGGCCAGCGCCTCGCGCAAGGCGGCCACCAGTTCGTCGATGCGCACCACGCGGTCGGCCACCTCGCCGAAGTAAGGCCGCGCATTGGCGTCGATGGCGGTCATCTCCACGCGCGAGAGGCGGCGGCAGATTTCGGCCAGCGGCGCGATGGCGTTATGGATGCGCAGCAGGTCGCGCCGCTGGCGATAGAGCTTGCGGATATCGGAATCCTTGGCGCCGCGTATCAGCAGTTTCTGCTCGGCATGCTCCACCACGCTTTCCAGGCGCGTGGCGGCCTGCACGTAGCGGTCGACCAGCAGGTCCAGCAACTCGGACGCCACGTAATCGCTGCCGCGCGCCAGCAGGTCGGGCGCCGCCTCCAGCCGTTCGCGCACCACGCTGTGGCTGGCGGTCGCGCCGCGCCGCACGGTCAGCAGAAAGCCGTCGCCGATGACCAGTTGCGTTTCGCCGAACATGGGACGGTCGCCCTCGATTTCCACCGTGACGGCCACCACCAGCACCACGTGGCCGTAGTCGATGATCTTGGGCCGGCGGTGGGATTCGCCGATTTCCTCCAGCGCCTTGGGCCCCAGCCGCAAGGCGTCGCTGACCTCGGCCAGCAATTCCGGATGCGGATTCTTCAGGCCTATCCAGAGCAGGCTGTTTTCCTTGCCGATATAGGCGGAGAGTCCCTCGATGGGCACCCGCGCGGGGCTCCGGCCCTGCGTATAACCGACCGACGCCACGACTTCGCCATGGTGGTCGTCGAAATCGCGGTTGAGCGGCGCCACCACCACCGGCGGCGGCTGGAGTTCGGGGTACAGGAAATCCTGGTCTTCTCTTTGCATCATGGTCGAAGATAGTACCCCCCTTCAATCGACTATGGGGCGCCATGGCGGCGGGAATACGAGTTGCGGCGCACAAGGCTGTCGGACGGCGTTCCATCCCCTGACAGCGCCCTGACGGCCCTCCCTGACAGCCCTTTTCGATCCGAAGGAGCATCCATGGCCGCCCACTCTCCCCCTGCTCTGCGCATCGGCATTTCCGGCTGGCGCTACGCGCCCTGGCGCGGCCGTTTCTATCCGCCGGGATTGCCCCAGGCGCAGGAGCTGCCTTACGCCGCGCACCAGTTCTGCACCGTGGAGATCAACGGCACCTTCTACTCCCTGCAGCGTCCCTCCAGCTTTGCCGCCTGGCGCGACGCCACGCCGCGCGGCTTCGTCTTCAGCGTGAAGGGGCCGCGCTACATCACGCATACGCGCCGCCTGCGCGACATCGAGGAACCCCTGGGCAATTTCTTCGCGTCGGGCGTGCTGGAGCTGGGCGAGAAGCTGGGGCCCATACTGTGGCAGTTTCCGCCGGGCATGCGCTGGGACCGCGCGCGTTTCGAGCCTTTCCTGGACCTCTTGCCGCGCGACACCCAGGCGGCCGCGCGGCTGGCCCGGCGCCACGGCCCGCAAGTCAGGCAGATCGGCATTCCCCGCGCCGGTCCGCGCCGTCCCCTGCGGCATGCCGTGGAAATCCGCCATGAGAGTTTCGCCACGCCCGAATTCATCGCCCTGCTGCGGGCGCACAACGTGGCGCTGGTGACCGCCGACACGGCCGGCAAATGGCCCTGGCTGGAAGACGCCACCGCCGATTTCGCCTACGCCAGGCTGCACGGCGACAAGGCCCTGTACAGCAGCGGCTACGGCCGCCGCGCCATCGCCGAATGGGCGCGGCGCCTGCGCGCCTGGGCCGACGGCCATCCCGGGCCGCGCCCGCGGCTGGCGGACGATGCGAAGCGCGCCGGCGCAAGGAAAGCCGACGCTCCGTCGGCCGGTCCGCGCGACGTCTACTGTTATTTCGACAACGACGTGAAAGTGATGGCGCCGCGCGATGCGCGCGCGCTGATGCAGGCCCTGGGCCTGCCCATGGCGCCCGAACCGCCGGCGGGGGATTGAAGCGCGGCACGCGGTTTGCTTCGAAAAGGAAGCATGCTTCCGAGAGGCATGCCCGCGGCAGGCTCGCCCGCGGACCCGTGACGGAAAACGATGCCAGCAAGGCACAGGAGGTAGATCATGACCGAATCCCATCGCAAGGACCACGAATCCGAAGCCCGCAAACGGCGCCATGAAGGCACCGCCCAGCGGCCGGAAGACAAGGTGCCTACCTACCAGGAAGCGCTGGACGAAGCCGTGGAGGAATCCTTTCCGGCCAGCGATCCCATTTCGCCCAGCGTCGCCGAGAAGGCCGACCGCGAGGTCTCCACGCCCAAGGACGACAAGGATTGGAAGCTCAAGCCGGGCAGCCAGACCAAGCGTTGAACGGCGCCCGCTAGAACAACTTCCGCAATCGCGCGCCCACGTCTATCCTGGCGACGGGCGCGTTTTCGCGGGCGCGCAGCGGCGGCAAGGGCGGCGCCTTGGGCATGGCCTCGAACAGCGGCGCCAGGGACTCGGGGATGAAGCGCGTGCGCGAGCCGTAGACATGGCGGTCGCCCATGCCCGTCTGCTGATGCACGTAGAAGCGCTGCGGCACGATCAATTGCAGGTTTTCCTTGGCCCGCGTCATCGCCACGTACAACAGCCGGCGCTCTTCCTCGATTTCCTCGGCGCTGCCGGTGCTCATGTCGGAGGGGATGCAGCCGTCCACCACGTTCAGCACGTAGACCGACTTCCATTCCTGGCCCTTGGCCGAGTGGATGGTCGACAGGATCATGTAGTCCTCGTCGCGCAGCGGCACGCCGGATTCGCCGCTGGTGGCGTCCGGCGGATCCAGCGTCAGTTCGGTGAGGAAACGCTCGCGGCTGCCATAGCCGGCGGCGATGCGCGCCAACTGGTCCAGGTCGGCCTTGCGCACCCGCGCGTCCTCGTAGAGCCGTTCCAGTTGCGGCCCGTACCAGCGCAGGGCGATGTCGAGATCGCCGGGCCAGCGCAGGCCCGGCGCGCGGAGATCCGCATAGGCCTGGACCAGGCCGCCCCATTCGTCGCGCGCCGCCGCGCCCGGCTTGAAGGCCGCCAGCGCCGCCTGCGGATCCGGGGCCTGGCCCATGTCGTCCAGCAGGCGCGCCGCCGTGGCGGGCCCGACGCCGGGCAGCAACTGCGCCACGCGAAAACCCGCCAGCCGCCCGCGCGGATTCTGCGCCCAGCGCAGCAAGGCCAGCAGGTCCTTGATATGCGCCGCTTCCAGGAAGCGCAGCCCGCCGAACTTGACGAAGGGGATGTTGCGCCGCGTCAGCTCCAGCTCGACGGCGGCGCTATGACCGGAGGCGCGGAACAGCACGGCCTGCGACTTCAGGGCGGCGCCCGCCTCGCGCTGCGCCAGCACCTGGTCGGCCACCCAGCGCGCCTGGCCGGCTTCGTCGCTGACGCTCACCAGTTGCGGCTTGCTGGAGGACGCGCGGTCGGTCCACAGGTTCTTGGCGTAGCGTTCGCGCGCCAGGCCGATGACGGCGTTGGACGCGTCAAGGATGGGCTGGGTCGAGCGGTAATTGCGGTCCAGCGTGATGACGTCCGCGGGCTGCGCGAACTGGCCGGGAAAATCCAGGATGTTGCGCACCGTGGCCGCGCGGAAGGAATAGATGGCCTGCGCGTCGTCGCCCACCACCACCAGGCCCTGGCCGGTCGGCTTCATCGCCAGCAGGATGGCGGATTGCAAGCGGTTGGTGTCCTGGTATTCGTCGACCAGGATGTGGTCGAAGCGGCCGCCGACGTCGGCGGCGATGGCCTCGTGGCCCAGCATCTCGGCCCAGTACAGCAGCAGGTCGTCGTAGTCCAGGACCTGCTGGTCCTGCTTGGCCTCGACGTAGGCGCGGAACAGGCGCTTGAGCGCGTCTTCCCATTGCGCGCACCAGGGAAAGGCCTGCTGCAGCACCTCGCCCAGGGGCGCCTGGCTATTGACCACCCGCGAATAGATCGACAGGCAGGTTCCCTTCAGCGGGAAGCGCGACTCCGTGGCGCTGTAGCCGAGTTCGTGGCGCAGGATGCCCATCATGTCCTCGGAATCGCCGCGGTCGTGGATGGTGAAGCTCTCGGACAGGCCGATGCGGCCGGCGCAATCCCGCAGCAGGCGCGCGCCGATGCCGTGGAAGGTGCCGGCCCAGGGCAGCGAGGGCGGCGTCTGCCCGGCCCGCATGTTCATGACCTTGCGCAATACCGAACCGACGCGCCGTTCCATCTCGACGGCGGCGCGGCGCGAGAACGTCAGCAGCAGTATCCGTTGCGGGTCGGCGCCGTGCAGGATCAGATTCGCCACCCGGTGCGCCAGCGTGCTGGTCTTGCCCGAGCCGGCCCCGGCGATCACCAGCAAGGGGCCGGCGGGCTCGGCGCCGGCGCCATGCTCGGCCGCCGCGCGCTGTTGCGGGTTGAGCCCGTCCAGGGGATGGGGCGGCGTGGCGTCGGCGGGCGGGGAGGACTCGGACATGCGGAAAGGGGAAGATGAAAGGAGAAGCCAGGGCGGGCGAACGCCAGATGCTGAACGAAGGCCGGAATGAAAGGCGGAGAATGCAAGGACGCGGGGGGCGGACAGCAGGCATAATACTGGATATACATCCAGACGACGGTAACAATACCCGGGAACGTCGCTTGCAACTTGTTGAAAGCTTGACCTTTGAAAGCCTGCCGTCTGAAAGCTTGACCCCTGAAAACAGGGTTTCTGGCAGCATGGCCTCGGCGGGGCGGCGCCATGCATCGCGGACCCCGCGGCATCCGGACAAGGAGACTTCCATGGCCGACCGTATCGTCAAACTGCTCAATGATCTCGTCGAGACGTCCAAGGACGGTGAGAAAGGCTTTCTCGCCGCCGCCCAGGACACCCAGGATCCCGACCTGCGCACCTTGTTCCAGGAGCGGGCCGAGGCGTGCGGCAGGAACGCCGAGGAACTGCAGGCCCTGGTCAGCCGGCTGGGCGGCACGCCGGAAACCGGCGGCCACGTGACCGCCGCCGTGCATCGCGGATGGGTCCATCTCAAGGCGGCCATCGCCTCGCGCAGCGACGCCGACATCCTGCAGGAATGCGAACGCGGCGAGGACATCGCCAAGGGCCACTACGCCGACGCCCTGCGCGAGCCGCTGCCGGAGGACATCCGCGACCTGATCCAACGCCAGTACACCAGCCTGATGCGCCATCACGACCAGATCCGCGGCCTGCACGACCGCTATCGCGCGAGCGCCTGACGGACGGCGGCGGGAGCGGACGGCGACGATGTCAATACGGGTAGGCACCGCGTCCTGGACGGACAGGACCTTGCTGGCTTGCGGCCGCTTCTATCCGCCCGCGCTGCGCGACGACGCCGCCGGGCGCCTGCGCTACTACGCCGCGCGCTTCCCGCTGGCCGAGATCGACGCGTCCTACTATGCCCTGCCCGACCCGCGCCAGGCACAGGCCTGGGCCGAGCGCACGCCGGCGGATTTCGTTTTCAACATCAAGTCCTTCCGCCTGTTCACCGGGCACCAGACGCCGCTGCGCGCGCTCGATCCCGACCTGCGGCGCGAACTGCCGCCCGCCGATCCCGATACGGTGGTGTACGCGGACCAGCTTCCGGCGGAGATCCGCGAGGAGACCTGGCGCCGTTTCCTGATCGCGCTCGATCCCCTGCGCATGAGCGGCAAGCTGGGCGCCGTGCATTTCCAGTTCCCGCCCTGGATCCGGCCCGACCGGCGCGGCATGCTGCGCATACAGGATTGCGCCGCGCACATGGAGGAAGACCTGGTCGCCGCCGTGGAGCTGCGCCACGCCGGCTGGTACGAAGGCGCCGCCGCGCGGGCCTCGACCCTGGACTTCCTGCGCGGCCTGGGCGCGGCGCATACCGTGGTCGACGCGCCGCAAGGCCACGACAACACGGTGCCGGCGGTGTGGCAGGCCACGCGCGACGACCTCGCCGTCGTCCGCCTGCACGGGCGCAATACCGAAGCCTGGAACAGCCGCGGCGCGGCCTCCTCCAGCCGATTCCAGTACGAATACACCCCCGAGGAACTGGCCGAGCTGGCGCGGCAGGTCCGCGAACTCGCGCGCCGCGTGCGCGAGACCCACGTGGTGTTGAACACGAACTTCGAAGACCAGGGCATGCGCAACGCGCAGGGCCTGATCGCGGCATTGCAGGCGAGGTGACGAGGACCGCAATCCGGTCAGCGCGCGGCGGAAGCGTCGCCGAGCCCGCCCTGCGCGGGGGAGGCCAGCGCTTCCCGGCCCAGCGCGCGCGCATAGGCCTGCTCCGTCAACTGGACGAAGCGGTCGAGGCGGAAGGATTGCTCGCACTTGCGGCGCGCGGCCGCGCCCGCCTCGGGCAGCAGGGCCGGCCGCGCCAGCAGATGCTCCAGCAGGCGCGCGAGATGGCCGGCATCGCGCTCCGGCACCACCCAGCCGTCGACATACGGCGTGATGTTCTCCGGCAGGCCGCCATGGGAAGAGACGACCACGGGCTTGCCCATGGCCATCATTTCGCGGCAGGCGAAGGAGATGGTCTCGACGCGGTAGGAAAGCACGAAACCCATGTCCAGCGCGCCGATGAAGGTCCGCACGTCCTCCAGCCTGCCGGCCCAGGTGACGTGCTCGCGCATGCCCAGCGCGTCGATGCGGGCGCGCTGGATGTCGGACAGGGGCGCGCCGGCCAGGGCGATCTGCACCTGGTCGCGCAGCGCCGGCGGCAGGCGCGACACGGCCTCGACCATGTCCAGCCATCCCTTGTAGTCGTCGGTGCCGGCATTGCTGCCCAGCAGGAAGCGGCGGCCCGGCCGGCGCAGCAGCCGCGCGCGCAAGGCGCCCGCCTCGCCGCCCGGCGCGTCCGGCGCGAAATAGCGCGTGTCCACGCCGTTGCCGATGGTGCTGAGCGGGCAGCGTTGGTACGGGCTGTCCGCCAGCATGCGGCAGGCGAAATCGCAGACGCCGATGGCGTGGTCCGTGCCGAAGCTGGCGCGCAGCCAGCCGCCGAAGCGGGAGATGGGACGGTCGTTGTGCTTGGTGAAGACGATGCGCGGACGCTGCGCGCCCATGCCCAGCGTCGCCAGGATGGCCAGGCGGTGGTCGGCCGATCCGTTCACGTGCACCAGCTCCACCCGCTCGCGCGCGATCACGCCGCGCAGGCGCAAGGCGGCCTGGAACAGGCGATAGAAGCGGTTCGGAAAGGACTGGGCATACACCCGCACGCCCGGCACTTCGCCGGCGCGCCGATGCAGGGCGCTGCCCGGCGGCGCCGCGACCAGGACCTCGTGGCGGCGCGCCAGCGCGCGCGCCAGGCTCAGCACGTAGCTGGTGTGCCCGCCGGTCCCCCTGCTGGTGTGGAAGTTGGTGTACAAGACCTTCATCGCGCCCCCCGCTGCGTCCCGCTGCCGTCCCGCTGCCGTCCCGCCGACGGCCCTTGCCATCCCGGCATGATGACAGCCGCCCCCTGCGGCGATATGGCAGGGGCGTGACAAAAGACTGCGGAGTGGTTTTCGGTGAAACGGGCGGCGCGGCGCGCGCGGCGCCGTCCCCTCCTGCGATAAAAAGGGGACGGCGCGTAGCGCTTTACTGCCGTTTACAAACTCGCGCCGGGCGCGGGCCTTCCGGGCGTGGGCCTAGCGGAGGAAGCCGATGGACAGCCAGGGAACGGCGGCCACGATGATCAGCCCCAGGGCGATGGATACCAGGTATCCCACGATGGCGCGCATGCCGCGGTCGGGCGAGACCCGGCCGATGGCGCAGGCCGCGTAGTAGCCCACGCCGAAGGGCGGCGCGAACAGGCCGATGCCCATCGCCAGGATCACCACCATGGCATAGTGCACTTCGTGGATGCCCATCTGCTGCGCGATCGGGAACAGCAGCGGCCCGAACAGCACGATGGCCGGAATGCCTTCCAGCACGCTGCCCAGGATGACGAAGGCGACGATCGACACCGCCATGAAGGTGGCCGCGCCGCCGGGCAGTCCCGCCATCAGTTGCGCCAACTGGCTGGAGAAGCCGGACTGCGTCAGCGCCCAGGCCATGCCCGTGGCGGCGCCGATGATCAGCAGGATGGATCCCGACAGGCAGGCGGTGTCGACCAGCATGGGCCACAGGCGCCTCCAGTCGAAGCGGCGGTAGACCAGCAGGCCGATCAGTATCGAATACACGATGCCGATGGTCGACACCTCGGTGGCCGTGGCCACGCCCTCCACCACCGCGGCGCGGATGACGAAAGGCAAGGCCAGCGCCGGCAAGGCGATCACCAGCGTGCGCAGGATTTCGGCGCCGCTCGCGCGGCCCTCCGGCGCGCGTTCCTGGCGCCGGCTGCGCCGCCACACCACCACGCACAGCATCAGCGCCAGCACCAGCCCGGGCAGCAGGCCGCCGGTGAACAGCGCGGTGATCGACACGCCGGTCACCGAACCGATGGTGATCAGCACCAGGCTGGGCGGTATGGTCTCGGTCTGCGCGCCGGTGGCCGACAATAGCGCCACCAAGTCGCCATCCTGCGCGCCGCGTTTGCGCATCTCGGGAAACAGCACGGGGGCCACCGCCGCCATGTCCGCGGCCTTGGCGCCGGAGATGCCCGACACCAGATACATCGCGCCGATCAGCACGTAGGACAGGCCGCCGCGCACGTGCCCCAGCAGGCTGGCGAGGAAGGCCACCATGCGCTGCGCCATGCTGGTCATCTCGATCAGCAGGCCGAGGAAGACGAACAGCGGCACGGCCAGCAGGATCAGGTGCGACATGCCCTCGTCCATGCGTCCCACCACCACCATCATGGGCGTGCTGGTGGTCAGGGCCAGGTAGCCGAACGTGGCCAGGCCGAAGCAGAAAGCGATGGGAACTCCGGCGAAGACACAGGCCGCCACCACGCCGACGAAGAAGATCAGCAGGTTGTAGTTGCCCAGGTTCTGCAGGACGGGTTGCAGCAGATAGAGCGCGCCGACCACCAGCGCCACCACCACGATGGCCTTCAACGCGCTCTGCCAGTCGGCGCGTTCGAGCAGGCGCAGCAACGCCACCGCGACCATCAGGAGCGTGCCCACCGGCAAGGCCGCCGCGCGCCAGATATTGGGAATCTCCAGTGCCGGCGTGGTGACGTACTGTTCCTCGTAGGCGTATTCGTAGCCGGGCCCGACGATCAGCAACAGGAAGGCCAGCGCGGCGGCGATCGCCAGCATGTCGAGGAAGGCCCGCATGGCCGGCGACGCGCGATTGACGAAGGCCGTCATGCGCATGTGCTCGCCGCGCCGGAAGGCCACTACCGAGCCCAGCATGGCCAGCCACAGGAACAGGATGGAGGCCAGTTCGTCGGACCACACCAGCGGCGTGTGCAATACATAGCGCGCCACGATGCCGGCAAAGAGGATGACGACCTCGGCCACGACCAGCATCGCGGCCGGGATTTCCACCAGCCAGCCGATGCCCCTGTCCAGCCCCGCCGCCCAGGGGCGCCGCGCCACGGTGGGCACGGCGGCGGCGGCGGCAAGGCCGGCCGCCGGCTGCATCGGCGCGCTCATGAGAGCTTGCCGACCGACTGTTCGAGCAGGCCCCAGGCCTTGTCGCCGTACTTGGCCTTCCATTCGGAATAGAAGCCCGCCTGGCGCAAGGCGTCACGGATCGGGCCGGGCTCGGGCGTGTTGAACGCCAGCCCCTGCTTGGCCAACTGCGACTGCAGGTCGTTGTTCAAGGCCAGCACGTCGGCGCGCACGCCCATGGCCGCGCCGTTGATGTGCTTGGCCACCACCTCTTGCACGTCCTTGGGCAGTTTCTCCCACGCGCGCCGGTTCGACAGGAACCAGAAGCCGTCCCACATGTGGTTGGTCAAGGAACAATATTTCTGCACCTCGTACAGCTTGGCCGTCTGGATGATGGCCAGCGGATTCTCCTGCCCGTCCACCACCTTGGTCTGCAGGGCCGAATAGGTCTCGTTGAAGTTGATGCTCGCCGGCGCCGCGCCCAACGCCTTGAACATCGAGGTCCACAGCGGGCTGACCGGCACGCGGATCTTCAGGTCCTTGAAATCGCCCGGGCCGTTGATCGGCCGGTTGCTGGTGGTGACCTGGCGGAAACCGCTGTCCCAGATCTTGTCCATCACCACCAGGCCCTTGCCCTCGATCTCCTTGCGGATGTAGGCGCCCAGGTCGCCGTCCATCGCCTTCCACACCGCGTCGTAGTTCGGAAAGGCAAAGCCGATGCCGCTGATCGACGAAGCCGGCACCAGCGTCGAGAGTATCAGGCCGGACAGCGTGAAGAACTCCACCGCCCCCGAGCGCAACTGGCTCAAGGTGTCGGTATCCGATCCCAACTGGCTGCTGGGGAAGATCGCCAGCTCGAAACGGCCGTTGGTATCGCGCAAGATATTGGCCGCGGCTTCGCGCGCGCGCACATTCATGGGATGCGAGGGCGGCAGGTTGTTCGCGTACTTGTAGCGAAACTCCGGGGCCGCCAGCGCGCGGCCCACCGGCGCCAGCGCCAGGGCGGCGCCGCCGCCGGCGACCGCACCCATCAATTTGCGTCGGGTCAAATCCATGTTGTCTCCTGTCTCTGGTTGTCGACTCGTCCGCTTCGTCGAAGTGGAAGCGGAACGGGCCCGGCGTACATGAGCGCCGAATTCTTTCTTGTGGACCATCTCGTGGACCGTCCTGCCTCGCGCGCCGCCGCTTCGTAAAAAAAGCGGCGGCGACGCGTTTTATCACGAGCGCGGACGGCCGAATTATTAGATCATACGGGCGAGCAATTCCTCCGGATCTCCCGGATCGCCGGGCCGGTGGACTTTATCACTTGTCATTGCAAACCATCATTCGAACATTGCCTGGCTGGCGTGGCGCCTCGGGGGCGGCGCGACGAGGGCCATAGCGTACACAGCGTCATAAGGAGGAGACAAGACATGGATTACACCGATGGAGTGGTCATGGTCACGGGCGGTGCATCGGGCATCGGCCTGGCGGTGGCGCGCGGCCTGTTGGACGAAGGCTGGAAGGTATTGATCGCCGACCGCTCGCCCGAAGCGCTGGAGGCGGCGCGCGCCGACCTGCCCGACGGACGCGCGCGCTGCGTCCGCCTGGACGTCACCAGCGACGACGACGTGGCCGCGGCCCTGGATGACTGCGAACGCAGCTTCGGTCCCCTGGCGGGCCTGGTGAACTCGGCCGGCATCGGACGCGACGTGCCCTTTCTCGAAACCGATACCGCGCTGTTGCGCCAGATCCTGGAAGTGAACCTGGTGGGGACCTTCGTCGCCGGACGGCACGCCGCGCTGCGCATGCGCGAGCGCCGCCGCGGCGCCATCGTCAACGTCGCCTCGGTGTCGGGCCTGCGCGGCAACCTGGGACGCGCCGCCTACGGCGCCTCCAAGGGCGGCGTGGTGACGCTGACCCAGGTCATGGCCGTCGAACTGGCGGAGCTGGGCATCCGCGTCAACGGCGTGGCGCCTGGTCCCATCGAGACGCCGCTGGTCAGCCGCATGCATACCGACGCGGCGCGCTCCCGCTGGATCGCCGCGGTCCCGCAGAAGCGCTACGCCGCGCCGGAGGAGCTATGCGGCACGGTGGCCTGGCTGCTCGACGACGACCGCTCGGGCTTCGTCACGGGACAGACCATCAGCGTCGACGGCGGCTTCATGGCGGGCGGACTGATCCCCTGATGTCCTGAACCACCACTCCGTCCCCGGCCCCGACTTATCCCCAGTTTTTGTGGACAACCCTTGGGATAGTCGTCTGGCAAGACGGTCAAATCCCTTTTGCGTCAAGGACTTGGACCTGGCGGGCAAGCGCGGCGCCAACCGCGCCCGCGCGCTGCCCAGGCAACGTCGGACACGCCGGGGACGGAAGGTTCATGCTAGATTTCGGTTCGCCCAAGCCGAGAAACCCATGATCCGAACGTTCAGCCGCGAGGAAATCCGACGCGTGGCCGCCATCCTGGCCGAGGCCGCCGACGCGGAAATCCTGCCGCGTTTCCGCCATCTTGCCGCCGATGCGGTGCGCGCCAAGAGCTCGCCCCAGGACCTCGTCACCGACGCCGACGAAGCCGCCGAGCGGTTCATCGGCGAGCGCCTGGGACGCCTGTATCCCGGCGCGGTCATCCTCGGCGAGGAAGCCTGTTCGCGCAATCCCGCGCTGCTCAACGTGTGGATAGACGCCGAGCTGGCCTTCGTCATCGATCCGATAGACGGCACGCGCAACTACGTCGCCGGCCTGCCCTTGTTCGGCGTCATGGTGGGCGTGGTCAGCCGCGGCGAGATCGTGGCCGGCGTCATCTACGACCCCATGGGCCGCGACAGGGCCATGGCCCTGCGCGGCGAGGGCGCCTGGCTGGAAGACGCGCAAGGCCGGCAGACGCCGCTGGCCGTGGCCGCGCCGGTGCCCGTCGAGGAGATGGTCGGGCTGATCGCCACCCAGCACCTGGAGCCGCCGCTGCGCGGCATCGTCCATCGGAACATGGCGCGCCTGGCCCTGGCCAATACCCTGCATTGCTCGGCGCACGAATACCGCATGATCGCCGGCGGCCACGCCCACGTCCTGCTGTACGGCCAGATCATGCCCTGGGACCACGTGGCGGGCTGGCTGCTGCACCATGAAGCGGGCGGCTATTGCGCCCATTTCGACGGCTCGCCCTACAAGCCCACGCACCGCTCGGGCGGCCTGCTCTACGCGCCCGACGCCGGCAGTTGGAAGGTGGCGCGCCAGGCCCTTTTGGAAGAAGCCGCGCCGGAGGCCCGAGCGCCGGAAGCCTGAGCGCCCGCGCCCCTTCCTGTCACCCTGTCCCCCGCGCGGGCATTGCCTGCAAAGCGCCTGCGAACGGGTTACAACTACGGGAATATCCTTATCTATCGAGTTTCAAGCGACCGCCATGAATGCCCCCATGAATCCCAAGGCCATCACCTGGAACCTGGGCGACATCGTCGCCGAACTGCGCACCGTGCGCACCGAATGGCGCGAACCGCTGGGCCGGCTGCGCCGCGACCATAGCGGCGGGCGCGAATTTCCCTCGCAGGAAAGCCTGCGCCAGATCATCAAGGACCTCTGCGGCGCCCTCTTTCCCATGCGCCTGGGCCCCATCGACCTGCGCGAGGAAACCGAGGACTTCTATGTCGGCCACACCATAGGCGCGGCGCTCGACGCCCTGATGCACCAGGTGCGGCTGGAGCTGAACTACATGGAGCGCCATCGCCGCCCCGAGGCCGCGGAAATCGAACAGCGCGCCAGCGACATCGTGCGCGCGTTCGGCGCCGCGCTGCCCGCCGTGCGCCGCATGCTGGACGCCGACGTCATCGCCGCCTACCAGGGCGACCCGGCCGCGCGCAGCGTCGATGAAGTGCTGCTGTGCTACCCCGGCGTGATCGCCATGATCCATCATCGCCTGGCCCACGTCCTGAACAAGCTGGGCGTGCCGCTGCTGGCGCGCATCGTGGCCGAGATCGCGCATGCCGATACGGGCATCGACATCCACCCGGCCGCCACCATCGGCCGCAGCTTCTTCATCGACCACGGCACCGGCGTGGTGATCGGCGAGACGGCCATCATCGGCGACCGCGTGCGCCTCTACCAGATGGTCACGCTGGGCGCCAAGCGCTTCCCGCCCGGCGAAAACGGCGAACTGAAGAAAGGCCTGCCGCGCCACCCGATCCTGGAGGACGACGTCGTCGTCTATGCCGGCGCCACCATCCTGGGCCGCACCACCATCGGCCGCGGCTCGGTCATCGGCGGCAACGTCTGGATCACGCACGACGTCCCGCCCGGCAGCAACGTGACGCAGGCCGGCACGCTCAACGCCGCGCCCGACGCCGGCTGCGGCGGCTGAACGCGATGCCGGGCGACGTACTGGCCCTGCGCGATTTCGTGGCGGCGCATCCGCGCCTGTTCGTGCTCACGGGCGCGGGCTGCAGCACCGGCTCGGGCATCCCCGACTACCGCGACGACGAAGGCGCCTGGAAGCGGCGTCCGCCCATCCAGTACCGCACGTTCATGGACGACACGGTGGCGCGGTCGCGCTACTGGGCGCGCGGCATGATAGGGTGGCGCGCGTTCGGCCACGCCGCGCCCAACGCGGCGCACCGGGCGCTGGCGGCCATGGAGCGGCAGGGACGCTACACCCTGCTGGTCACGCAGAACGTCGATGGCCTGCACGAGGCCGCCGGCGCGCGCGAAGTCGTCGACCTGCACGGACGCATGGACCGCGTGGTCTGCACGCAATGCGGCCATCTGCTGCCGCGCCGGCAGATGCAGCAATGGCTGGAAGAGGCCAATCCCGGCTGGCTGCACCTGCACGCGGAAGACGCGCCGGATGGCGACGCGGATCTGGAGCACGAGGATTTTTCCCGTTTCCAGGTGCCGCCCTGTCCGGTGTGCGGCGGCATCCTGAAGCCCGACGTCGTGTTCTTCGGCGAGACCGTGCCGCGCGATCGCGTGGAACGCGCCAATGCCGCGCTGGACCGCTCCAGCGCGGTGCTGGTCGTCGGCTCGTCGCTGATGGTCTATTCGGGCTACCGCTTCGTCGCGGCGGCCTCGCGCGCCGGCCTGCCCATCGCCGCGGTCAACCTGGGCAGGACGCGGGCCGACGCCATGCTCGCGCTGAAAGTCGAACAGCCCTGCGCCGACGCGCTGTCCGCGCTGGTCGCCGCCCTGGACTGAGGCGGCGCCGGCGCGTCTTGCGCTATTCCCCCACCCATTCCTCCAGCACGGCCTCGAAGGTCATGCAGACCGGATTGCGGCCGGAGACGAAGCGGCCCGCGTGCACGGCGCCGGCGGGATCGACGACGATGCCGCTCAGGCGCGCCACGGCCGCGCCGCCGGCATCCAGCGCCACCTCCCCGCATAAGGTCAGCACCTCCACCGCCGGGCCCGGCAGCTCTTCCACGGCGCCGCCCGCGCTTTCCAGGCTGGCCTGCGCCAGGCTGCCCAGGCTGCCGCGCACCATCGCGCGCGCGAAGCCGTGCGCCAGGCACAGTTTCTCGATGCTTTGCACCAGGTCTTCGTTCGGCCGCAGGCGCGCATAGACGAGGCGCCCGGTATGGCCATGCTCAATGGTCGGCATGGGGATCTCCCTTCGGTTCCGGTTGGAACACCGCGAGCTGGATGTGAGGATCGTAGCGGCGGGTAAGCCGCGTGGATCCCAGGACGTGAACGTAGGCGACGCAGCCGCCCGGACCGATCACGCATTGTTCGGTCAGCAGATGGCCGCCGATCAGGCGCCCCTCCGCGTCGACCAGCAAACCATGGCAATGCAGCAGCGGCGCGCCGCGCTCGTCCTCGCCCAGGGTGGCGCCCGCGCCGATCAGGCGCAGGTCCCTGCCCACCATGATGGGCGAGGTATAGGCGATGACCTGCGCGATGTCCGGCATGGGACGGGCCAGGCAATACGCGCCGCGGGTGAAGTGCCCGTCCAGCAGATTGATGGCGCACGCCGTCACGCCGCGTTCGCGCAGGACCGGGACCAGCGCCTCGTACAGGGTGCTGCCCGCCGGCAGCGCCAGCCGCAAGGCCGGCGCGCCGGGATTCTCCACGCTGGTCCAGCGCGTGGCCGGCATGGGTCCCGGATGCCGCAGCATGCGCACGGGCGGCAGCTCATCCTCGCGGGACGCCGAATGGTTCGCGGAAACGGTCTTCATGACAGGCACCCCCGTTCGCGCAAGGCCTCGCGCACCAGCGTCTTGGTGATCTTGCCGTAGCCGGAGCGCGGCAGCGCGTCCCAGAAGAAGACCCGGCGCGGCAGCTTGTAGCGCGCCAGGCAGCCTTCCAGCCAACCCATCATGGCGGTTTCGTCGATGGCCTGGCCGGGGCGCGGCACGCACACCATGATGCCGACCTCGCCCCAGGTGGGATCGGGCACGCCCACCACCGCGACTTCCGCCACGGCGGGATGCGCCAGCACCTTTTCCTCGATCTCGCGCGGATAGACGTTGGAGCCGCCGGAGATGTACATGTCCGACGCGCGGCCGGTGATGTAGACGAAGCCCTCCGCGTCCATATGGCCGAGGTCGCCGGTGCGGAACCAGCCGTTGCGGAAGGCCTTGGCGTTGGCCTCGGGATTGTTGTAGTAGCCGGCGAAGACCGCGGGGCCGCACACGCATATCTCGCCCTGCTCGCCCGGCGCCACCTCGTTGCCGTCCTCGTCCTGGATGGAAACCTGCATGGCCGTGCGCGCGTAGCCGCAGGTGCCGACGCGGGCGGCGGCGTCGTCCTGTATCCGGTGCAGGGCAGGCGGCAGGACGGTGATGTTGCCGGTGACCTCGCCCAGGCCGAAATACTGGACCAGCACCGGTCCCAGCTTTTCCAGCGCGCGCTTCTGGTCCTCGCGATACATGGGCGCGCCGGCATAGATGACGTAGCGCAGCGACCCGTGGTCGTGCGCGTCCACGGCGGGATGCTCCACCAGCATCTTGACGATGGTCGGCACCGTGAACATGTTGGTGACGCGGTGCTCGCTCACCAGCCGCCACAGCCTGTCGGCGTCGAAGCGGCCGTCCGGCGGCAACACCGTGGCGGCCGCGCGCGCCACCTGGGTCAGCAGATGAATGCCGGCGCCGTGCGACAGCGGCGCCACGGCCATGCTGACGTCGTTTTCCGTGGTCCCCGGCATGAGGTCGCACAGGTGGTTGGTGATGACGAAGCCCATCTGCCCATGGGTCAGCACGCCGGCCTTGGGACGCCCGGTGGTGCCGGAGGTGAAGAAGAACCAGCAGGGGTCGTCGTATTCGACGTCGGCGTTGCGGAACGGAGCCGGGGTCGTGGATTGGGATACGGCCGTGGCGGCATCAGCCGTGGCATCAGTGGCGGTATCCGTGGCATCGTTCGCGGCGTCGTCGGCATATGCCGTCTCGCCCAGGCCGAAATCGCCGGGGCCGATGCGCAACAGCACCTCCAGCCCCGGCAGCGCCTCGGCCATGGCCCGCGCGTGGCCGGGGAAATCCGCATGGCAGATGACCGCGCGCGCGCCCGAGGCCTGCGCCAGGTAGGCCGCCTCGTCCGGCGCGATGCGGAAGTTGGTCGGCACCCACACCGCGCCCAGCCGGAAGGCCGCGAACATGGTCTCGACGAAGGCCGCGCAGTTCTTCGAATGCACCAGCACGCGGTCGCCCTTGCCTATGCCCCGGCCGGCGAGATGCCGGGCCAGCGCGTCGACCCGGGCATCCAGCGTGCGCCACGTGACGATCCGGCGATCCAGGATCAGGGCGGGCCGCGCCGGAAAGCGGCGCGCGGCCTGGGTCAGCCAATACGCCAGGTTCATGACGCGGCGCGAGACCGGCGCGACACCGCCCGCGGGCGCGGAAGCTGTCGTGCTCGCCGGCGTCGCCGCATTCGCCGCATTCGCCCCGTTCACCGCGTTTGCAGTGCCCGCGGCGTCCACCGCATCCGCGGACCGGGCAACCCCTTTGCTATCCACCATCCCCACGCCGTTCATCGTTGCCGCTCCAGGATGCTGACGTAATTGGCGACCGCCGCGCCGCCCATGTTGAACACGCCCGCCAGCCGCGCATCCGGGATCTGCATGTCGCCGGCTTCGCGCATCAACTGCATGCAGGCCATGACGTGCATGGACACGCCGGTGGCGCCGACGGGATGCCCCTTGGCCTTGAGCCCGCCGGACGGATTCACGGGCAGCCTGCCGCCCTTCTCGGTCCAGCCTTCGCGCACGGCCTTGTAGCCTTCGCCGGGCGCGGTCAGGCCCATGGCCTCGTATTCGATGAGTTCGGCGATGGTGAAGCAGTCGTGGGTTTCGACCAGGTCCAGGTCGTCCAGCGTCAGGCCCGCGTCGGCCAGGGCGCCGCGCCAGGCCCGCGCCGCGCCCTCGAACGCGATGGGATCGCGCCGGCTGAGCGGCAGGATGTCGTTGACCTGCCGGCGCGCGCGAAAGCCCACGGCGCGCGCCAGGCCCGCCGCCACGTCGCTGGACGCCAGGACCAGCGCGGCCGCGCCGTCCGACACCAGCGAACAATCCGTGCGCCGCAGGGGCGGCGCGACATAAGGATTCTTTTCGGAAACGGTGTTGCAGAAGTCCACGCCCAGGTCCTTGCGGATCTGCGCATAGGGATTGGCGACGCCGTTGCGGTGGTTCTTGGCGGCGATGCGCGCCAGCTCTTCCGAACGGTCGCCGTAACGGTCGAAATAGGTCTGGGCGATGCGGCCGAACACGCCCGCGAAGCCGCCCTCGATATCGGCTTCCTCGCGCCGGTAGCTGGCGTTGAGCAGGATATCGCCGATTTCGCGCCCGGGCCGCGAGGTCATTTTCTCGGCGCCCACCACCAGCGCGACGCGGCCGCGGCCGGCCTCGATGAAATCCATGGCGGCGTAGAGCGCCGCCGAGCCGGTGGCGCAGGCGTTTTCCAGGCGATTGGCCGGCACGTAGGCCAGGCGCGGATCCGCCAGCGCGACCAGGGCGCCCTGGAAATCCTGTTTCTGGAAACCGCTGTTCATGACGCCGACGTAGATGCCGTCGACGGCGTCGCTGGCAACGCCAGCGTGCTCCAGGGCTTGCAGCGATACGCGGGCCATCAGGCTCTCGGTATCCGGGTCGTCCAATTTGCCGAACGGAATGTGGGACCACCCCACGATGACGGCGCGATCAGGCATGGTTCATCTCCTCCATGGTTCATTCTTGCTCAAGGGTTCTACACGGTGCGGCGCGCGGGCGCATCCTTGCGCGGCGTGCTCGCGCCCTCGGCCAGGGCCTCCAGCTTTTTCGCTTCCCGGGACAACTGCTTGGCCAACTGGAATTGCCGCTCCTCGTCCAGCCGGCTCTCGATGGCCGCGATGCTGAGCGCGCCGGCCACCTGGCCGTCGGGGCCGCGCACGGGCACGCCGATGCCCCAGGAACCCGGCACGATCAGGCCGCGGTTGGCCGCGTAGCCCTGCGCGCGCGCTTCCTTCACCTGGGACCATAGCAAGGGCAGCGAATAATTGGGATAGCGCTGTTCGATCAGGGCCTCGTTCGCTTCCAGGCATTGCCGCACTTCGTCGTCGGGCAGCGCCGCCAGCATCGCCAGGCTGCCGGCGCCCACGCCCAGCGGATGGCGGTCGCCGGGCCGCAAGGCATGGGTCTTGAGGGGATAGTCGCCATCCACGCGCAGCACGCAGACCGCGAAGACGTGGCGGCGGATCGAAAAGAAGGCGGAGTCGCCGCAGTCGTGCGCGAGGCCGGCGACGGTGTCGGCGGCCAGCCGGCCCAGGCCATGGCGCTGCGCCGCGATATTACCCATGACGTGGCATTCGGGGCCGAGAAAGTAGCGGCGCGTGCCCGCGTCCTGCTCCAGCATGCCTTCGGCCACCAGCGCCGAAAGCAGGCGATGCACGGTGGGCTTGTTCAGGCCGGTGTCCCGCGTCAGGGCCAGCAGGCCGGCGCCGTCCTGCGCCGTGCGCGCCACGGCGCGCAGGACGCGCATGGCGCGCGCAATCGCCTGCGCGCCGTCGACCCGGGTTGGGGTATTGGCCACGCTGTCTCCTGTTTTACCTTCACGATGGTCCATTATGTAGACCTCATGTTTTTCTAGGAAATTTATCGGTAGGGGAATTCTACTGCTTTCACTCGGAATATCAATGTGATTTAATAAGTCATCACGTTTGTTCTTTGGTCCACTATACGGACCAACATAAATCGCCGACCACGATCAGGCCGGCATCCCCGCCGGCGGCGTCACGCCAGCCGGACATAAACCAGGAGACAGCATGAACGTGAATCGACGCAAATTCGTCGGCGCCGCCGGCGGCGCCGCCCTTATCGGCGCGGCCTCCCTGCGCCCGGCATGGGCGGCCCCGCAATACCGGTACAAATACGCCAACAACCTGCCGCCCAGCCACCCCATGAACGTGCGGGCCAACGAAGCGGCCAAGGCCATCGCGAAGGATACGGACGGCCGTTTCGAGCTGGCGATCTTCCCCAGCAGCCAGTTGGGTTCGGATACCGACACCTTGAGCCAGTTGCGTTCGGGGGCGGTGGAGTTCTTCACGCTGTCCGGCCTGATTCTTTCGACGCTGGTGCCGGCGTCCTCGATCAGCGGCATCGGCTTCGCGTTTCCGAACTACGACGCGGTGTGGAAGGCCATGGACGGCGACCTGGGCGCCTACATCCGCAAGGAGATCGAGGGCAAGGGCCTGGTGGTGATGGACAAGATCTGGGACAGCGGTTTCCGCCAGGTCACCACCAGCAACCGGCCGATCAACGGCCCGGGCGATTTCAAGGACCTGAAGATCCGCGTGCCGGTCAGCCCGCTGTGGACCTCGATGTTCAAGGCGCTGGGCGCGGCGCCGGCGAGCATCAATTTCAACGAGACCTACTCGGCCCTGCAGACCAAGGTGGTGGACGGGCAGGAGAATCCGCTGGCCATCATCCAGACGGCCAAGCTGTACGAGGTGCAGAAATACTGCTCCTTGACCAACCACATGTGGGACGGCTTCTGGTTCCTGTCGAACCGGCGTGCCTGGGAGAAGCTGCCCAAGGACGTGCGCGAAGTGGTGGCCAAGCATATCAACGGCGCGGCCATGGGCGTGCGCGCCGACGTGCTGGCCTTGAACAACGACCTGCAGTCGCAGTTGGCCAAGCAGGGACTGGCGTTCAACACGCCCGAGCCCGGCCCGATCCGCGATGCCTTGCGCCAGGCGGGTTTCTACAAGGAGTGGCAGGGCAAGTACGGCGACAAGGCGTGGGGCCTGCTGGAGCAATCCGTCGGGAAGCTGTCATGACGCCCGGCACGACGCACGACATAAGGCCCGGCATGGCGCCGGACAGGAAGCCGGACATAGGGCCAGGCGCTTCGGCCCAGCCCGCGGCGGCGCAAGCCCGCCCCTCCTGGACACAGCGGGCCGAAACCGCCATCGGCCTGCTCGCCGAAATCCCGGCCGCCATCCTGGTGCTGGCCGAGATCGTCATCCTCTTTGCCGGCATCGTGGCGCGCTATGTCTTGCACACGCCGCTGGTCTGGTCCGACGAACTGGCTTCCATCCTGTTCCTGTGGCTGGCCATGCTGGGGGCGGTGGTGGCCTTCCGGCGCGGCGAGCACATGCGCATGACGGCCTTCGTCAATCGCGCCTCGCCGGCCCGGCGCGCCTTCCTCGACATGCTCGCGGTGTCCGCGGCCCTGGCCTTCCTGCTGCTGATCCTGGCGCCGGGCTGGGAATACGCCGTCGAAGAGCAATTCGTCACCACGCCGGCGCTGGAGATTCCCAATATCTGGCGCGCGGCGGCCCTGCCCGTTTGCACGGCGCTGATGATCGCGCTGGCGCTGCTGCGCCTGCTCGAACGCGCCGGCTGGCTGACCACGCTCAAGGCCGTGGGACTGGTGGCGGCGGGCGTGGCGCTGCTGGTCGTGGCGCAACCGCTGCTGGCCACGCTGGGCAACGCCAACCTGCTGATCTTCTTCGTCGGCATCGTGGCCTTGTGCGTGTTCACCGGCGTGCCCATCGCCTTCTCCTTCGGGCTGGCGACCTATGGCTACCTCTCCCTGACCACGTCCACGCCGATGATGGTGGTGGTCGGCCGCCTGGACGAGGGCATGTCGCACCTCATCCTGCTGGCCGTGCCGCTGTTCATCTTCCTCGGCCTGCTGATCGAGATGACCAGCATGGCGCAGCGCATGGTGGCCTTTCTCGCCAGCCTGCTGGGGCACGTGCGCGGCGGCCTGTCCTACGTGCTGATCGGCGCGATGTACCTGGTCTCGGGCATCTCCGGCGCCAAGGCGGCGGACATGGCGGCGGTGGCCCCGGTGCTGTTCCCGGAAATGCGCAAGCGCGGCGCCGACGAAGGCGACCTGGTGGCGCTATTGTCTGCCACCGGCGCGCAGACCGAGACCATACCGCCCAGCCTGGTGCTGATCACCATCGGTTCGGTGACCGGCGTGTCCATCACCGCGCTGTTCACCGGCGGCCTGCTGCCCGGCCTGGTGCTGGCCCTGATGCTGTGCACGGTGGTCTGGTGGCGCTATCGCGGCGAGCGCCTGGACGGCGTGCGGCGCGCGCCGCGCGGGGAAATCCTGCGCGCCCTGGTGATCGCCCTGCCCGCGCTGGCGCTGCCGGTGGTCATCCGGGCGGCGGTGGTCGAGGGCGTGGCCACGGCCACCGAGGTGTCGACCATCGGCATCGTGTATTCCACCCTGATCGGCCTGCTGGTCTACCGCCGTTTCGAGTGGAAGCGCCTGTGGCCCATGCTGGTCGACACCGCCTGTCTGTCGGGATCCATCCTGCTGATCATCGGCGCCGCCACCGCCATGGCCTGGGCGTTGACGCAGTCCGGCTTCTCCACGCAACTGGCGCAGTTGATGGGCTCCGTGCCCGGCGGCTCGGCCACCTTCATGGCGGTTTCCATCGTCGTGTTCGTGGTGCTGGGCAGCGTGCTGGAAGGCATTCCGGCCATCGTGCTGTTCGGGCCGCTGCTGTTCCCGATCGCGCAGCAGATGGGCATCCACGAGGTGCACTACGCCATGGTGGTGATCCTGGCCATGGGCATCGGCCTGTTCGCCCCGCCCTTCGGCGTCGGCTACTACGCGGCCTGCGCCATCGGCCGGGTGCAGCCGGACAAGGGCATACGGCCCATCATGGCCTACCTGGCGTCCATCGCCGTGGGCTTGCTGGTGGTGGCCGCCATCCCCTGGCTGTCCACCGGTTTCCTGCACTGAGCCGCCGGCCGGCGCCGCCCGCGGCGGCGCCGGCTCAGCCGCTTATTCCCCCAGGAACTCGGCGACGCCGGTCAGCCCGTCCACGTGGTCCGCCACCACCTTCACGATCACGGCGATGGGCACGGACAGCAAGGTGCCCCACAGTCCCCAGACCCAGGTGAACAGCAGCAGCATCACGAAGACGGCGACGGGGTTCATCCGCGCGATGCGCCCGGTCATCCAGGTCTGCACCACGAAGCCGATCAGGGACGCGATCAGCAGCGACATCCCGGCCACCAGCAGGGCCGGCCCCAGCTCGCCGAACTGCACCACCGCCGCCGTGCCGGTGAACACCGCGACCAGCAACGGCCCGAAATAGGGCACCACGTGCAGCGCGCCCGCGACCACCGCCCACGTGCCGGCGTTGTCCAGGCCGACCAGGCGGAACGCCGCCCACGAGCACAGGGCGAGCAGGACGTTGGTGACCACCATCATCGCCATGTACATGCGGATGGACCGGTTGATCTGGTCCAGCATGTGTATGTTGATCTTCTTTTTGGAAAGCGTGCTGCCGCAGACCTTGATGAACTTGCGCTTGAAGATGTCGCCCGAGCACAGCAGGAAGAACACCAGGAAAAGCACCATCACGCCCTGCCCCAGCCCCGAGGCCACGCCCATGGAGCCGGCCAGCAGCATGCTTTCCAGCCGTTCGGAGGGACGCTCCATCGTCGAGGCGCTCGGGCTGCCGACCTTGCTGCCCTTGTCCAGCGCGGCGCCGGCCGCGCGCAGCTTGTCCAGGAAAGACCCCTTGCCGGCGGCGAAACCGTGCACGGTGCGCGAGACCTTCTGCACCGTCTGCGGCAGGCTGTCGACGATGGTCCCGACCTGGTTCTGCAAGGAAAAGGCGCCGAACACCAGGGCGCCGACCAGGGCCGCCATCACCACCGCCGCGCCGATCGGGCGCGGGACGCGCGCGCGGCGGGCCAGCATGTGCACCGGCGGTTCCAGGGCATAGGCGAGCAGGACGGAAAGCACCAGCGGAATCAGGAATTCGCGCGCCTCCCGCATGGCGAAGAGCACCGCCAGCACCGCGATGACGATCACCGCGGCATAGCGGCGGTCGGCCACGCGCCGCGGCGCGTCCAACGCGACGGCCGGCGCGGCCGGGACGGATTGAGCGGATTGGGAGGCCGGGGCGGACTGGGGCGCGCCGCCGCCCGCCGGCATCGCCGTGGCGGCGACCGCGGCCGCGCGCGCTGCCGGCGACGGGCGCGGCCGGCGCGGCGCCGTCATGCGGCCCTCCGCGGGACGGCGCCCTGGCGCCAGGACGGTTGGAAAAAGGCGAAAGAAACGACCCGCATACGCATATTCCGAAGCGCGGCCGAATTGCCGCGCCGCATCATAGCAAGCCGCGTGCCCATCCATGGATCCGACGCCCCGGAAAACAGCGCCCCGAGAGACAAGGTCCCCGGCGCGCGCCGCCTTCCGCCTAGGGCGTCGCCGCCCCGTACCCCCGGGGATTGCTTTGCTGCCAGCGCCAGCCGTCCTGGCACATGCTCTCCACCCCCCGCGTGGTGCGCCAGCGCAGCACCTCCCGCGCCAGGCTGGGGTCGGCCCACACCTTGTCGACGTCGCCGGCGCGGCGCGGCTCGATGCGCACCGGTATCGCCTGGCCGCTGACGCGCTCGAAGGTCTGCACCAGCTCCATCACGCTGGTCCCCTTCCCCGTGCCCAGGTTGATGGCGATGAAGCCGGCATGCGTACCGGCGTAATCCACCGCCCGCACGTGGCCGACCGCCAGGTCCATGACGTGCAGGTAATCGCGCACGCCGGTGCCGTCCTCGGTGGGATAGTCCGCGCCGAACACCTTGAGGAAAGGCTGCTGGCCGACGGCGACCTGGGTGATGTAGGGGAAAAGATTGTTCGGCGTATCGCGCGGGTTCTCGCCTATCAAGCCGCTCGGATGCGCGCCGATGGGATTGAAATAGCGCAGCGTGACCGCGCTGAAGCCGCTGTCGGCCGCGCAGACGTCCTGCAGCATCTGCTCGACGAAGAGCTTGGTGCGTCCATAGGGATTCGTCGGAGCCAGCGGATGCTGCTCCGTGAACGGCAGGAAACGCGGCACCCCGTAGACGGTGGCGGAAGAACTGAACACCAGCCGCCGCACGCCGCCGGCGCGCATGGCCATCAACAGGGCCACCGTCCCCGATACGTTGTTGTCGAAGTACTTCAAGGGGTCGCTCACCGACTCGCCCACCGCCTTGACCCCGGCCAGGTGCAGCACGCATTCGATGGGCCGGTTGTCGCGCCGGTGTATCGCGATCACCGTCTCCACCAGCCCGGGCGTGCGGATATCGCCCTGGATCAAGGGGATCGAGGTCCCCGTCAGCTTCTCCACCCGCCGCAGCGCGTCGCGGCTGCCATTGCTCAGGTTGTCCAGGACCACCGGCTGGTAGCCGGCGGCGATCAATTCCACCAGGGTATGGCTGCCGATATAGCCGGCGCCGCCCGTCACCAGAAGATATGACGACATTACCGCTCCCGCGGCGATGGCCGGGCCGTCGCGGCCGGCCATCGCGACTGTTCAACATCGCGCGCCTAGAACGGCAGGCGCAGGTCCGGCGCCACGCTCAGCAACTGGCGCCTGAAGTCTTCCTGGATGCGCGACAGCGCCGTTCCGCTGTCCGCCTCGAAACGCAGCAGGACGGTATTGCCGTCGCCCGCCGGCCGCGCCAGGCCGAAGCCGTCCTCGTATTCGACGCGCACGCCTTCCAGGTCGATGATTTCGCGCGCGCCCATGAAGCGGCCGCGCGCGCGCAGCGCGGCCACCAGCCACGCGGCCTCCATGCCGGACAGGTCCAGCTTCAGCGCCGGCGTCACGCAGCCCAGCGGCAGCGCGTCCAGCAAGGCCGAGGGCGACTCGTGCAAGGCCACGATCTCCAGCAGGCGCGCGGCGGCGTACAGCGCGTCGTCGTGCCCGTGCCAGCGGTCGCGGAAGCGGAACAGGCCCTCGGTCTCGCCGGCCAGCACCGCCCCGCATTCGCGCATCTTGCCGGCGATGTGCGCCGCGCCGCCGCGCCACATCACCGGCCGGCCGCCCAGCAGGCGCACTTCGCGCGCGAGGTTGCGCGAACTCTCCACGTCGTAGACCACCGGCGCGCCGGGATGGCGCGCCAGGATGTCGCGGGCGAAGAGGATCAGCAGGCGATCGGCCGAGATCGCCGCGCCGGAGCGCGTCACCACGGCCAGGCGATCGCCGTCGCCGTCCACCAGAAAGCCCAGTTCGTTGTCCGAATAGCGCAGGTTGGCGGCCAGCTCGGCCAGCCGGCGCGGATCGGACGGCGCCAGGCGCGGCCGCGTATAGGCCTCCGCGCTGTCGCTGGACAGCTCGGTCACCTCGCAGCCCAGGGCCTCCAGCAGGGACGGCGCCAGGGCCGAGGCCGCGTCGTAGTTGCAATCCAGCGCCACCTTCACGCCGCGCGCCAGCCGCACGTCGCTGCTGACCCGCGCCACGTAGCACGGCGAGGCGGCGATGTGCATGCGCGCGCCCGGGATTTCCACCGCCCGGACGCGGGCGCCGGCGGCCTGCCGCTCCGCGCGCACTTCCTCCTGCAGATCGCGCAAGTCGTCGCCGACCAGCGGTTCGCCGGCCATCATGATCTTGAAACCGTTGCAGTTCTCTTCGTCATGGCCGCCCGTCACCGCCACGCCGGCCCCGGTCTCGGTCAGGCGCGTGGCGAAATACATCAGGGGCGTGGGGGCCATGCCGATGTCGATGACGTGCGTGCCGCTGGCGCGGATGCCCGCCTGCAAGGCCGCCGCCAGCTCGACGCTGGCGAGCCGCGTGTCCTTGGCCACCACGATGGCCCGCACGCCGCGCCGCCGCGCCCGCGCGCCCAGCGCGGCGCCCAGGCCATGCGCGTAGGCGGCGTCGATGTCCTGCGGCACCCGTCCGCGTATCGCGTCCGGCTCGCACGGCGAGGCGGGCAGTTCGGGCAGGCGCGCAGGGGCCGCCCCGCCCGGCGCCAGCTCGGCGGCCTGGGCGGGATTCCATATCGGTTGCATAGATCCCCCGTCGCGCGCGTCAGGGCTGTTTTTCGCCGTAGTAGGCCGCCCGCGCGTAGCGGTAGCGTCCATACTTCGAGCGATAGCCCAGGCCCTCGGACTCCAGCTTCAGCCCGTTGAGCACCACGCCCGCGACCGGCGCGCCGGCGGCGACCAGGCGCTTGGCGGTCTCGCGGATCTCGCCGACCGTGTTCATGCCGGCGCGCACCACCAGCATGACGGCCGCGGCATGCGCGCCCACCACCGCCGCGTCGGAAGACGACAGGACCGGCGCCGTATCGACGATGACGATGTCGTAGTCGGCCGCGAGCGCGCGCAGGCATTCTCCGAAGGCCTCGGACGCCAGCAGCTCGGAGGGATCGAAGGTCACCTTGCCGGTGGCGATGAAGTCCACCCCGTTCATGATGTTCCGCTTGGTGACCGCCTCCAGCGGCACCGTGCCCGCCAGCACATCGAACAGGCCGTTGTCCGCCGAGGTCGCGAAATAGCGGTTGAGGTGGCCGCGCCGGAAGTCGGCGTCGATCAGCAGGATGCGCTTGCCCACCGCCGCCTGGATGAAGGCGAAGTTGGCCGACAGGAAAGACTTGCCCACGCCGGCGACCGGTCCCGTGAAGACGACCACGTTGTTGGGCGTGTCGCGCATCGCCACCTGCAGCACCGTGCGGAAACTGCGCAGGCTTTCGATCGGCGGCGTGCTGCCGTTGCTCTGAGCCAGCAGCGCGGGCAGGCGCGAATTCTTGCGCTTG
This sequence comes from Bordetella genomosp. 10, assembly GCF_002261225.1. Lineage (NCBI taxonomy): Bacteria > Pseudomonadati > Pseudomonadota > Betaproteobacteria > Burkholderiales > Alcaligenaceae > Bordetella > Bordetella genomosp. 10. The sequence continues at coordinate 1,053,159 of NZ_NEVM01000005.1, forward strand.
CTACGGCGCCACAGGCGATCCTGCAGCTCGCTGTAGGGAATGGTGGCGAGCACCGGCAGGCCGGTATAGCGCTCGATTTCATCCGGATCGCTCAGGCCGCCGAACAGCGCGTTGCGCACGAAGGCCACGATCAGGCCCAGCACCAGGCCGATGGCGGCGGCCGCGCCGATGACGATGGGCGCCTTGGGACGCAGCGGCTTTTCGGCCGGCACCGCGGTGTCCACCACCCGCACCGTGCCGACCTTGCCGGCGCGGACCAGGCGCAGTTGCTGCGCGTTGTTCAGCAGCGCCGTGTACAGGTCGGTGTTGACCTTGACGTCGCGCACCAGGCGCACCACGTCCTGTTCGAGATCCGGCAATGCCTTGATCTTCGTATTGAGCCGGCTGACGTCGCCGGTGAGCGAAGCGATCTGGCGGTCGATGGCCTCGATGCTCGGATGGGAAGGCGCGAAGCGGGTGATCAGTTCCTGGCGCTTGGCCTGCAATTCGAAGATCTTGTTCTGCGCCGCCACCGACTGGCCCAGCACCAGCTTGGCTTCCTCGCCCAGGTCGATGGTGCCGCGGGCGTTGCGCAAGGCGTTGTAGCGGGTTTCCGAATCGTCCAGTTGCTTCTTCAGCACCGGCAGTTGCTGGTCGAGGAAAGCGAGCGACTTCTCGGCCTGCGCGGTCTTGCGGTTGACGTTCTGGCGCACGTACTCCTGGCCGATCTCGTTGAGCACCGCGGCCGTCAGCACGGGATCGCTGCCCTGCAGCGTGACGCCGATGACGCCGGACTGGCGGCCGCGCTCGAAGATGCCCAGGCGCGACTGCACCGCCTCGGTGGCTTCCAGCCGCGAGTTGCGGATCACCGTGAAGTGCGTCTCGGGCGCCCCTTCCAGCGCATCGATCTGCACGTCGATGGCGCCGCCGGGCACCTGGAAGTGCTCCAGTTGGCCCACGTGCCCTTCGAAGCGCTTGCCGTCCACGGGCTCGGTCAGCTCATAGGCGCCGCCGCCCAGGTTGACCACGTCCAGCTTCTTGCCGATCAGTTCGTTCGGCACGTCGATGCGGTTGACGCGGATGCGCTCGCCGCCCCACGCGTAGCCGCCGGGAATGGCCCGGGTGATGGCCGACGGCAGCGAGAAGCTTTCGTGCTTCTCGGCCAGCCAGCGTCCCACCAGCGGGAAGTACTTGGGCTCCGCCTTCAGGTAGAGCTGGTAGTAGTCGACGGCATGCCCCACCACCAGGCGCGAGCGGAGAATTTCCATTTCGCCCGACGTCGCCTGCTTGATGTCGAAGATGGAAGACACGTCTCCCAGCATGCTCTTGGTGGCGGTCGGCGTTTCTTCCTCGACCTGGACGGCAATATCGGACTGGTAGACCGGCGTGGCGAACATGAAGTAGGCAATGCCCAGCAACGTGGCCAGCAATGTCACCAGGATGATCATGCCGCGGTTTGCCAGCAACACGTCCATATAGGACATCATGGGCGTTTCAGGCTGCCGGGCGGAGGCGTACTCTAGCTGAAGAGGGGGCTGCATGGTGTCGACTCGCGAAAAAGTAAGGGACGGACACGAGAGCCGGCGCAAGCCGGCCCGGTACTGCTCGCCGTACGTTCGTCCTAGTTGTGGCGGACGGCGTCGACGGTCTGTACGGTCTGGGCGCTGGGGAACAACAGCGAGATGAAGCGGTTCCAACGCACCAGGTTGCCCGCGTCGACGAAGACGATGTCCTTCGCCTGCAACGGGAACTTGCCTGCCACTGCCAACGCCTGCGGAGAACTGCTATCCAGATGGAAAACCTCGGGCGTGGCATTCGGCAGGGAACGCACCACGAAGATCTGCGAAGGATCGCTGGTCGTCTGGCTGGGACCACCCACCTCGCCCAGCGCCTCGGCAAGCGACATTTCACCGTCATGCATCAACAGGCCCTGGGGCAGCGTGACTTCGCCCATCAGGTAGATCTTGTTGTCGCCACGCGCCACCACCCGCACGATGTCTCCCGATTGCAGCAGGATGGACGTCGGGTCGATGTTCGCGGCCGTCAGCTTGTTCAGGTCGACGCGCGCGGTCTGTCCATTGCGCGTCACGTAAACGCGGCTGCGATCGGCCGTGGTCAAGACGCCGCCCGCGCGGTTTATCGCTTCCGGCAGCGTCATCGGCACATCGGTGATGGGCATGGGTCCGGGCGTCTTCACTTCGCCTTCCACGTAGACACGTTTGCTGCGATAACCTAGCACGCGCACCGTGATTTGAGGATCCTGAATAAAGTTACGCGACCCTCGGATGAGGGAGCTGCGCACCTGGGCCTCCGTCATCCCGGCTACCTTCACAAGGCCTACATAGGGGAACTGAACGTAGCCATCCGATGAGACGGGGTAGCCCGGAATGCCGGCGGCCGTATCCCCGAAGGTGAGTTCGGTCGGCCCCGTCCCAATGCTGTAGGTCTGCGTCGGAAGGACTAGTTCCGGATGATCCCAGACCACGATAGAAAGGATGTCCCCCGGCCCGATCACATAGGGCGACGGCTTGCCGATAAGATTTCGAACGTTTTCCGGAACGGGTCCGTTGGCCGCCGCGGTCTCTTCGCGCGCGAGCGCCGGCGTGATTTCCTTGACCGTCACGACGCTGTTCGGATCGTCGGGATCGACCTTGAAACTGGACTGGTACCGCATGCCCGGCGCGAATGCGCACGCCGCCAGGGACGAAATAAGCACGGCCATTGCGGCTGCGCGAGAGAACGTGCGAAGTAATGTGTTCATGGCGTTCCACTGAGAGGAAGAGTCGCGTGTGGCGCGGAAATGATCCGCGCTGAGCGGGTTTCGCGGTAAGTGTGTCGCGTTACTACCGTCGGGTAACGGGTTGCGACATTCCACGCGATTTCGCCGTGTGCGCACATTGGGCTGATGGCCTAATACTTCACTTACGCCCTTTGGACGTTTCGACTCCCGCGCCCCATGCCTATGATTTTTCCCGGGCATGCAGCATGACGCGGCGCCGCAAAGCGCCGTCCGCCACCTTACGCCTTGGAGCGCTTTATGGAAACGTCCCCGTTCGACGTGTCGGGCAAGCTGCCCGGCACGAGCTACCTGTTTCGCGCCGCCGATGCCGCGCTGGTGACCGTCGCGGGCCTGGCGGCGATCGAATGGCAGGTCGCGCGCACGGGCGTCGACGTTTCCCCCATCCACAGCCTGCTGGTGTACTTCTGCGGAATCGCCACGCTGGTGGTCTTTCCCGCTTTCCAGTTGTACGGCTCGTGGCGCGGCCGTCCCATGCACATGCTGGTGATACGCGGCCTGGCCGCCTGGACCGTCGTCTTCGCGATGGGACTGCTGGTCGGCTTTCTCACGCACCAGATCGCCTATGTCTCGCGCCTGTGGGCTGCCTTGTGGTTCGTCACCGGCGCCACGGCGTTGACGGGCCTGCGCCTGGGCGTCTACACCGCCTTGCGCAAGGCGCGCGACCACGGCTTGAACCGCAAGCGCGTCCTCCTGATCGGCTTCGGCCCGCTGGGCCACGATATGTGGGCGCGCGTGGCGGCCACGCGCACGGCGGGCTACGAAGTCATGGGCATCTACTGCGAGGGCAAGGAGCAATTGCCGCCGGGCGTGCCGCGCCTGGAAAAGCTGACCGCCATCTCCGCCTTCGTGCGCCAGCACGAGATCCGTGAAGTCTGGCTGGCGCTGCCCATGGAGGCCGGCCAGGCGGTGCGCGAGGTCATGTATTTCCTGCGCCACGATCTCATCGACATCCGCTGGATTCCCGACGTGCTGTCCGTGCGGCTGCTGGGCCATCGCGTGGAGGAGTTCCTGGGCGTTCCCGCGATCGAGTTGAACAGCCTGCCCGCGGCCGGCATCCGCGGCATGGCCAAGGCCGCCTTCGACCGCGTGTTCAGCGCGCTGGTGCTGCTGGGGCTCTCGCCCCTGATGCTGGTGATCGCGGCGTGGATCAAGCTGGACTCGCGCGGTCCCGTCTTCTTCACCCAGCCGCGCCTGGGCGTGGACGGCCAGGTCTTCCGGGTCTACAAGTTCCGCAGCATGACCGTGCACCAGGAAAACGACGGCGTGGTGACGCAGGCCACGCGCGACGATCGCCGCGTCACGCGCATCGGCGCCTTCCTGCGCAAGACCAGCCTGGACGAGCTGCCGCAGTTCATCAACGTGCTGCGCGGCGAAATGTCGGTGGTGGGCCCCCGTCCGCACGCGCTGGAGCACAACGAGCAATACAAGGACCTGGTGGCGCGCTACATGATGCGCCACCGCGTCAAGCCCGGCATCACCGGCTGGGCGCAGATCAACGGCCTGCGCGGCCAGACGGAGACCGTGCACAAGATGCGCGATCGCGTGGAGTTCGATCTGTACTACATCCAGAACTGGTCCTTCCTGATGGACCTGCGCATCATCGCCCGGACCGCGATCTCGGGATGGACAGGGAAAAATGTCTACTGAGATGAAGTCCCACCCCTCATGCGTCGGCGTGGCGCGCGGCGCCATGGATGACTGAGATGTCTACCGAAACGTTGGTTGCCGCGCCGCCGCGCCTGAGCCGGGCCGACTTCCGCCACGGCGTCGAACTGCTGCCGCTGGTGTCCATCGATCTGCTGCTGAGCGACGCCGACGGACGCTACCTGCTGGGCCTGCGCGGCAATCCGCCCGCGCGCGGAAGCTGGTTCGTGCCCGGCGGCCGCATCCGCAAGGACGAGCCCATGGACGCGGCGCTGCGGCGCATCTGCGACGACGAGCTCGGCCTCGACCTGCCGCGCGCCTGCTGGCGCCTGCAGGGCGTCTACGAGCATTTCTACGACGACAACTTCGCCGGCGAGCGAGACCGCAGCACCCATTACGTGGTGCTGGCCTACCGGGCTCAGTTGCCGCCCCACTTCAGCGATCTCCAGATCGACGACCGGCTGGGCCGCCTGCCCACCGGACAGCACAGCGGCTACCGCTGGGCACATCCCCGCGCCATGGCGCAGGACGACACCGTCCATCCCTACACCAGGGCCTACTTCACGGAGCAGATGCGATGACCTCCCCCTATCCCGAATTCCGCCCCGTCATTCTGTGCGGCGGTTCCGGCTCACGCCTGTGGCCCCTTTCGCGCGAACTGCTGCCGAAGCAGTTCATCCGGCTCACCGGCGAACGCAGCCTGTTGCAGAACACGGTGCTGCGCACCCTGCGCCACGCCGGCGCCTCGCGCCCCATGCTGATCTGCAACGCCGCGCACCGCTACATCGCCCTGGAGCAGATGCAGGAGCTGGAGGCGGCGGCCGCCGAAACGGGCGCCCCGGGCGGCGGCAAGGTCGAGCTGCTGCTGGAGCCTTGCCCGCGCAACACCGCGCCCGCCATCGCCGCGGCCGCCCTGCGCGCGATGCGCGACGGCGACGATCCCATCCTGCTGGTGATGCCGTCGGACCACGTGATCGAGGAAGGACCGGCGCTGGCCGAGGCCTTCGCGCTGGCCCACCAGGCCGCATGCGAGGGCGCCCTGGCGCTGTTCGGCGTGCGTCCCACCGCCCCCCTGACCGGCTACGGCTACCTGCGCACCTCGGCCGGCGAACGCCCCTGGCAGAAGGTCGAGGCCTTCATCGAAAAGCCGGACGCCGAGCGCGCCGCCGCCTTCCTGCGCGAGGGCGGCTACTACTGGAACAGCGGCATGTTCGCCTTCCGCGCCTCCACCTTCCTGCATGAACTGGGTCGCCTGGCGCCGGACATGATGGCCAGCGTGCGCGAAGCGGTGCTCAAGGGCAGCGGCGACGACGACGTCTTCACCCTGGACCCGCGCGCCTTCGGCGCGTGCCGCGCCGACTCCATCGACTACGCCGTGATGGAGCGCACCGACAGCGCCGTTTCCGTGCCGCTGGACGCGGGCTGGAGCGACGTCGGCGCCTGGGACGCGGTCTGGGACATCGCCGCCAAATGCCCCGACGGCAATTCCACCAGCGGCGACGTCATGATCGACGACTCGCGCAACTGCCTGGTCCATTCCACGCACCGGCTGGTGGCCGCGCTGGGGCTGGACGACATCGTGGTCATCGAGACCGCCGACGCCGTGCTGGTGGCGCACAAGAGCCGCACCCAGGACGTCAAGCGCATCGTCGAGACCTTCCGCGGCCAGCACCGCGAGGAAATGGCCCACCACCGCGAAGTGCGGCGCCCGTGGGGATCCTACGACTCCATCGGGCAAGGCCCGCGCTACCAGATCAAGCGCATCACGGTGAAGCCCGGCGCGCGCCTGTCGTCGCAGATGCACCACCACCGCGCCGAGCACTGGGTCGTGGTGTCGGGCACGGCGCGCATACACAACGGCGACAAGGACTTTCTTTTGACGGAGAACCAATCGACCTACATCCCTTTGGGCGAGGTCCATTGCCTGGAGAATCCCGGCAAGATTCCGCTCGAATTGATCGAGGTGCAGTCGGGCGCCTACCTGGGCGAGGACGACATCGTGCGCTTCGAGGATATGTACGGTCGCGTCTAGCGGCCACGGCGCGGGCGCCGGCGCGGCGCCGCGGGCGGGAACGGCCATAAGGATTAGGCCGTCCCGCGCGCTGTAGGGCCTCCGGCCGATACCCCGGCCGGCATCGCATCTGTAGTCTTCACTGACACTCAGCCTAAAGGATACAACCATGCCAAAACGGGCATTGATCACTGGCATTACGGGACAGGACGGCGCCTATCTGGCGGAATTCCTGCTTGGCAAGGGTTACGAAGTGCACGGCATCAAGCGCCGCGCGTCGATGTTCAACACCGCGCGCATCGACCACCTGTACCAGGACCCGCACGAAAAGCAGCGCAACTTCTTCCTGCACCATGGCGACATGACCGACGCCTGCAGCCTGATCCGCATCGTGCAAGCCGTGCAGCCGGACGAGATCTACAACCTGGCCGCCCAGAGCCACGTCGGCGTGTCCTTCGAGGAACCGGAATACACGGCCAACGCCGACGGACTGGGCACGCTGCGCCTGCTCGAAGCCATGCGCATCCTCAAGATGGAGGACCGCACGCGCTTCTACCAGGCCTCGACGTCGGAGCTGTACGGCATGGTGCGCGAGGTCCCGCAGCGCGAGACCACGCCATTCTATCCGCGCAGCCCCTATGCCGTGGCCAAGCTGTACGCCTACTGGATCTGCGTCAACTACCGCGAAGCCTACGGCATGTATGCCTGCAACGGCATCCTCTTCAACCACGAATCGCCGCGCCGCGGCGAGACCTTCGTCACGCGCAAGATCACCCGCGCCCTGGCCCGCATCGCGCTGGGCCTGGAGAAGTGCCTGTACCTGGGCAACCTGTCCGCCCTGCGCGACTGGGGCCATGCGCGCGACTACGTCGAGATGCAATGGCTGATGCTGCAGCAGGAACAGGCCAGCGACTTCGTCATCGCCACCGGCATGCAGTACAGCGTGCGCGACTTCATCAACATCGCGGCGCGCGAGCTGGGCATCCTGCTGCAATGGGAAGGCGAAGGCCTGACGGAAACCGCCACCGTGCTGCTGAGCCCCGCCTACGAACACGTCAAGCCGGGCCAGGTCATCGTGCGCGTGGACCCGCGCTACTTCCGCCCCACCGAGGTCGAGACGCTGCTGGGCGATCCGACCAAGGCCCGCGAAAAGCTCGGCTGGACGCCGCGCACGAGCTTCGAGGAACTGGTGCGCGAGATGATCGCCAGCGACCTGAAGGAGGCCCAGCGCGACGCGCTGGTCGAGGAAAACGGCTACGAAGTGTACGCCTACAAGGAGTGAGGGCGTCATGGCCGATCTGGAACAACGGATATACGTGGCCGGCCATCGCGGGATGGTCGGTTCGGCCATCGTCCGCGAGCTGCGGCGGCAGGGCTATCGCCACGTGATCACGCGAGGGCGCGACGAACTGGACCTGGAAAACCAGAACCAGGTCAACCGCTTCTTCTGCACGCAGAAAGTCGACGTGGTGTACCTGGCGGCCGCCAAGGTCGGCGGCATCCTCGCCAACGACACCTATCCGGTCGACTTCCTCTACCGCAACCTCATGATCCAGAACAACGTCATCCACGCCGCCTATGCATCCGGCGTCCGGCGGCTGCTGTTCCTCGGATCGTCCTGCATCTATCCCAAGCTGGCGCCCCAGCCCATCCACGAGGACGCCTTGTTGACGGGCCCGCTGGAGCCGACCAACGAAGCCTATGCGATCGCCAAGATCGCCGGGCTCAAGCTGTGCGAAGCCTACAACCGCCAGTACGGCACGCAGTACGTCTGCGCCATGCCGACGAACCTGTACGGCGAGAACGACAACTACGATCTGCGCAACAGCCACGTGCTGCCGGCGCTGATCCGCAAGTTCCATGAAGCGCGCGAGACCGGCGCGCCCAGCGTCACCTTGTGGGGCAGCGGCACGCCGCGCCGCGAATTCCTGTACGTCGACGACCTGGCCCGCGCCTGCGCGCTGCTGATGCAGGTCGACGGCGCGCGGGGTCTCTACAACGTCGGCGTCGGGGAAGACCTGACCATCGCCGAACTGGCCGGGATCGTGGCGGAGGTGGTGGGCTATCAAGGGGAACTGGCCTACGACCGCAGCAAGCCGGACGGCACGCCGCGCAAGCTGCTCGACGTCAGCCGCATCCAGGCGCTCGGCTGGCGCGCTCAGGTCGGGCTGCGGCGAGGCATCGAGATGACCTATCACCACTACCTGCGGCAGGCGGCCAGCCAGCCGCTGCCGACGGCCTGAGGACGGGCCTGGGCCAAACCGGGGGAGTCGCGCGCATGCGTGGGCTGATCAAGAAGTACATCGGCGCCAATGCCTCGTTCTGGGGGCTGATGGAGTACGGCCTGGGACCGCTGGTGGCGCTCGCCGCGACCCCGGTGCTGCTGCGCCAGTTGGGGACCGTCGGCTTCGGCCAGTTCGCCATGATCATGGCGCTGGCCGGATTCGGCAACGTCGCCAACCTGGGCGCCGCCGTCACCGGCACCAAGCTGGTCTCCGAGCGGCTGCACGAGCCCGACGGCGCCTACCGGGGCGCGGCGGTGGCTTTCGCCCTGGTGGCCTTCGCCCTGGCGGGCGTGACCGCCATCGGCCTGGCGGGCTGGGGGCTGGTCGCCTGGATCTGGCCGCACGCCACCTTCGGCGGCATCGCCGTCACGACCCTGGCCCTGCCCGCCCTGCTGGTCTACCTGAGCCAGCAGTTCGACCAGTTGTTCACCGGTTGCCTGAAGGGCCGCGAGGCCTTCGCCGGAACCGCCATCTGCGAAGTCAGCGGACGGCTGACCGCCTACACCGTGACCTGCCTGGTGGCGATGATGACCGGCTCTCCCACCATCGCCGCCCTGACCCAGGCCGCCGGCCTGCTGACCACCGGCCTGGCCAAGATGCACCTGTTCGCCCGCGCCAGCAACCGCTGGGCAGTGCGCCCCCTGCTGGACCGCGCCGCCATGGGCGCCGCCTTCCGCTTTTCCCGCTGGTCGTGGCTGAACAGCCTGAGCGCGGTGGCCTTCGGCTCGGTCGACCGCATCCTCGTGGGCTCGCTGCTGGGGCCCTCGACGCTGGCCATCTACACCATCGGCGCGCAGATCGGCCAGATCATCCATACCGCCTCGGTCGCCGTGTTCCAGAAGACCATGCCCCTGATCAGCCGCCTGGCGTCGGCGCCGGACGGCGGCGTGGCCGTGGCGCGCGAAGTGCGGCGGCTGATGACCATCAACATCAGCCTGTCGGTGCTGGGCAGCATCGTCGCGCTGTCTGTCAGCGCCCCGCTGCTGGGATTGATGCTGGGCAGCCACGGCTATACCCCCGGCCACCTGGCTACCTTCCGGCTGCTGATCGTCGCCGCCGCCCTGCTGTCCCTGAACGTGGTGGCCCACTTCTCCCTGCTGGGCATGGGCAACGGCCGGGCGGTGGCGGTGCTCAACGGCGCCGCCGGCGGCGTCATGGTCTGTCTGCTTTTCCTGCTGGTCGGCCCCCTGGGCGAGGCCGCCGCCGGCTGGGCGCGCATCGGCTATTCGGTGACGACGCTTGCCGGCATCTACCTGGCGCTGCGGCAATCCCATACGCAACGCTACATGCCGGCAGCCGCCGTCCGCTGACCGGCCATTCGTATCAGGCCCTACAACATGCTGAGGTCATATATGCGCAAGCGCTATCAGAAAGCCACTCAAGAGCTCCGGGACTTCGTCTCCTGCCTGCGGCCCCCCGCGCCCCTGAGCGCGGACGAGATCGCCAGCCTGCCGAAGATCACCATCGTCACGCCCTCGTACAACCAGGCGCGCTTCCTGGAACGCACCATGCTGTCCGTGCTCAACCAGGGCTATCCCAAGCTGGAGTACATCGTCATCGACGGCGGCTCCACCGACGGCAGCGTCGACATCATCCGCAAGTACGAAGCGCACCTGGCGTACTGGGAAAGCGAGCGCGACCGCGGCCAGTCCCACGCCATCAACAAGGGCTTCGCCAAGGCCACCGGCGACTACATCGGCTGGCAGAATTCCGACGACCTGTATTTCCCGGGCGCGCTGCTGAAGCTGGGCCGCGCCGCGGCGCGCCGGCGGCCGTCCCTGGTCAACGGCCATCTCTTCATCGCCAACGCCGACAACCAGATTTTCCGGCAGGTCTACTACACGCCCATGGACCGGCGCAAGCTGACGGTGGTCAAGGCCTCCATTCCCAACCAGGTCGCGCTGTTCCGCCGCGACGTGCTGCAGCGGCACGGCTTCCTGAAGGAGGAAATGCGCTACTGCATGGACCTGGAGCTGTGGAGCCGCCTGCTGCACGACGGCCCCAACCTGATCGTGCCGTCGGCGCTGGGCGTCTACACGGCGCACGACGAGACCAAGACCGCGCTGATGCACGACGTGCACGTCAGCGAACGGGCGCAGATCGTCGACCACATCCGCGCCGAGAGCCGCATCGGCCCCCTGTTCGGGCTGTCCTGCCGCGCCGCCAAGGTGGCGGCCCACGCGCGCCAGGGGGACATCGACTACCTGGTCGAGAAGATCCTGCACAAGATGGCCGGCCGCGACAACTGGCACGCCCATTAGGAAGAGGCCATCATGTTCCGCCGATCCCCCGCCAAGACGACCCGCTTCTCCACCTTGCCCTTGCTGTGCGGCATGCTGTTCACGTCGCTGGCGATGAACAACGACATCTTCTTCATCGGGGCGGGGGGCTTCAAGCTCTCGCCCTTCGATTTCATGTTCGTGGGGATGCTGCTGTTCAAGATCTTCCGCATGGCGGATCCGGGCGCCTACACCCTGCCGCCGCCGCGCGTCACGCTGCTGCTGTTCATCAATCTCCTGGCGGTCGTGTATCTCTTCTTCGTCTCCGGCCGCCAGCCCGGCATCGACCCCTCGGACGTGGCCCGCGACCTGCGCATCGTGCTGTACTTCGTCGTCACGCCCTATCTTTGCTACAAGGACATCGACAGCGCCGACGCCTACCGCCGGCTGCAATGGTGGCTGGTCGTCACCGGCCTGGCCGTGTCGACCATCATGCTGGGCCAACAGGCGGTGGGCTTCAGCACGGCCGAGCCGGTGCGCGACGTCAGCCTGGGCATCTGGGTGCTGCCCCTGTCCATCGTCTCGCTGCTCTATTTCCGCGAGCAACTGGGCTGGAAGCCGCGCACCGCCTACCTGATGACGCTCTACATGCTGATGGCGCTGGTGTTCTCGCTGAACCGCAGCCAGTACCTGCAACTGGGCGCCTCGGTGGGGATCGCCGTGCTGCTGGGCGGCCGCGTGGGCGCCTTCCGCAACGCCTTCAGGATCTTCGTGCCCGCCTTCATCGCCGGCATCCTGCTGTTCGCCTCCATCGGCTACCTGGACGTGCTGGAGTCGCGCGTGCTGACGGTGGAAGCGCTGGACGAGGACTCCAGCTACGGCGCCCGCGTCCAGGAGTACGAAGGCCAGATGGACCTGTTCCGTGAATCCCCCTGGTTCGGCCACGGCGCGGGCTTCCGCAGTTGGGTGATGGGCGAGAACGGCTTCGAGCTCAGCACCTTCGCGCACAACTCCTGGGCCTTCTACCTGATGAAGTTCGGCATCATCGGCTCGGTCGTCATCATGGCGCCCTGCCTGCTCCTGATGCTGATGACGCTGTGCCGGCGCTACTACGATCCCCAGTTGGAACTGCACCGGCGCTACCTCATCGCCACCGCGCCGATCTACATCTTCATCGACTCCCTGTCCGGAGGACTGGCCTATGCCCCGAAGACGGCCTTTACCGGCGTCCTGCTGACCTACTGCCTGTCCCTGCTGCGCAACGACGTGCGCGCGCCGGCGGCCGCGTCCCAGCCGTCGACCCCGGTCGTGGTCTATCCCATCCGTCCTCCGGTATCGGTGCCCCCCATGCGGGCGGCGTGGCCGGCCCGCTCCGACCCGCGTTCCATCGCGCCGGCCCGGCCGGCTTCCCCCACCCTACCCCGGTTGCCGCATCATGGTTGATATCCTCTTCGTCGTTCCCGACCTGCATCGCGGAGGCGTCGGACGCTGTGTCTACTCGATGGTCGAGGAATTGCCCGGACACAATGTCACCACGTCGCTGTTCTGCCTGCGCGAGATCGAGCACGAGTTCTCGCCCAGCCGCGCCGCCATCACGCGCGCCTATTCCCGCAAACTGAGCAACCGGTCGATGCAGTTGCGGGCGCCCCTGGCCTGGTTCAAGCTGCTGGCGGCGATCCGGCGCGAGCAGCCCGCGGTGGTCTGCTCGCACGGCCTGCTGTGCAACCTGATGGTGGCGGCGGCGCGGCGCGTCATGCCCGGCGCCTTCCGCAGCGTCGCCTTCGAGCACAACAGCCCGTCGGCGCACTACCGCAGCACCGAGAAAGGCCAGCTCAAGCGCATGCTGCTGCGCCTGTGCTACGGCGCCCACGACACCGTGGTCGGCGTGTCCCAGGGCGTGGTGCGCGACCTGGTCACGATGGTGCCCGCGCTGCGCAAGAAGTGCCGCCACGTCTACAACGGCGTGCCGCTGGACAACGTGCGGGAACAGGCCCGCGCGGGATCCTCGCCGCTGCCCGACGACGGCACGCTGCACGTGGTGTCGATCGGCCGGCTGGTGCACACCAAGGGCTACCAGACCCTGATCGACGCCGCCGTGCTGCTGGACGATCCGTCGATCTCCTTCACGGTCATCGGCGAGGGGCCGCAACGCGACGAACTCGAACGGAAGATACAGGGGTTGACCACGCGCAGCCGCATACGCCTGGCCGGCCACGTCGACAATCCTTTCCCCGCGCTCGCGGCCGCCGACATCTTCCTGTCGGTGTCCGAGCGCGAGAGTTTCGGCCTCTCCCTGGTGGAGGCCCTGTGCCTGGGCGTGCCCGTCATCGCGACCGACTGTCCGTCAGGACCGGCCGAAATCCTGGACGACGGCCGCTTCGGCGAACTGGTGCCGGTGGGCGACGCGGCCGCGGTCGCGCGGGCGATCCGCCAGCTCGCGCAGGATCGCGCGCGGCGCCAGCACCTGTCCGACCTGGGCCCGCGCCGCGCCCAGGATTTTTCCCTGGAACAGCACTGCCACAACGTGGTGGACCTCTTCCAACCCTTGATGCAACGGTAAACGCGCGTCTCGCGCGTGGGAGCTTGTAGATGAGCCGTATTCCCGTATCTGTCGTCGTCATGACGAAGAACGAAGAACGCAATATCGAGAAATGCCTGCGTGCCCTCGCGGATTTCGACGAGGTCTTCGTCATCGACTCGGACAGCACCGACCGCACCGTCGAGCTCGCGCAATCGCTCGGCGCCATCGTCGTCCCCTTTCAATGGAACCGGAAGTACCCGAAGAAAAAGCAATGGTGCCTGGAGAACCTGCCCTTCTCGCACGACATCGTCCTCTACGTCGACGCGGACGAGGAAATGACGCCGCCGCTGGCGCGCGAGATCGCCGCCAGCCTGGGGCGCTTCGACGAAGGCAAGGGGGGCGCCTTCGTCGGCTTCGACTACGTCTTCTGCGGCAAGCCGCTGCGCCACGGCCATCGCGTCTACAAGCTGGTGCTGCTGCATCGGCACCGCGCGCGCTTCCTGGACTACAACGATCTCGACGTGGCGCACATGTGGGAAGTCGAGGGCCACTACCAGCCCGAGGTCGAGGGCGGCACCTTCGTCATGAAGGGGCGCATGGGGCACAACGACCACGACACCCTGTTCCACTATTTCGACAAGCACAACCGCTATTCCGACTGGGAAGCCAACCTGCGCGAGAAGGGCCTGATGAACGATCCGCGCGAGGCCAACATGGGCATGCGCTCGCTGCTCAAGCGGATCTTCCAGGCCCTGCCCTTCAAGGGGCCCGCGGTCTTCCTGCATACCTACGTGTTTCACCTGGGCTTTCTCGACGGCAAGGTCGGCCTGGACTACGCCGTGGCGCGCGCGATGTACTACTGGCAGATAGGCCTGAAATCGCGCGAAGTGCGCGCCGCGCGGAAGGCGGCCAATGAAGCGGCCCAGGCCGATCGCGTCTCTTCGGTTTCCCAATCCGCGCGCTGACGCGCGCTGGCCAAGCCCACGAACAAGGAGCCCGCCATGGACACCCTCCCATCCACCCCCCCGGCCCTGGAAACCTTCCAGCGCCTCAATCTCTTCCGGCTGCCCGCCGGATTCCGGGGGCGCAACGCCGTCTATGTGCAGCTATGGTGGATGGTCCATTCCACGCTCTTCCGCTATTCCCCGCAATTCGCCTACGGCTTCCGGCGCTGGCTGCTGCGCCTGTTCGGCGCCGAGGTCGGCCGCAAGGTGCTGGTCCGCGCCAGCGCCCGCATCACCTATCCCTGGAAAGTGCGGATCGGCGACTACTCCTGGATCGGCGACGACGTCGTGCTGTACAGCCTGGGCCGCATCGACATCGGCAGCCACGCGGTGGTCTCGCAGCGCAGCTATCTCTGCGCCGGCGACCACGACGCGGCCATGCCCGACTTCCCCATCCGCGGCCTGCCGGTCATCGTCGAGGACGGCGCCTGGATCGCCACCGACGTCTTCGTCGGCCCCGGCGTGACGGTGCGCAAGGATGCCGTGGTGGGCGCGCGCAGTTCGGTCTTCAAGGACGTTCCGGCCGGCATGATCTGCCACGGCACGCCCTGCCGGCCCATCCGCCCCCGCACCTCCGCGGTCCGTTCATGAAAATCCTGATTCTCGGCATCAACTTCGCGCCGGAACTGACCGGCACCGGCAAATACACCGGCGAAATGGCGGCCTGGCTGGCCGCCCGCGGCCATGAAGTCAGCGTCATCACCGCCCCGCCCTACTACCCGCAGTGGCAGGTCCACGAAGGCTACCGCGCCGGCCGCTACGCCGGCGAGACCTGGCGTGGCGTGCGCGTGTCGCGCGCGCCGCTGTGGGTGCCGCGCCAGCCCGGCGGCCTGAAGCGCCTGCTGCACCTGGCCTCCTTCGCGCTGAGCAGCCTGCCGCTGCTGTTGCGCGCCGCCGCCCGGCGGCCGGACGTGGTGCTGGTGGTCGAGCCGCCGCTGTTCTGCGCGCCCGCCGCGCTGGCGGCGGCGCGGCTGTGCGGCGCGCGCGCCTGGCTGCACATCCAGGACTACGAGGTCGACGCCGCTTTCGAGCTGGGCCTGCTCAAGGGCAAGCGCCTGCGCCAGGCCGTCGGCGCCATGGAGCGCTGGCTGATGCGCCGCTTCGACCGCGTCTCGACCATCTCGCAGCGCATGCTGGCGCTGGCGCGCGCCAAGGGCGTGGACGAAGCGCGCCTGATGCTGGTGCCAAACTGGATAGACGTCGCCGCGGCCGCGCGCGCCGGCGCGGCCGCGGCCGCCGATGCCGCCTCCGGCGCCGGCGATGCCGCGGACTACCGGCGCGCGCTGGGCATTCCGGACGACGCGATCGTGGCGATGTACTCGGGCAATATGGGCCGCAAGCAAGGGCTGGAGATCCTGGCCCAGGTCGGGCGCGTACTGCGCCGCGAACCCCGCGTGCATTTCGTCTTCGGCGGCGCCGGTCCGCAGCTCGAGGTCTTGCGGCAGGCATGCGCCGACCTGCCGCGCGTTCACTTCCTGCCCTTGCAGCCGGCCGAGCGGCTGCCCGCCCTGCTGGCCTGCGCCGACGTCCATTTGCTGCCGCAACGCGCCGGCGCCGCCGACCTGGTCATGCCGTCCAAGCTGACCGGCATGCTGGCCAGCGGGCGCCCCGTGATCTGCGGCGCGGCGCCCGGCACGGAGCTGGCGGCGGTCGTCGCCCACTGCGGCCTGGTGGTGCCGCCGGAAAATCCGCGCGCCATGGCGCGCGCGCTGCTGACGCTGCTGCGCGACCCCGAACGGCGCCGCCGCCTGGGCGAGGCCGCGGCGCGCTACGCGCACCTCCACTTCCATGCGGAGACCGTGCTGGGACGGCTGGAAGACGCCTTGCTCCAGTTCGACAAGCGCGGGCCCGCGCTACGGCAACCTGTGCCCTGAGCAGGGCATCCGATCTCCTTGCCGCGGTATGCGGGTCATGCCGCTCGCGACAAGGAGATCGTTGCCGCAACGCCGATCGCCGCGATGCCTGTCGCGGCGATTCTTATTGTGGCGATCCCTATTGCGGCGATTCTTATTGCGGCGATTCTTATTGAGGCGACTCCGCTTCTTCTTCCGCATTGCCCAGCAGCCCCTGCTGGACCGCGATGAAAGCCGCCTCGGCCTGGTTGCGCGCATTCAGCTTCCAGTACAAGGTGCGCGCATGGCTCTTCACCGTCGCGACCGATATACCGATCTCCTTGCTGATTTCGCGCATGGTGCGGCCCTTGGCCAGCAGGCGCAGGATTTCCTCCTGCCGCGGCGTCAGCACGCGCATCGGGCTATAGGGCCGCTGCGCCAAATGATGCGAACCCTGCGCGGCGTCGACGATGGGGCGTGGAAAGCACTGCCCGCCCGCCAGCACGAGATGCACGGCCGCCGTAATGGCCTCGGGCGTGGAGTTCTTGGCGATGAAGCCGCACACGCCGCGGCGCGCCGCTTCCATCATCACGCGCGTGTCCAGCGAGTCGTAGAGAATCAGCGAATAGCGTGGCGCCAGTTGCGCCTGCACGTTCGCCAGCAGATGAAGGTCGACGTCGGCGACGCCGGTGATGCCCAGCACCACCAGCTCCACCGGCCGCACCAGCGACATCGACATTTCATTGAGCTTTTGCGGCGTCATGGACATGACGCTCTCGGGGCTGCGCGCCGACTCCAGGATATGCTGGATGGCGATGCGCAGGATTGCGTATTCCTCGATCAGTACGGTAGTCATCGGCGGGAAACCTCGTCACGTCGTGCGGGGCGTCCCACCGGAAATCGCGAATCACACTTGCTCATTCGCGAGCGGGAACAGCCACCACCATGCTATCAGTGACACGTTCCCTTGCATCTCCATCTTGCGGATGACGGCTACGGCACCATATTCCGCGCCGTGGGCCGCCGTCCCGGCAAAAGCATCCGATACATGGGAACGGCGTGCCACCACCGCCCGTACCACTACCGCCCATATTCGGGATGTGCGCGCTCGCTGGCACATCCCCGCGCATCGGACACCGACGAAGCCTGCCTGCCTTATTGCGGCCTGCCGCGCTCGTACGACACGCCGTTCTGGTTACCCGTTTCCCAATCCAGCGTCGCGCCGCGCTGCAGGGCGGTATATACGGCTTCGCCCTTGTTCTTCACTTGCAGCCTTTGATAGAGCGTGCACGCATGGGTCTTGGCCGTCGCCACCGAGATGTTCAGCATGCGGCTGACCGTCTTGATCGGATAGCCCCGCGAAAGCAGCACCAGCACTTCGTATTGGCGCGGCGTGATCTTCAGCAACTGGGCGCCCGCCGTCACCGGCATGGCCATCTTCCCCACCGTGACGCCGTCCATGTCGTTCAAGGGCACGGGCAGCGCGGAGCTGGCCATCCCGCCCAGGGGCATGGACGGCGCTTCATGCGCCGCCGGCGCCATCTGGCCGCTGGGGAAGCATTGGCCACCGGCCATGACCAGCCGGATGGCTGCTTCCAGGACTTCGATGGAAGCCGTCTTCATCAGGCAACCGTGGATGCTGCCTTCGGGCAGGCGCGATAGCGCTTGCATGGGCATGGTGTCCACCAATAGCAGAATGCGCTTGGGGGCCAGGACGCGGCGCACCTCGGCCAGCGCTTGCCATCCCGCTTCCGTCTCGATCGGCATGCCGAATATGAGCAATTCGGCGGAGCGGTTCTGCTCCGCGGCTTCACCCAGATTGGCGAGATCCAATCCGACGATTTCCCAAACACCTTCGACCTTGCCAAGAATTTGACGCAAACCCAACCTCAACAGCGGATGGGCTTCAACCAGGACCATTTTCGACATAGTTTTCCCCAGAGGACAACGTTCGTTGCAACAAGAAGAATGCAGCAGTGATAGGCGTGCAGCGCGGACACACGTATTTATTTTCTTGTTTTGTATTGCTTGCCAGCCGCATGGACGAGCACTAGACGAGCCGACCGACACTTTGGGTAGCCATCTGTTAGGATGACGCGCCCCATGTTATGGGTTGACTACATCAAAAGCAAGCTTTGAAAAACGACATAAACGGATATGAACCGCAGTCAACCGTTAGCATTGTTCAAAATAACTAATTTGGTTTGCCCGTTTTTTTCTTTTCTCAAAGCGATCGTCAAAACACCGAAAAGTAAGCAAAAAAAGATGTGTATAAAGTCTTCGGCGTGCAAGACAATGCAAGTATCTTAAGACGTAATTATCCTCCTCATCAGCCGGAAACCCAGCATCCATGCGGTTTCTAGGACATCGGGAAAATTTCCCGACACGAGCGCCTGGTATGCCAGGCATATTTTGTGGTGGTTTAGGAAATAATTCGCAGAGTTGTTCCGCGCGTAATATTTCCGGGGTTTTAGCGCACTTGTTATTCCATAAATGCAAAGTCGAATACCGTATGGCCTCCGTGATGGTGCCAGTGATGCATGGAAGCGAATGGCTTGCGCAGGAAACTGGGGTAATGCACCGGTCCTTCCGCTTCGCTATAGGTTGACGGCGACAACTCTTCGATGCGGTTCAGGGACACGCCTTTGCCGTAGTGCAGAAAACCCTGGGTCTGCGCACAGCGAATGACGCCGCCGTCTCCGCCCACCACGATGCCCGCGTTGCGGGCCTTGATCGGCGACCGGATGATCGGGTTCAGCGCGTGGGGCGTCCAGGTCGTGGCGTCCGGCCGGTCGGCATAAAAGGCAAACAGCTCGTCACAATGGCTGGTGCCATCCGCGCGGTCGATATTGGTGAGCAGCCACCAGTATTTTCCATAAGAAAACACGATGGTATCGACGGCCGAAACATCGCGCATCAGCACCTGATGGATTTCCCATTTCAGGGGAAATTCAGTGCATTTCCACAGTTCGATGGTTCGATTTCCGCATGTTTCAGGGACCATGTAGGTCGCGCCGTCATACTGAAATATGAATGGAAAGGACAGGTGGTAAGGCAGATCCAGCACCGTCCCGAGGAACTTGAACGCGCCGTCGACATAGGTGGCGACCGAGATCTTGCCCTTGCGTTCGCGGAAGCAGTAGTCCTCGAAGAACACGTAGGGCTGGCCCTCATGCGTGTGGACGAAGGGATCGGCGAAGAAGCGTCCCTTGGGCGGCTCCAGCACCGCCGCCGCCGACGTCACCATCTGCTCGCGCTCCGTGGGACACATGGCAATGCGCCAGGTCACGTTGCGATTCATGGCCCGCCGCAGCACCAGGCCGGAAATCATCCAGGCCTGGCGCGCCAGATAGGCGGCGCCGTCCCATTGCGCCGGCTTGGGCAGCGCCATGGCCGTATGGATCTGCAGGCCGCCGGCCGCCGGCGCGGGCGCCGGATCCCGGTCCTTGGCGCGCAGCGTGTCGAACAGCATGAAGTTGCCCAGGCTCAGGGCCCGCGCGCGGTTCTTCAGCCAGAAAGGCTCCGTATTGAAGCTGCGCGAGTCCAACAGCACGTCGTCCTGTTCCACCGCGCCCAGGCGCCACAGCTTCACGGTGGTATGGTCCGCGCGCTGATAGACCTCCCAGAAGCCCGCGTGCGTCACGTCGGCCTGCCCCGCCACTTCCGAATGCGCCAGCAGCCAGGCGCCGCGGCGGGCGATGCCGGCCAGCGCGCCGCGCACCGCCGGCAAACCCAGGACGAGGATCACGTCCAGCCCCAGTTCGCGCGCGGCCGCGAGCGCCTCGTCCTCGCACGGCGCCAGTTCGCCGTTCTCGTCCCGCCGCAGCGTCAAGCGCAACAGGGGAATGCCCGCGGGCACCGATTCCGTCAGCTCGCGGGTCGCCAGTTGCGCGCGATGGCGGGTATTCAGGATGCGGTTTTCCAGCCGCGCGACCGGTCCCAGCCCCACGCTGGACCACGGCGTCGACTGTCCCTGCCGCAAGCCGTCCGCCTCCGCGACGAGCAACGCGGCGACCTCATAGAGGTCCTCGCGTCTCAGCCAATCGACGATTTCATGGATCCAACCCGGCTGGTTCGAGGCGCCCACGAGCAGCGCGACCTTCGCTTTGTCCATTCTTGTATCCAAAATTGAGGCTTGATGCCCGCACGTGGTATAGATAGTGCGCGCTCTAATGCAAGCGCTCCAGAATGCGTTCACCCTAGACCGGACGAGCGACCGGCGCGCGGGAAGTTCTAAGGCGTAAGTAGGATCCCGGGATGGGTCGCCGGATGGAAACGGCGCGCTACTCAGCCATGGGTTGTAGGACGAAGCCGATTTCGCGCCGGCGGGGCGCCACGCTTCTGCTCATCCGTGCAGATGGGCGGGGATGGCTCTCATACTTGTTGCTTCCACCGTCGAGGGGGCGGCCGGCAGCCCGAAAACAAAGGCCGCGCCGGCGTCCTGGCGCGGCGCCAGCGCGATATCGCAGCCATGCAGTTGCAAAATGCGACGCACGGTCAAGAGTCCCAGGCCGCCCCGCTCCGGACCGGTGCTGCCCCAGACCGACGCCCGGGTGAACAAGGTATCGCGCAGCGCCTCGGCCACGCCCGGCCCGTGGTCCGCCACGCATACCTCCAGGCGCGGACCGTCGCGCCGCACGGCCACCTCCACCACGCCGCCGGCGGGGCTATGGCGCAGGGCGTTGTCCAGCAGGTTGGTCAGCACGCGCTCTATCATGCCCAGGTCGGCGCGCGCCATCGGCAGGTCCTGGTCCAGCCGCGCCCGCAAGCGAACGCGGCGCGCCTCGGCCTGCAACTCGAACTTCTGGAAGACGTCCTGGATGAGTTCCGCCAGGGAAAAGACCTCGACCTCGGGCTGGATCAAGCCGGACTCCAGCCGCGCCAGTTCGAACAGCGCCTGCGCCAGGCGGCCCACCTTGCGGCTCTGGTCCAGCGCCACCTCCAGATAGCGGCGGCGTTCCTCCGGGTTCAAGGCCTGTTCCTTCAGCAGCAGCGTTTCCAGATAGCCGTGCAGCGAGGTCAGCGGCGTGCGCAGATCGTGGGAAATGTTGGCGACCAGCTCGCGCCGCTGCTGGTCCTGGCGCGTCAGCTCGCGCCACTGTTCCGCCATGCGCGCCGCCATCTGGCGGAAGGTCTGTTCGAGAATCGCGATCTCGTCGCGGTCGTCCGGCGCGGCGGCCTGGACCGCGGGGCCGGCCAGGGCGGTGGCCGCGGCGGCGTCGTCGCCGTCGAAATCGCGCAGCGTGGCGGTCAGGCGGCGCAGCGGCCGCGTGATCAGGGTGAAGGCGGCCAGGCCGGCCAGCAGGCACAGCAACGCCACCAGGGCCATGGACCACAGCGTGGTGCCCAGCACCGACCTGACGGCGACGTCGGCCGCCAGCATGTCGCGCGCCTCGCTCTGCAGCACCACGTAGACGTAGCCGTGCGGCTGGCCGTCGACGCGCAGGGGCGCGGCGTTGAACACCTTGCGGCCGGTCAGGCTGCGCGGATCGTCGCCGTAGATGGGCAAGGGGTCGCCGGCCAGCAGGCGCCGCAGCGGCGCGACGTCGATGCGGTCGCGCAGCATGTGGCCGCGCGGCGTCGCGTCGCCGACGATGCGGCCGTCCGGCGCCACCAGGTAGACCTCGACGTTGGGATTGACCGCCATCAGCTTGTCGAACAGCTCGCGCACGGCCTCGCGGCGCAGGCCCGAGGCGTCCATCAACTGCGAGGTGTCGGCGATGTGCTGGGCCAGCCCCATGGACAGGCGCTGGGCGGTCTGCGCGTCGTGCAGCGCGTTGGCGCGCACCTGCAGCCAGGCGGAGGCGCCGCTGCAGGCCAGCAGCAGGACCGCGAATACCGCCGCCAGCCGCTGCGTCAGCGTGAGCCGGCGCCAGAACGAGGGACGGCGCGCGCCCCCATTCATCGTTCGTCTCCCGGCACGGCGAACTTGTAGCCCTTGCCCCAGACCGTGATGATGCGGCGCGGCTCGGCGGGATCCTGCTCCACCTTCAGGCGCAGCCGGTTGATATGGGTGTTGACGGTGTGCTCGTAGCCGTCATGCTGGTAGCCCCAGACCTGGTTGAGCAGATCCAGGCGCGAGAACACCTGGCCCGGATGGCGCGCGAAGAAATACAGCAGGTCGAACTCGCGCGGCGTCAGCTCCACCGGGTTGCCGTCGACCTTCACTTCGCGCGCCAGGGCGTCGATGCTCACGCCGCCCGCCTCCAGGCCGCCGCCTTCCAGGCGGGCGCTGCGGGCCATGGCGTCGCTGCGCCGCAGCAGCGCCTTGACCCGCGCCACCAGTTCCAGCATGGAGAAAGGCTTGGACAGGTAGTCGTCGGCGCCCAGCTCCAGGCCGACGATGCGATGCAGTTCGCTGGAGCGCGCGCTGGTGATGATAATCGGCGTATAACGGGTCATGGCGCGGGCGCGGCGGCAGATTTCCAGCCCGTCGACGCCGGGCAGCATCAGGTCCAGCACCAGCGCGTCCCAGCCGCCCGCTTCCAGCAGGCGCAGGCCCGTATCGCCGTCGGCGGCATGCTCGACCGCGTAGCCCTCGTCGCGCAGGTGCAGGCGCAGCAGGTCGGCGATATGGGCGTCGTCCTCGACGATGAGTACACGTTTGGGGGCAGTCATGGGCGCGATTTCATCCGTGGCAGGAGGGCATTGTCGCCTTGCCGGGCGCGGGCAAGTATCACATTTAATTTAAGTTTGCGTGAGGACTTGGCGGGGCGGCCGCTGGAACAATGCGTTCATCGTACCGGCGCCGTCCACGGCGCGCCGGACAGCGGCCGGACCGCCGGCCATCGGACAGGAGCGAGTCCATGAGCATTCGACGTCGACATTTCCTGCGCAACGCCGGCCTCGGCGCGCTGGCCACCGGCCTGGCGGGCTGGCAGTTCCTGCGCCCGGCGCCCGCGGCATCCGCCGGCAACGGCGCCCCGGAGGCGGCCGAGGCCTACGCCGTGACGCATACGGACGCGGAGTGGCGGGCCATGCTGACCGGCCCGCAGTACGCGGTGCTGCGCCGGGAGGGCACCGAGCGCCCGTACAGCAGCCCGCTGAACGACGAGCACCGGCCGGGGATCTTCTCCTGCGCCGGCTGCCAACTGGCCTTGTTTTCCTCGAAGACCAAGTTCGACAGCGGCACCGGCTGGCCCAGTTTCTGGCGACCGCTGGATAACGCGGTGCGCACGCATGAAGACCGGTCCTTCGGAATGGTCCGCTCGGCGGTCTCCTGCAGCAGTTGCGGCGGCCATCTGGGACACGTGTTCGACGACGGTCCCCGGCCCACGGGGCTGCGGTATTGCATGAACGGCGTGGCGATGACGTTCAAGGAGCAGGCGGTCTAGCCGCGGTTTCGCGTGCCAAGTGCCCAAGTGCCCAGTGCTTTTACCAAGCGCTTTTATTGAATTCCTTCGTATCGCGAGGCAATCATGAAGAATCCCCTCCCGCCTTCCCCTTCCAAAGGTCGCCTGCCCGTTCTGCTCGCCGGCGCGGGCCTGGGCCTGGCCATCGTGCTGCTGGCGCCCCAGCTCACCGCCCGCGCCGCCGAACAGGCGGTCGCCATCGTCGCGCCGGCGGTCGACGAACCGGCCACCGGCGCGACGAGCGAGACGGCGGTCTTCGCGGGCGGCTGCTTCTGGGGCGTGCAAGGCGTGTTCCAGCACGTCAAGGGCGTGACGCGCGCGGTGTCGGGCTACGCCGGCGGGCAGGCGGCCACGGCGCACTACGACATCGTCAGCGAAGGGCGCAGCGGCCACGCGGAGTCGGTGCAGGTGACCTACGATCCGCGCCAGATCAGCTACGGCAAGCTGCTGCAGATCTACTTCTCCGTGGCGCACGATCCCACGCAGTTGAACCGGCAGGGACCGGACACCGGCACCCAATACCGCTCGGCGATATTCCCCGCGTCGGCGATGCAGCACAAGGTGGCCGAGGCGTATATCGCGCAACTGAATCGCTCGGGGGCGTACCGCAAGCCTATCGTGACCACGCTGGAGGACGGGAAGGCGTTCTACCCCGCCGAGGGATACCACCAGGATTTCATGGAACATAACCCCGACTATCCCTACATCGTCTACAACGACCTGCCCAAGGTGAAGAATCTGCAGGCCATGTTCGGCGATCTCTATCGGGACCAACCGGTGCTGGTCGCCGCGCAGGCGCGGTAGCCGTTCACGCCCCGCGGGAGCCCTTTACTCCCGCGGCAGCCCTTCATTCCATCTGCAAGCCCGACTGCCGGATGGCGGCGCCGAGGCGGGCTTTTTCCCGCGCGATATGCGCGGCGAACTGCTCGGGCGTGCCGCCGGCGGGCTCGGCGCCGTCGCTGGCCAGGCTGGCGCGGATAGCGGGATCCTGGAGCGCCTGGTTGAGGCCCGCGTTGAGCTTCATGACGATATCGCGGGGCGTGCCGGCGGGCGCCAGGATGCCGTACCAGGAACTGGTTTCATAACCCGGCAGGCCTTGCGAGGCGATGGTCGGCACGCCCGGCAGCGAAGCGAGTTCATGCGTGCCGGTGACGCCCAGGGGAACGAGGCTGCCGTCCTTGATGTGCGGCAGGATGGCGACGACGCTGCTGAACATCAGGGGAACCTGTCCGCCCAGCAGGTCGGTCAAGGCGGGACTCAGGCCTTTATAGGGAACGTGGGTGAGCTTGACCTTGGCCTGCGTCTCGAACATCACCGCCGCCAGGTGCGAGGAGGAGCCGTTGCCGTTGGAGGCGTAATCCAGCTTGCCGGGTTCCTTGCGCGCCAGCGCGATCAGCTCCGCCACGGTGTGGATGTGCAGGCTGGGCTGCGCCACCAGCACCATGGGCGCCTGGGCCAGCAGCGTGATGGGGGCAAAATCCTTGATGGGGTCGTAAGGCAGGTTCTTGCGCAGGTTCGGATTGATGGCATGGCTGCCGACGCCGCCCAGGAACAAGGTGTAGCCGTCGGCCGGCGCCCGCGCGACGGCCTCGGCGCCGACCGTGCCGCCGGCCCCGGCGCGGTTCTCCACCACGATGGCCTGCCCCAGTATCTCGCCCAGGCGCCGCCCCACCGTCCGGGCCACGTTGTCATTGCCGCCGCCCGGCGCGAACGGCACGATCAGACGTATGGAATGATCGGGGTAGTTCGCCGCCGGCTGCGTTTCCGCCGCCCGGGCCGCCGATGGCGCCACGCCAGCCGCCATGCCCATAACCCCCGCCGACAGCAAGCCGGCAAGCCACGTTCTTCGTTTCATGATGTCCTTCCCCGCGCTCACCGAGCGCCCGATGCCAGCGCGCCGCGCGCGGCGCCGGTCCCCGCGATGCGGCCGAAGACGGCCCCGGACACCAGGCCGGTGCCGCTGGGATAGTTGAAGTAGAAAAGGCCGCCCACCATTTCACCCGCGCAATACAGCCCCGGCATGGGATTCAGATGCACGTCCAGGACCTGGCCGTTCTCCGGGCGGATGCGCAATCCGCCGAAGGTGAAGGTGATGCCGCAGGTCGTGGCGTAGGCGTGATAAGGCGGCGTATCCAGCTTCTGCGCCCAGTTGGACTTGGGCGGCGCGATGCCGCGGGTGGACAGGCCGTCCTTGATCGTGGGATCGAAGGCCACGTCCGGCACCACGGCGTCGTTATAGGCGCGCACGGTCTGCAGGAAAGCCTCGGGATCCACGCCCTCCAGCTTGCCGGCCAGGTCTTCCAGGGTGTCGGCCGTGACCTTGGTCATCGTCTTGATGCGGTATTCGGAACGCAGCAGGTCGTTGACCTTGGAATCGAATACCTGCCAAGCGAACTGGCCGGGCTGCTTGAGCAGCTCGCCGCCGTACTTGGCATAGGTGAAGGAGTGGAAGTCGTAGCCCTCGTCGACGAAGCGGCGGCCATGGGCGTTGATCAGCAAGCCGAAGATATAGCTGTGCTTCTGGTATTGATCGCCGACGTTCACGTCGCCGAATTCCGGCGCGTTCAATTCCCAGCCCGTGGCGTGGCAGCCCGACCAGTTGCCGTACGGCGCCGCGCCGGCGTCCAAAGCCATGCGCAGGCCATCGCCCTGGTTGTAGCGGGTGCCGCGCACCTTCGCCAGTTCCCAGCCGGGGCCCAGGTAACGGGCGCGCATTTCGGGATTGGCCTCGAAGCCGCCGCAAGCCAGCACCACCGCTCCCGCGCGGAAATCGACCGGCTCGCCCTGCCGCGTCGCATGCACGCCGCCGACGCGCTCGTGCTCGTCCAGCAGCAGGCGCTTGGCGCGGGTCGCATAGTGCACGTCGATGCCGGCCTGCCGCACGGCCTTGTCCAGGAATTGCACCAGCCCCGCGCCGCCGCCCGACACTTCGATCGGCAGGCGGCCGAAGAACTTGCGGCGGCCGTCCACCAGGCGCGACTGGCGGCCGAAGTTGGGCACGAAGCGCACGCCCTTGGAGCGCAGCCACACCATGGTCTCCAGGCTGCGGGTCACCAGGATCTCCGACAGCTCGGCGTCGGTGCGGTAGTTGGTCAGGCGAAACAGGTCGTCGAAGAATTCGTCGGTGGTGTTGGTGAAGAAATCGCTGGTGACGATCTCTTCTTCCGTCAGGTCGGTCACGCGCTTGAGGTCTTCGACGGAGTCGTAGGCGAAGCGCATCACGCCGCCGGCGAAACGGCTGTTGCCGCCGGACTCCTCCTCCGAGGCGGCCTCCAGGATGGCGACGCGCGCCCCCTGCTCGCGCGCGGCCAGCGCCGCGCACAGGGCCGCATTGCCCTTGCCCACCACGATCACGTCATAGTTCTGCTGGGTGTCTTGCACTTCAGTCTCCTCCACGAACGGCTTCCTGGATCCGCGCCGTCAGCGCGGCCACCCGCGGCAGCGCATCGATGGCCGCGACGGTATCGGCGATGCCGTCCACCGCGTCCTCGCGCAGGACCATGCCCGCGCACAAGGCGAATTTGCGCCGCAGCAAGGCGTGCGGCAAGGGACAGGCGGACGTGCGGCCCAAGGCCTGCTCGACGCTGGCCCGCAGCACGCGGCCGTCGCGCAGCGTCACGGCGACATGGCCGGCGAAATGGTTGGCATGGCGGTCCGGCGAAGGGTCGGATTGTGCAGCCATGTGCGCCCCATCGTCCTCGTCATAGGCAAGCACGCGAATCCTCGGCAGCAAGGCCGCGATGCGGGGCTCGCGCCAGGCGGCGTCGCCGAAATCCGCTTCCGCCACTCGACCGTCCGCCAGCGCGCGCGCCAGCACATACTGCAGGCTGAACTTGGCGTCGAGCGCGCCGCGCGGCCGCGGCCGGTTGGTGTGGGCCAGCCGCCGGCTGTGAATCGCCGCCTCGATGGCCACCACGTCCTCGGGCGCGGGACCATGCTCGCGCACCAGCGCCAGCATCGCATCGATGGCGGGATGGGTGCTGCCGCAGCACGGGTATTGCTTCACGGCGATGCCAGGAGAGATCAAATCGTAAGGGTCGGCCCAGGCTGCCATGGCTCGCTCCACGTCATAGTTGCCCGGGCCGTTGAAGACGTCGAGAAACCCCTGCCCGTGTTCGAAAACGGCGGCGGCGTTGGCGGTGAAGCCGAGACGCGCCAGGCGCGCGGCATAGAGCCCGTTACGGGCGCAATGCCCCACGTGCAGCGGCTTGGCCATGGTGCCGAAGTTGGCCTTGATGCCTGAGGCGAACGAGGCCGCCAGCGCCAGCGCGGTGGCGGTGGCCGCGCCATCCTGGCCCAGCAGGCGGGCGCACGCGGCCGCCGCGCCGAAGCATCCGAGCGTGGCGGTCGGATGCCAGCCCTTGCGGTAGTGATGCAGGTTGACGGCCATGCCCAGCTTGGTCTCGGTCTCGAAACCGGCGACATAGGCCGTGATGAAGTCGCGGCCGGAACTGTCCAGTTGCTCGGCCAGGGGCAGCAAGGCCGACACCAGCGGCGCCGAGGGGTGGCCTCCCATGGTGTTGCTGCTGTCGTCGAAATCCAGCGCATGCGCGGCCGTGCCGTTGACGAGGGCGGCGTCCAGCACGCCCAGCCGCTGCCGCGTGCCCAGGCGCGAAGCGGGGCCGGCGGCGCCGTCCAGCGCCTGGGCGACCAGGCGCGCCGCGGGCTCGCCGCTGCCCGCGAGCGTCACGCCCACGGTATCGAGAATGCCCACCCGGGCCCAATGCAGGGCCTGTTCCGGCAGGTCTTCATAACGCATCGCGGCCACGCGCGCGCCCAGCCATCGCGCCAGGCCGCGCGCGGCGCCCGCCGGGACCTCCTGCCCTGTGCCTGTCTCCATCTCCATCGCTCCTGGTCCAGGCCGCGAGGCCGGAACATCGATGTGTCGTTGCCGCATGAAGCTGCCTGGCGCGGCGCCGCCGCGATGCCGCTTTCGAAAATAGAGTACCACGGTATACTATTTTTCAGGCAAGCCGGATTTCCCCCTTATCCACCCCTCGCGCAGGCATCCTCCATGTCGACGACCGCCCTCTCGGACAATCGCTATACCCGCGGCATCGCCCGCTTCGTCTCGGAATTGCGTTACGAGGCGATCCCGCAAGAAGTGCTCGGCCGCATCAAGCTCTTGATGCTGGACTCGCTCGGTTGCGCGATCTACGGCGCCGACCTGGAATGGAGCCGCATCCTGCAGAAGACCCTGACCGGGCTGGACACCACGCAGGCCTGCGCCGTCTGGGGCACGCGCCACAAGCTCTCGGCGCCCCACGCCGCGCTGGTGAACGGCACGCAGGTGCAGGGCTTCGAACTGGACGACGTGCATCGCCAGGGCGTGCTGCACGTCGGCGCCGTGGTGCTGCCGGCCTTGATCTCGATCGCGGAAATACGGGGCACCAGCGTTCCGGGCCGTTCTCAACCCTCCCCCGGAGCAGCAGTCGCGCAGCGGCAGGCGGGCACGCCAATGACCGGCCGTGAATTCCTCGCCGCCGCGGTGGCGGGCTATGAAATCGGCCCGCGCGTGGGCATCTGCATGGGCCCCGAGCACATCGCGCAGGGCTGGCATTCGGGCGCCACGCTGGGCGTGTTCTCGGCCGCCGCCGGCGCCGCGCGCGGCCTGGGGCTGGACGTGGACCGCACGGTCCACGCGCTGGGTATCGCGGGCACCCAGTCGGCCGGCCTGATGGCGGCCCAGTACGGCGCCATGGTCAAGCGCATGCACGCGGGCCGCTCCTCGCAGAGCGGCCTGTACGGCGCGCTGTTCGCCGAACAGGGCTTCACCGGCATCGTCAACGTGCTGGAGAGCGAATACGGCGGCTTCTGCAGCACCTTCTCCCGCTCGCAGGACCGCTTCCAGCTCGAGGCGCTGACCGCCGGCCTGGGCCAGGACTGGCAGACCATGGGCGTGGCCCTCAAGTTCTACTCCTGCGTCGGCAGCAACCACAGCACGCTGGACGCGATACGCGCCATGCAGGCCGAGCGTCCCTTCGGCGCCGAGGACGTCGAGGACATACTCGTGCATGGCTCGCAGGTCACCATGGACCACGTCGGCTGGAAATACGAACCGCAAGGCCTGACCTCGGCCCAGCTCAACCTGCCCTACTGCGTGGCGACCTGGCTGCTCGACGGCGATTGCTTCGTCGACCAGTTCACCGAAGACAAGGTGGCCGATCCCGACCGCATGCGCATCGCGGAGAAAGTGCGCGTGGCGCACGATCCCGGGATCACGGCGAAGGGCTCCAAGTTCCGCCACATGGTGCGGGTGGAGGTCACCCTGCGCGACGGCACGCATATGGAACGCACCGTCGAGGCGGGCCGCGGCAACGAGAAGAACTTCGCCAGCGAAAGCGACATCGTCGAGAAATTCGAGAAGCTCGCCACGCACGTCCTGCCGCGCGGCCAGGTCGAGGAGATCCGCGACTGCGTCCTGGGCCTGGACGAGCTGGAGGACTGCGGCGTCCTGCCGCGCCTGCTGGCCGCCCGGGACTGACGCCCATGGCGACCGCAGGCGCAGCCAGCGCCAGCCGGCGGCTGGCCGAATTCGCGGCGAATCTGCGCTACGAGGATATCCCCGCGGAAGTCCGCGAGCGCGCGCGCGACTGCATCGCCGATACGCTGGCCTGCTGCGTGCAGGGCGCCGGCCTGCCATGGAGCGCCGCCATCGCCGCCTACGCCCGCCGCTACGCCGGCGGCGGTCCGTGCACGCTGTTCGGCGTCGCCGCGTCCGGCATGTCCGCTCCTGGCAGCACAGATCCTGGCGCAACCGCGTCAGGCGCGTTCACGGCCGGCGTGACCGCGCCCGCCGCGGCGCTGGCCAACGGGGCGGCGGCGCATGCCTTCGAGCTGGACAGCCTGCGCTTCCCCGGCGCCGGCGTGCACCCGGGCGCCACGCTGGTGCCCGCGCTCGCGGCCGCCTGCCAGGAGACCGGCGCGAGCGGACGCCAGGCCCTGACCGCCTTCGTCGCCGCCTGCGAAGTGCTCTTTCGCATCGGCGCGGCCACGCATCACAGCAGCGAAAAACTGGGCTTTCACGCGCCCGGGCTGACCGGCCCCTACGGCGCGGCCATCGCGGCCGGCCTCGTCCACGGCCTGGATGCCGGCCGCCTGACGCAGGCCCTGGGCATCGCCGGCTCCCTCTCCGCCGGCCTGCTGGCCTTCACCAAGGCGGGCAACGGCGGCATGGTCAAGCGCCTGCACCTGGGACGCGCCGCCGAGGCGGGCATCGTCGCCGCCGGCCTGGCCGCGGAGGGCTACGAAGGCCCGGACACCATCCTGGAAGGCCGCTACGGTTTTCTCCAGGCCTATTGCAGCGCGGGCGAGCCGGCCTTGTTGACGCAGGGCCTGGGAAGCGCCTGGGAGACGCTGAACATCTGCTTCAAGCGCTATCCCTGCCACGTCACCGCGCAGGCGCCGCTACAGGCGCTGCGCGGCCTGATGGCAGAACACGGCTTCGATGGCGCGGACATCGCGTCGATGGCGCTGGGATGCAGCGAGAAGATCGTCAGCCACCACGACATCCGCGACCCGGCCGACATCATGGCGGCGCAGTACAGCGTGCCCTTCTGCCTGGCGTTGGCCCAGTTCCGCGACCCGGAGGATCCGGGCGCGTTCGACGCAAGCGCCTTGCGGGATCCCGCGATCCGCCAGGCCTGCGAACGCATCGCGCTGAGCGCGCAGGCCGGCCTGCCTTCCGCCTGGAGCGCGCGCCTGGCCGTGCGCCTGCGCGACGGGCGGACGCTGGAGACCTTGGCCGACGGTTTTCGCGGCCTGCCCGCGCAGCCCTTGTCGCGCGAGGACATGCGCCGCCGCTTCATGCTGCGCACCGCCGCCGGCCTGGATGCCGGCGCGGCCGCCGCCTGGTACGACCGGTTGCAGGACCTGGAGAACCAGCCCGCGTTTCCGGCGGGGTAAGCGCCCCGATCAGCCGCGCGGGCCGCCCTCGCCGCCGCGCTTGATGTGCTTGGACAGCAGGCCCGGGCCGCCACGCTGGCGGATCTCGTTGAGCAGTTCGCTGTGCTGCAACTGCACGCGCACTTTCAGCGCATTGCGCACGTGGCGCACCATGACGGCGCGCGCGCCCTCGGCATCGCGCCGGGAAATGGCCTCGCAGATTTCCGCGTGTTCATCGAGCACCTGCTTGCGCCTTTCCTCGATCACCAGCGTGGACACGTTGCGATAGGCGGACAGCGTATCCGAGGTGATCAACAGGAACTTGAGCAGGAACTTGTTGTGCGCGGCGCGATAGATGGCCTCGTGGAACACGCGGTTGTGCTCGTTCATGCGGCCGGGCTCGTCCATGATTTCCTTCTCGGCCTGGACCAGGTGACGCAAGGTGGCGATCTCGGCTTCGGTCGCATGCTCGGCGGCCGAGGCGGCGGCGGCGCCTTCCAGCAACTCGCGCACCGCGTAGAGCTGCTGCATGGCGGCATCGTCGATCGAGGCGACGACCAGTCCGCGGCGCGGGTGCGGCGTCAGCAGCCCCTCGTTCTCCAGGCGGCGCAGGCCCTCCCGGACGGGCGTCCGGCTGATCCCCAGCCACTCGGCCACCTTGTACTCCGACACGCGATCGCCCGGCTTGATATCGTTGGCCAGGATGGCGTCGCGCACGGCGTCATAGGCGATGTCCCCCAGCAAGGCCTGGGAATCGGCAATGGTCTTCTTCATCAGGAAAATCTCGGTTCCCACGTTTACCAGGCGGCAGCATAACGCAGCGGAGCCATCCTTGCCGGGGTCTCGCGCAATTCCCGCGGCGCGCATTTCACCGAGGCATCGCGGCGGCCCGGGTCAGAAACTTCCTCTCTACAAGCCAACCTTCTCATCATAGTCTCCATCTATAAGATCCATTGCGACAATGATCTTTAATCCTGGCCGGGCTGGCGTATAGTCGTTTGCACCCTGCTCTGCCGGGCCACGCCGACCGCGCCGGATGCCGCATCGAAGCACGCGCCGGAGGCGTCCCCCCGCATTTACCCAACGGAGATCACATGACCAACGAAGCGAAGTGCCCATTCAATCACGCCGCCGGCGGCGGCACGACCAACCGCGATTGGTGGCCCAAGCAGTTGAGACTGGACCTGTTGAACCAGCACTCCAACAAATCCAATCCCTTGGACAAGGATTTCAACTACGCCGAAGCGTTCAAGAGCCTGGACCTGGCCGCCGTGAAGAAAGACCTCGCGGCCTTGATGACCGACTCGCAGGACTGGTGGCCGGCCGACTTCGGCCACTACGGCGGCCTGTTCATCCGCATGGCCTGGCACAGCGCCGGCACCTACCGCATCGGCGACGGGCGCGGCGGCGCCGGCCGCGGCCAGCAGCGCTTCGCGCCGCTGAACAGTTGGCCCGACAACGTCAGCCTGGACAAGGCGCGCCGGCTGCTGTGGCCGATCAAGCAGAAATACGGCCAGAAGATATCCTGGGCCGACCTGTTGATCCTCACGGGCAACGTGGCGCTGGAAACCATGGGCTTCAAGACCTTCGGCTATGCCGGCGGCCGTGAAGACACGTGGGAACCCGACCTGGACGTCTATTGGGGCAACGAGAAGACCTGGCTGGGCGGCGACGTCCGCTACGGCAAGGGCGCGGCGGGCCGCGACGCCGGCGACGAAGGCGTGCTGGTGGCCGACGCCGACATGCATGGCCAGGAAGCAAGCCGCAACGACGAGCGCCTGCTGGAGAATCCGCTGGCCGCCGTGCAGATGGGCCTCATCTACGTCAATCCCGAAGGCCCGGACGGCAACCCCGACCCGGTCGCGGCGGCGCATGACATCCGCGAGACCTTCGCCCGCATGGCGATGAACGACGAAGAGACCGTGGCGCTGATCGCCGGCGGCCACACCTTCGGCAAGACGCACGGCGCGGGCCCGGCCGACAACGTCGGCGCCGAACCCGAAGCCGCCGACCTGGAGCTCCAGGGCCTGGGCTGGCACAACAAGTTCGGCACCGGCAAGGGCGCCGACACCATCACCAGCGGCCTGGAAGTCACCTGGACCTCGACGCCCACCCGATGGGGCATGGGCTTCTTCGCCAACCTGTTCGGCCACGAGTGGGAGCTGACCAAGAGCCCCGCCGGCGCGCACCAGTGGGTAGCCAAGAACGCCAAGGCGGACATCCCGCATGCGCACGATCCGTCGAAGAAGCTGTTGCCGACGATGCTCACCACCGACCTGTCGCTGCGCTTCGACCCGGCCTACGAAAAGATCTCGCGCCGGTTCATGGAGAACCCCGACGCGTTCGCCGACGCCTTCGCCCGCGCCTGGTTCAAGCTGACCCACCGCGACATGGGCCCGCGTTCGCGCTACCTGGGTCCCGAAGTGCCGGCCGAGGAACTGGTCTGGCAGGATCCCGTGCCCGCCGTCGATCATCCGCTGGTCGACGACAAGGACATCGCCGCCCTGAAGCAGAAGATCGCCGCGACCGGACTGTCCGCGACGGAACTGATCTCCACGGCCTGGGCCTCGGCCTCCACCTTCCGCGGTTCGGACAAGCGGGGCGGGGCCAACGGCGCGCGCATCCGCCTGGCGCCGCAGAAGGACTGGGAAGTGAACCGGCCCGAGCAACTGGCCAGGGTGCTGGCGGCGCTGGAAGGCGTGCAGCGGGAATTCAACAACGCGGCCTCGGCGCCATCGGGCAAGAAGATTTCGCTCGCCGACCTGATCGTGCTGGCGGGCTGTACCGGCGTGGAACAGGCGGCCGAGAAGGCCGGCCATCGCGTGTCCGTGCCGTTCGCGCCGGGCCGCACCGATGCCTCGCAGGCGCAGACCGACGTCCAATCGATCGATGCCATGCGGCCGGCCGCCGACGGCTTCCGCAACTATGTCCATCCGCGCGTGCGGATCCCGGCGGAGCATCTGTTGATCGATCGCGCGCAACTGCTGACGCTGACGGCCCCCGAGATGACCGTCCTCGTCGGCGGCCTGCGGGTCCTGGGCGTCCAGGCCGGCGCGGAAACGCATGGCGCGTTCACCGACCGTCCGGGCGCGCTGTCCAACGACTTCTTCCGCAACCTGCTCGACATGGGCACGGCATGGAAACCCCGGTCGCCGGCCCGCGACGTCTTCGAAGGCCGCGACCGCAAGACGGGCCAGGCCAAATGGACGGGCACGCGCGTCGACCTGGTCTTCGGCGCCGACTCCCGCCTGCGCGCCTTGTGCGAGGTCTATGCCAGCGCGGACGCGGAGAAGAAGTTCGTCGACGACTTCGTCAAGGCCTGGGTCAAGGTGATGAACCTGGATCGCTTCGATCTGGCTTGAATTTGACTTGAGCCGGATGTCGGTTCGGCTTTGAACCGACGCGGCGCCGGGACCTCTCATCACTCACGAGACTCAGGCCCGGCGCCTTTCAGAACAGCTTCCGGGCCTGCACGCTGATGCTGAAGACGTTGCCCGGGTCCTGGTACTGCGCCGCATCCTGTTCGCCGATGTCGATGCGCTCCATCTCGTCGGCGGCATACGACTTCTTCGAAAAATAGCGCACCACCTTGCCGGTGGCGAGCAGCTTGTCCTTGTACAGCGCGGGCGAGAAGTTCACCTTGTGGCGATGGAGGTCGGCGCTGACGGCCACCAGGGTCCAGTGGCACACGCCCTGGCCGTAATAATCCTCGTCCTTGGGCAGGTCGAAGACCAGCTCCCCGCGGTAGGTGTTCGGCGCGACGCGACGCAGTTCGATCGGCGCGCGGTACTCGGGAACGATGGTCGCGCCCGTGAAGCGGGTCAAGGGCACGCAATTCGGCGTGTCCACGACATAATCGGCATAGCCCTGGACCGGTTCGAACGCCAGCGAGGGATCGCTGACGGTGGCCGTGATCTCGTATTTCATCCGGGCATCCGGATTGAGCTTGATATCGGGCTTCCTGCCGGCCGCGGCCTGCGCGGACAGCGAAGACGCGGCTGCAAACGTGGCAGCGAGACTCAACAGAACCGGACCGAACCGCAACGCCATTCCTATCTCCTGTTTCTTGCCCGCCCGTGGCCCACCGCCGCGCGCCGGCGCAATGCATCAACAAGTGCCGGAAAACGAAAGAAGAAAAACGAAAACAAAACGAAAAGCGGCTTGAAGGATAAACCTTCAAGCCGCTTTGACCGCTATACGACACGGTGGAATTTGGCGCGCCCGGCAGGATTCGAACCCACGACCCCTTGGTTCGTAGCCAAGTACTCTATCCAACTGAGCTACGGGCGCTTTGGTAAAGAAGAAAGATTTTAGCACAACTTTTTGCGGGTAGCTCGTGTATTTCACACTCGCTGCAAATCGCTGCGCGGCTTTTTCTCACCGCCTTGCCGGAACATTTGCGTACCCGATTTGTTTTCGTGTCCGCGTTCAAGCAAGAACGCGACTATAGCACGGTTTTTTTAACGCGTGCAAGTCGAAGGGAGAAATCGTTGGAGAGGCAGGAGAAATCCGGTCCGGCGCCAAGCGGAAATGCCGGCATGAAGTCCCGCGCAGCGCCGCATCCCGCCGCCGGAACGCGCGACGTGCGACAGGCCGCGCCCCTGACGGATGCGGCCGGCGCAGGCACAATAGCGGCATGGCCTCACCGGCGCCGGCGCGCGCCGCGCGCCCAAGAATCAACAACAGGAGACCGCCTCATGTCCGTCCCTCGCAATGGCGCCGCGGCGCTGGCGTCCACGCTGGCCGCGGCCGGCGTCAGGCGCTTGTTCACGCTGTCCGGCAATCACATCATGCCGGTATTCGACGCCTGCCTGGACGCCGGCATCGAATTGCTGCATACGCGCCATGAAGCCGCGGCCGTCCATATGGCCGACGCCTGGGCCCGGCTGACCGGCGAACCCGGCGTGGCCCTGGTGACGGGCGGCCCGGGCCATGCCAATGCGGTGTCCGCCCTCTATACCGCCAGCATGGCCGAGTCGCCCGTGGTGCTGCTGTCCGGCCACGCGCCGCACGCGCAACTGGGCATGGGCGCCTTCCAGGAAATGCGCCAGACCGATATCGCGGCGCCCCTGGCCAAGGCCGCCACGCTGGCCGCCAGCGCCGACAGCCTGCCGGCGGACATGCTGCGGGCGCTGCGCCTGGCAGGTTCCGGCCGCCCCGGTCCGGTGCACCTGAGCCTGCCGACGGACGCGCTGGAGGCCGCCTGTACGCAGCCGCTGCCCGAGCAGACCGGCGCCGGCCTTGCCGCGCCCCTTGCCCAGGCGCTGCCCGCGGATACCGCGCGCGCCGTCCTGGATACCCTCGCGCAAGCGCGGCGCCCCCTGATCCTGACCGGTCCCGCGGCCATGCGCGGCGCGGACCAGCAAGCGGCCAACGCGCTGGAGGCGGCCTGCGGCATTCCCGTCATCGGCATGCAAAGCCCGCGCGGCGTCGCCGACCCCGCGCTGGGCGCTTTCGCCGAAATCCTGGCGCAGGCCGATTGCATCCTGCTGCTCGGCAAGCGCCTGGACTTCACCCTGAAATTCGGCGCGGCTCCCGCCATCGCGGCCGCCTGCGCCTTCCTGCAGATCGATGCGGACGCCGTCGAATTCGAACGCAGCCGCCGCGCGGTCGGCGAGCGCCTGGGGCTGACCGCGCAGGCCGACCACGGCACGGCGCTGGCGGCGCTGCGCGACGCCTGCGCCGGCTACACGCCGCGCCATGCGGCCTGGACCGCCGACGTGCGCGCCGCCCTCGCCTACCGTCCCGCCGCCTGGGCCACGGCGACGGCGAAGCAACAGGGACGCCTGCATCCCTACCAGGCGCTGGCGCCCGTCCAGGCCCTGCTGGATCGCCACCCGAACGCCGTGCTGGTGGCGGACGGCGGCGAAATCGGACAGTGGGCGCAAGCCATCCTGCACGCGCCGGACAAGGTATTCAACGGCGTCGCCGGCTCCATCGGCGCGGCGCTGCCCTTCGCGGCGGCGGCCAGCCTGGCGCGCCCGGGCGCGCCGGTCGTGGCGGTGCTGGGCGACGGCACCTTCGGCTTTCACGCGGCGGAGATCGACACCGCCGTGCGCTACCGCCTGCCCTTCATCGCCGTCGTCGGCAACGACGCGCGCTGGAACGCGGAATACCAGATCCAGCTACGCGAGTACGGGCCGGAACGCACCGTGGGCTGCGAGCTGCTCCCCACGCGCTACGACCTCGTCACGCAAGCCTTCGGCGGCCACGGCAGCCTGGTGACGATGGCGGAAGCGGTCACGCCGGCGCTGGCGCAGGCGCGCGGCTGCGGCCTGCCGGCCTGCGTCAACGTCATGATCGAAGGCCTGCCCGCGCCGGTGGTGCGCCGGTAGCCGAACGACGCGCGCGTGAATCCGGCGCAAACCCGATGCATGGCGGCCAGCGCGCGCGAAATACAAAACGGCGGCAATCTTGACATAATCGGCAACTGGCGGGGGCCGGCGACTCCCGTCTTTTATCGTCCGTGCCGACAGCCCGTCCCAACAAGGAGATCCGTATGCGCATTTCCCGTGTCCTTCCCTCGCTCGTGTTCGCCCTGGCCTGCGGACCCGCGGCCCATGCCGCGGGCGTGGCCTTCATGAACAACACCATCGTCGCCCGCATCCCCGCGCAGGAGTGGCCGCAGTTCGAGAAGACGGTGGCGCAATCGCTGAACGACTCGCCCGACGGCGCCGCCACCACGTGGACCAGCCATACGAAGCGCATGCGCGGCGGCCCGGTGACCGTGACGCTGACGCCCAGCAATACGACGCGGGAAGGACGCTGCCGCCTGATGTCGGCCGAGGTCTCGCAACAATCCGCGCGGGAGCACTGGCAATTCCTGTTCTGCAAGAACGCGGAAGGCGCCTGGCGCGCCAGCAGCGACTGACCGGGAGAACGGACGGCCGCGCCGGACGGTAAAGGTAAACTTCCTTCCTTCCCCCTGCCCGGCAAGGGGGAGCGCCCTATCGTGAGAAGATAGCCCCGGAAAACACACGAAACCCAGCGGAAGGATGGAAGTTATGGAAGCAATCGGGATCACCCTGGCGATGTTCGCCGCCGTGCTGGTCAGCGGCATGGTGGTCCGGGTACTACCGGTAGCCGTGCCCTTGCCGCTGGTGCAGATCGCCCTTGGCGCCCTGATCTCCAGTTTTTCCGATCACGGCGTGCGGCTCGACCCGGAAGTCTTCTTCCTGCTGTTCCTGCCCCCCTTGCTGTTTCTCGACGGCTGGCGCATTCCGAAGGAAGGCGTGCTGCGCGACAAGTACTCCATCCTCGAACTGGCGTTCGGCCTGGTGTTCATCACGGTGCTGGGCGTCGGCTACTTCATCCACTGGATGATTCCGGCCATGCCCTTGCCGGTGGCCTTCGCGCTGGCGGCCATCGTCTCGCCCACGGATCCGGTGGCGGTGTCGGCCATCACGCAGCGGGTCGCCATCCCCAAGCGCGTCATGCACGTGCTCGAAGGCGAGTCGCTGCTGAACGACGCCAGCGGCCTGGTCGCCTTCCGCTTCGCGGTCATGGCGGCCGTATCGGGCAGCTTCTCCCTGGGTTCGGCCGCCGTGTCCTTCCTGTGGGTGGCCATCGGCGGCCTGGCGGCCGGCGCGATCTTCACGATCCTGGTGACCGCCGCCAAGAACCTGTTCACCCGCAACTTCGGCGAGGAGCCGGGCTCCGAGATCCTGCTCAGCCTGATCATTCCTTTCGGCGCCTACGAACTGGCCGAGCACATCGGGGCCTCGGGCATCCTTGCCGCGGTGGCCGCCGGCGTGGCCATGAGCTACGTGGAGCTGTCCGGCAAGGCCATGGCCATCACGCGCATCCAGCGCAATGCCGTGTGGAACATGCTGCAGTTCACGCTCAACGGCATCATGTTCGTCCTATTGGGCGAACAACTGCCCGCCATCTTCAACGGCGCCGTCGGCGTGGTGCGGGACACCGGACACCTGAATCCCTGGTGGCTGCTGGCCTACGCGCTGGCCATCAACGTGGCGCTGGCGGCCTTGCGGTTCGGCTGGGTGTGGCTCTCGCTGGCCATCGGCCGCCGGATCGCCGCGCGCCGGGGCACCCTGGCGCCGCAGCCCAGCATACGGCTCATGCTGGCGGTATCGCTGGCCGGCGTGCGCGGCGCCATTACGCTGGCGGGCGTGCTGACGCTGCCCTTCGTGGTGGACAGCGGCGAGCCCTTCCCCGCCCGCGACCTCGCCATCTTCCTGGCCGCCACCGTCATCATCGTCTCGCTGCTCACGGCCAGCATCGGCCTGCCGCGCCTGCTGCGCGGGCTGGACGTGCCGGAAGAAGGAGAGCACCATCGCCAGGAAGACCTGGCCAACGCGGCGGCGCGGGAAGCCGCGCTAAAGAGCATCGAGGCCACGGCGCACGAGCTGACGATCAAGAATCCCCAGACCGATCCCACGATCTATACGGAAGTGGCCACCCGCCTGATGAACAGCATCCAGCAACGCGCCACCGGCGGCCGGGACCAGGAGGTGGAGCCGGAGGTCATC
This sequence comes from Bordetella genomosp. 10, assembly GCF_002261225.1. NCBI lineage: Bacteria > Pseudomonadati > Pseudomonadota > Betaproteobacteria > Burkholderiales > Alcaligenaceae > Bordetella > Bordetella genomosp. 10. The sequence goes on from NZ_NEVM01000005.1 coordinate 1,093,179, forward strand.
AAGCTGCAGCAGGAAATCGAACGCCAGATGCGGCTCGCCGCGCTGGCTGCTTCGCGCGGCGAGCTTTACCGCATGGCGCGCCACGGCAAGCTGTCGGACGAAATGGCGCGCGAGATGGTGAAGGGAATAGATTTGCAGGAAGCGCGCCTGCGGGCTTGACGGCGGCCCGGCGCGCCGCCCCCGATTGCAAGAAAGGAGTTCTTCCATGGCGCCGGCCTCCAATTCGCTCGCCTGGGTTTTCGACGTCTTCGAAGGCGAGGAGACCTACCTGTCCAAACCCATGTTCGGCTGCCTGGCCGCCTACGTCGACGGCCTGCTGTGCCTGGTCGCCGCGGACCGCGGCGCACCCTGGGATGGCCTGCTCGTATGCACCTCGCAAGACCGCCATGCGGCGCTCGTCGAGGAATTGCCGGCCCTGCGCCGGCATCCGGTGCTCGGCAAGTGGCTCTACGTCCCGGAATCCGATCCCGAGTTCGAGCACACCGCCCGGCGGACGACGGCGCTGGTGCTGGCCCGCGACGAACGGATCGGCGTCGAGCCCAGGCCCAGGCGGCGCGGCGGGGCCGCCGCGCTTCCCAAGGCCTCGCGGACGGGCAAGCGCGCCGATGCCGCGCAAGAGAAAATACCGTTGTCCAGGCCCCTGGGGCTGGGCGATCCCGACGACGGCCAGGGCCGGGCATTGGACCCGTTCACCGGCAAGCGCGGCAAAGCGGTCAAAGGACGCGGGCGACGATAGCGGCACCCCTCACGACGCCGGCATCGCGTAGTGGGTCGCCTGCCGCGCGCCCATCGCAACGCTCGAATGACGTTCGAATGACGCTCGAATGTCGATCAGACGCCGCTCAAGCGGCGCCGGGCCGCCTGGCGTGCCGCGCGAGGAAGCGGTCCAGTTGCCCGGCGAACGCCCTGCCGTCCTGCTGCGAGTACGAGGAAGGCCCGCCCGTCTCCACGCCCGCGCTGCGCAGTTGATCCATCACGTCCCGCATCGTCAGGCGCTCCTGTATGTTTTCACGCGTGAACCAGTTTCCGCGCGGGTCCAGCACGTGGGCCTGCTTGTCGAGCGCGGCGGCGGCCAGGGGAATGTCGGCCGTGATGATGAGATCGCCCGGCCCCGCCATCTCGACGATGCGGGCGTCCGCCACGTCGAAGCCCGCCGGCACCTGCACCGCCTTGATGAAAGGCGAAGGCGGCGTGCGCAGGTACTGGTTCGCCACCAGCGTGACGCACACCTCGACCCGCCGCGCGGCGCGAAACAATATTTCCTTGACGACGCCGGGACAGGCGTCCGCGTCAACCAGCACCTGCATCGCGTTCTTCCGCCAGCAACAAAGGGCCTCCATCTTACCGCCCCGCCCGCTCGCGAGCCGCGGCGACAGCCGAAGCCATCGCGCGGATCCGCGACGCCCCCATTGCGTGCGAAGGCGCGCTCATGGGCGCGCCCCTCCGCAACACGGCGCTAGCCCGCGCGCTTGCGCCCCTTGAAAAACCGCCACATCAGCAGCGAGGCATTGGGCCCCTGCCTGGAATGGAAGCGTATGCGGCCGTCGCCGCCGCTCCAGGCGTGGCCCAACCCGGGCACTTCGCACAGGCTCACGACGGGCCCGCGCCGGCTCGGCGCGTCCATGCGCAGATAGCGGCGGGCGCTGCCGGCGTCCTTTTCCTGGGACGGAGCGGCATCGTCGCCGCCGGCGTCCATGCCGTTGACCCACGCCATCTGCTCGAACAACTGGTGTCCGTTGCGCTTGTCCACCACCACGTCGTCATCCCCCTGCAGGATGATGGCGGGCATGCCGGGAAACGTCTCGCGATCCACCATGAGGGAGGCCATGGCCTGGTCCGGCGTCGCCTCGGCGCCGTGGCGCATCACGCGCAAGCCCTGGCCGGCGTTGTGCGCGCCGCCCAGCGCGGCACCCGAGTGCATGCCCACGGCGGCGAACAGGTCCGGATGCCGCAAGGCCGTCAGCGCCGCCATGCCCGCGCCGGCGGACAGGCCGGCGATGTACACGCGAGCGGGGTCGGCCTGGTAGTCCGCCACCGCGGCGGCCGCGATGCCGGCAATGGCGTCCGCTTCCGCGTAGCCATGGGCGGAGTCCGGCTGGTACCAGTGCCAGCAGCGGTTGTGCTGCCCGCGCCGCGATTGCTGCGGATAGACCAGCAGCAGCCCTTCGCGATCCGCCACGCGGTGCATGCGCGTCCCCACCGCGAAATCCCGGGCGGTCTGCTCGCAGCCGTGCAACATCACCAGCACCGGGCATCCCTTGCGCAATCGCGGCGGCGCGTAGACGAAATAGGACAGGCGCACCGGCCATACGCCGGGGACGGGAGGCGTTCGATACACGCGCGTCTTCCACGTCCCCGCGAACGCGGCGGCGTCGAACTCCGGCCCGGCGCCGGCGGCCGCCTTGTCCACGGACGCGCGTTTCCTGGCGGCCTTGGCGCTCGCCTGGGAAGCCGAGGCCGAGGACTGCCGCATCACCTCCTTGAACAGCGCGTGCGGCGCCAGGCGCCAGGCCGTGCGCTGCAGGCGCGCCATCTTGCGGACGGCGGAGAAAAACAGCGCGGACGATTTGTTTCGGGTCACGATCAACCTGGGTACATGCGGAATCAGCCCATTAAATCGGATTTGCTGCAATGCAGCAACCACGATTCACAAGATGTCACGCTTGACGCGCGTTGCCTGGGGAGCGCTTGGCCTCGTGGACCATTTTTCAGCTTCAAGACAGATTCCGGGCCGGCAAGCCCCCGCCAAGCGCATCGACGGAAGCCCTCCCCGCGGCCGGCCTCCGCTTGTTGGACAATAGCGGATTCCCGCCTTCCCGACCGCCATGTCCCGACCCGATTCCTCCCTGGCCACGCGCCTCCTGCCCTGGGCCGCCCTGCTGCTGCCGTCGCTGTTCTGGGCGGGCAACTTCATCGCGGGCCGGGCGATGCGCGATGCCGTCACGCCGATGACGCTGGCGCTGGGCCGCTGGCTGATCGCGCTGGCCTGCCTGCTGCCCTTCGCGTGGCGCGGCATGCGCCGCGACGCCAGGCGCTACCTGGCGCATCGCTGGCTGATCCTCGGCACCGCCGTGACCGGCGTGGCGGCGTTCAGCTCGCTGGTCTACGTCGGCCTGCACACCACCACCGCCAGCAACGGCCTGCTGCTCAACTCCCTGATTCCGCTGCTGATCGTGCTGGCCGGCGCGGTGTTCTACCGGCAGCGCCTCACGCTCGGCCAGGGCGTGGGGCTGGCGCTGTCCTTCGCCGGCGTGCTCACGCTGGTGCTGCAGGGGCAGTGGACGCAATGGCGGCAGGTGTCCCTGGTCCCGGGCGACGGCATCCTGCTCGTCGCCATGGTCTGCTTCGCCTTCTACACCCTGTGGCTGCGGCAGTTGCCGCCCGAACTGGACCGCCTGGGCCTGACGGCCACGCAGATCGCCGTCGCCATCCTCGTGCTGCTGCCTTTCTGGCTGGCCGAACGCGCGGGCGGCACGCGCACCGAATGGACCCTGGCCAGCGGCGCGGCCCTGGCCTATGTGGGCATCTTCCCGTCGGTGGGGGCCTATCTTCTCTACACGCGGGCCGTGCAGCACTTCGGGCCGGCGCGCGCCGGCCTGAGCATCCACCTGATTCCCGTCTTCGGCGTCGTGCTGTCCGCCCTGCTGCTGCACGAACGGCTGCATGCCTGGCATGCGGCCGGCATCGCCGCCATCGCGGCCGGCCTGGTCTGCTCCAACCTGGCCCCGGCGCGCCCGGGCGCCCTGATCGGGAAGACCGGCGCGCCCGCCCCGGACAAGCCACGCTAGGCGCCGGGCGCGCCGGCCTTATTTTTCGCCCTTCCCCATCCGGCCGAACTCGACCGCCGTCTTCACGAAGAAGACGTCGATGTCTTCCTGCTCCAGCGCGGCGATGAACGCGTCGCCCTTGTCCTCGGCGATGGCCACCGTCACGCCCACCGGCTGGTCGGCGAGTTCGAAGAAATGCGCGGAATGGATCCGGCCGTCTTGCCCGAAACCCTCCGCCGCGCTGAACATCGTGCCGCCCAGCGCGCCGTGTTCGCGCGCGAACGTCAACAGCCATTCGGCCAGCGGCGTCTTGCCATGGCGGCGGTCTTGCTGGGTATAGAAAACCAACTGGTAGCCTTTCATCGGTCACCTCCAGGAGTAATAGGAGTCAGGCGGCCGCCGCGTTCGCCGCGTGCTCGTTCACGCCGTGGATCAGGGGCAGCTCGCACTTCAGCAACACCGCCTTCACCTTGTGCAGTTCGGCGGCATGGTCGCGCAGGAACTTGCGCAGCACGGTCTCGCTGTCGACCAGTTCGACGCATTGGGGATGCCGCATGGCAACGACCTCGGGATGATGGTGCGTGATCTTCTGTCCTTGCAGATAGCCGGCGTGGATGGTGTGCAGCACGGCCTGGCTGATGCCCGACTTCTTGGCGGCGACCAGCAAATGGTGGGCCAGGGCGGGCGCGCTCAGGTGGTGCCAGAAGCGGGTGGCGGTGGCGCGGGCGGAATTGGGGAAATAGAGCCGCAGCGCGGCGTGATCGTTCGTCATGATGTCAGTGAAAGTCGAGGATTTATTTTTCGGCGGGAACCACGGCTTGCTTGCCGAGGGTCTTGCGATAGGCGGCCAGTTCGGAAATGCGCAGCCCCTCGGGCAGCATCCGGTGCTTGGCGTGTCCCACCCGCTGGGCGTGGTAGATACCCGTATGGCCGGAAAAGTGATAGGCGGCGATGCAGGCCACGGCGGCGAAGGGCGCGATCGACGGGCCGAACAGCTCGATGGCCATCACGATGGTGGCGATGGGCGTGTTGGCGGCGCCCGCGAACACGGCCACGAAGCCCAGGCCCGCCAGCATCGAATACGGCAGGTGCAGCAGCGGCGCCAGCGCATTGCCGAAGGTCGCGCCGATGTAGAACAGCGGGGTCACCTCGCCGCCCTTGAAGCCGGTCCCCAGCGAAGTCACCGTGAACGCCAGCTTGCCCAGGAAGTCCCAGGACGACAGCGGGTGCTGGAAGGCCTCGACGATGGTCGGTATGCCCAGCCCGATGTAGCGGTCCGCGCCGAGCGCCCACACCGCCACCGCGACGACGAGGCCGCCGAGGAAGGGGCGCAGCGGCGCATAGGGCACGTGCCGTTTCATGAAGGCGCCCAGCGCGTGCGCGCTGTTGGCGAACACCATGCCGATCACGCCGAACAGGATGCCGGCGACGACGACGCCCAGCATGCTCGCCAGGCCCACGGGCACGACCTGGGTGACGACGTAGTGGGTGTGCTCCACGCCCCACAGCAGCCCGATCTGGTCCGCCGCGATGGCGGCGACGAAGCACGGGAACAGGGCGTCGTAGCGCATCCTGCCGATGGCCAGCACTTCGAGTCCGAAGATGGCCCCCGCCAGCGGCGTGCCGAAGACCGAGGAAAAGCCCGCCGCGATGCCCGCCATGAGCATGATGCGGCGATCCTCGGGGCGCAGGCGCAGCATGCGGGTGAGCTGGTCGGCGAGCGCGCCGCCCATCTGCACCGCGGTGCCTTCACGGCCGACCGACGCGCCGAACAGGTGGGAGATGACGGTGCCGCCGAAGACCAGCGGCACCATGCGCAAAGGGATGGTTTTCTTGGGGTCGTGGATTTCGTCGATGATGAGGTTGTTTCCCGCCTCGACCGGCCGGCCCATCCGCAGGTAGCACCACCCGACGACGAAGCCGGCCACCGGAAGCAGCCAGATGAGCGCGCGGTGCGCTTCGCGGGTGGCCGTCGCCCAGTTCAGGGCATGCAGGAAGACGGCGGAGGCGCTGCCTGCCAGGCAGGCGACGAGAAAGGAGATGACCAGCCATTTGCCCGCGTAGGGCAGGAGATCCAGTTGTTCGAATTTGGATGAGTGTCGCATGTGATCATGTGTAGGGTGCCTTGCGCACCTGACCACCGGACTGCGAGACGCAAAAGTTGCCCACAGCCCTGAGGCGATCAGGGACCTGTAGGCATCATCAGCCGCGTATGAAGGACCGCGGCGGTTGACGGAGGAATGCCATCTCCGGAAAGACGCGAGACTTTAGCAAAATTGCCCGGCGCTGACAATTCGCGCGGGCGGCGCGCCGCCCTTGGCTGGCGCGACTGTCGGCACATTGCTACACTCGGATGGACGGAGATGGCATTCCTCCGTTAACCGCCTCCCGGCGCCGTCAGCCGGTCGGCTGATGATGCCTACATCGCCCCCGAGGGGCCGGTGTGGGCATGTTTCTCCCCCCTCCTCTCCCCTTGGGCCCCGGATCAGCATCGCGGCTTGCGCATTCTTGCCGCCCCGCCTTGGTGCACCGATCCTCGCGCGCGCGCGTCCGGCCGACGCGGCGCGGCAGGAACAGGAGGCCTGAATGCCGTACTACAGCGTGCTCTTCCAGGACCCGGCCGCGGCGGATGCGGTATGGGCCGCGCCGCCCCCGGCGCCCGAATTTTTCGGCGACCTGAATCTGGACCAGGCGGTGCGCCACGCCATCTCGCCGCGCGAGCAGTACGACCTGGCGCCCTTCTTCCACGCTCCCCTGCACAGCCGCGAGGACATCGCCTATCGCCACGAGGTCTTCCGCGACATGGAGGACGCCTCGCTGGTCAACGACCTGGAGCGGTTCACCGAGGCCATGCGGCAGATGCGCACGCACGCCGAACAGACCGCCAAGCTCTACCATCCCCTGCAACGCCAGCGCTGGTTCGTCGAGACGGTGCTGCGCTACTGCAAGGCCGCGCTCACGCTGTTCGACTCGCTCGAATCCGCGGCGCTGCGCTCGCACGCGCTGCTGGGCCTGCGGGACTACCTGGACGGCTATCTCGCCTCGCCCGCCTTCACCGGCCTGCACGGCACGGCGCAGCAGGTGCTCAACGACCTGGACGGCGTCGCCTATACGGTCCAGATCGACGGCCCCACCTTCATCGTGCGCAACTACGAGGACGAGCAGGACTACAGCCAGGTCATCGCCTCGGTCTTCGAGAAATTCCGCCAGGGCGAGGTCAAGGACTACCGGGTGGAGTTTCGCGACTATCCCGACATGAACCATATCGAGTCCCAGGTGCTGGAGTTCGTGGCGCAGCTCAACCCCGCCATATTCGCGCGCCTGGCCGAATTCGAGGCCGGCCACCAGGATTTCCAGGACACCACCGTCACGCGTTTCGACCGCGAGGTCCAGTTCTACCTGGCCTACCGGGAGCTGATCGCCCGCTTCGAGACCATCGACCACGGCTTCTGCTACCCGGAAATCTCCACCGACAAGACGGTGCGCTGCGTCGACGGCTTCGACCTGGCGCTGGGATGGGCGCTGCTGACCGCCGGCAAGCGCGTGGTCCGCAACGACATGGCGCTCGAGCACGGCGAACGCATGATCGTGGTGACGGGGCCCAACCAGGGCGGCAAGACCACGTTCGCCCGCATGTTCGGCCAGTTGCACTACCTGGCCGCGCTGGGCTGTCCGGTGCCGGCCACGTCGGCCACGCTCTACCTGTGCGACCGCATCTTCACGCACTTCGAGCCCCAGGAAGACATCGGCACGCTCAGCGGCAAGCTGCAGGACGACCTCATGCGCATCCGCCGCATCCTGGACGAGGCCACGCCGTCGAGCATCGTCATCATGAACGAGATCTTCACCTCGACGACGCTGGCCGACGCGCTTTTCCTGAGCCAGCGCGTCCTGGAGCGGGCCATGGCGCTGGACCTCATCGGCGTGTGGGTCACCTTCATCGACGAAGTGGCCTCGCGCGACGGCCGGGTGGTGAGCATGATCAGCACCGTGAACCCGGCGCAGCCGACGCAGCGCACCTTCAAGGTCGTGCGCGGGCCGGCCGAAGGCATGGCCTATGCCCTGTCCCTGGCCGCCAAGTATGGATTGACCTTCGATCGAATCCGGGAGCGCATCGCCTCATGAAAGCCTATCTCATGCACCACGACCGCGATTTCGATCCGCGCCGCCCCTTGCCGCTGAACGGCCGCGACCTGCTCGACGACCTGGAGCTGCACGGCATGCTGGAGACGATGGCCGCCGACGACGAGCTCGTGCTGGACGTCTGCCGCGCCGCGCTGCTGGGCGCGACGCGCAGCGACGCCGAGACCATCCGCCACCGGCAGCAGGTCCTGGCCGACGCCCTGGCGCACCCGCAGTTCATCCGCGACCTGTACACGCTGGCCACCAGCGCGCAGGAAGTGCGCAAGAAAGGATACTGGGGGCTTTCGCTGCACCATGCCTCGGGGGTGCTGCACGGCGCGGTCGACTTCGTCGGCAACATCATTCCCCTGCTGCGGCAGGTCCGCATGCTGGCCGCCGAGGGCGGCGTCAACTTCCAGTCCGAGGGACTGCGCCGCCTGTTCTCGATGCTGGAGGCGGAGCTTTCCGACGACTATATCGCCCTGGTGCAGCAGCACCTGAAGACCTTGAAGTTCTCCCATGGCTTCGTCATGAGCGCGCGCATCGGCCAGGGGAACAAGGGACGCGACTACGTGATCCGCACGCCCAACCCCGACACGCGCGGCTGGATACGGCGGCTGTTCGACCGCCGCCTGCCGCCCCAGCACTACACGCTGTCGCCGCGCGACGAGGCGGGCGCGCGGGCCCTGTCGGAGCTGGGCGACCGCGGCATCGACCCGGTGGCCAACGCCGTGGCGCAATCGGCGGAGCACATCATGAGCTTCTTCATGATGCTACGCACCGAACTGGCCTTCTACATCGGCTGCATCAACCTGCACGAACGCCTGATGGCCGAAGGCCAGCCGGTATGCATGCCCCGGCCCCTGCCCCAGGACGAACGCCGCCTCGCCTTCAACGGGCTCGCGGACCTGGCCCTGGTGCTCAAGCTCGGCCGCAAGGTCGTGGCCAACGACCTCGCCGCCGACGGCCGCGACCTGGTCATCATCACCGGCGCGAACCAGGGGGGCAAATCCTCCTTCCTGCGCGGCATCGGCGCGGCGCAACTGATGATGCAGTCGGGCATGTTCGTCACGGCCGCCGCCTTCAGCGCCAACCTGTGCAACGGCATCTACACGCACTACAAGCGCGAGGAAGACGCCGGCATGGAAAGCGGCAAGTTCGACGAGGAGCTCAAGCGCATGAGCCAGATCGTGGATCTCATCGCCGGCGACGCGCTGGTCCTGTTCAACGAGTCGTTCGCCGCCACCAACGAGCGCGAAGGGGCGGAGATCGCGCGGCAGATCGTCGACGCCCTGTTGAGCCGGCGCATCAAGGTGCTGTTCGTCAGCCACCAGTTCGAGTTCTCGCACGGCTTCCTGCGCCGGGGACTGCCGAACGCGCTGTTCCTGCGCGCCCAGCGCCAGGACGACGGCGCGCGCACCTTCAAGATCGCGGAAGGAGAGCCGCTGCAAACCAGCTACGGCCTGGACCTGTATCGCAACATCTTCGGCGCCGACGCGGCGCCGGCGGACGGCGAGACCCCCGCGCCGGTCCCGGAAGCCGAGGGCGAGGCCGAGCGGCGCGAAACGGTCCCGTGACGCCCCGGCGGTCGGCACGCGTCGTCGATACCGGACCGCCCTCGCCTACTTCGGCCGGATGCCCTCCAGGTGGGCCGTGTCGTTGATACGGACGACCTGGATGCCGCGCGGACCGATCTCGATCTCGTTGATGCAGCAGGGACTCTGGGCCAGCGTCCAGTAGGCGGACAAAGGCTGGTCCAGCAACTGCAACAGCAGCGCGCGGTTCACGCTATCGTGCCCGACGAGGAAGACCTCGCCGCGCGGATGGCGCGCCAGCACGTCCCGCAAGCCATCGGCCGTGCGCGCGACCAGGTCCTGCAACGACTCGCCGCCGGGAAACCGTATCAGGTGCGGACGCTCGAACCATAGGCGATAGAGATCCGCCGCGTCCCGCCGGACGTCTTCATGCGCCTTTCCCTGCCACTGGCCGTAGTCGATGTCGTGCAGACCTTCGAGCGGCTGCCCCGCGACGCCCAGCGCGCGCGTAATGGGAAGGGCCGTCTGCACGCAGCGGCCCAGCGGGCTCGTGTACAGCGCGGCGGGCTTGCCGCGCCGCGCCAGGCGGCCGGCCAGGGCCTCGGCCTGTTCCTGCCCGAGGGCGCTGAGCGGCAGCTCGGCCCGGCCCCGGAAGCGCTCCGGGGCGATGCCCTCGACGTGGCCGTGGCGCATGAGAAGAAGCGTGGTCAATGCGTGCAACCTCTACGAAAAAATAAACCCACTGAAAAGGCCATCAAAAAAGCCATCAAAAAAGTCACTACAGCGAATCGGGCTGTCCGATGGTGCCGAACTCCACGTGGCTCTTGGCGTAGAACAGGTGCAGGCCACTCTCCTCGCGCAGGCGTTGCAGCAGCGCGTCGCACTCCTTCTCCGAGACGACCATGGTGATTTCTATCGGCTGGTCGGCCAGGTCGAAGAAGCGCGCCGAATGCAGACGGTGATGGCTGCCCACGCCCTCCTGCGCGGCCAGGAGCGTCGCGCCCCGGATCTCCATGGACTGCACCAGCTTCAGCAGCCACTGGTGCAGCGGTTGCCGATGGTGGTATCGGTCCTGTTGGGTAAAGAAGGTCAATTGATAGCCTTCCATGGCGGCCTCCGTCGTATTGAAGCCGGGGGCGGCCACACCCCCGGGTCGTTTCACTCGGAACAGCGGCGAGTGTCGGGGGATCGGGTCCGCACAAGGCGTATGGCGCGTGGGCGGCCCATGCCGGACAGCCTGCTCAAGCATCCATAAGCGAGCAGGACCAGCAGCAGATCCATGGCGAGGTGATTCATGTCGTCTCCTTCCGGGCAATGAGGGAAGTGCATCGGGAGACTGGAGAGGGCAACAAGCGAAAAAAAACCTACCGCTCCCTATCCAGGGCAGTAGGCATCATCAGCCGCGCGGGGCGGCGGTTAGCGGAGGAATGCCATCTCCGGTGGCTAGTTTGCGACAGTCCCGGCAAAAAGGCAATCGGGCCTGCCCCGGGGATGCATGGGCCCGTCCTTGGGATAGCCAGGCCTGGCCCGAGGACCAATGCCAGGGCCGGGACTAACGCCGCGTGCCGGCCGGCGAACCGGCAGCCGCGGCGGCGGGCGCGCCGGCCGGGGGCACCAGCCGGACGGCCTGTATCGTGCGGCCGTCGACCCGCACGATCTCCAGGCGCCAGCCGTCGACGGTGACGTGCTCCCCGGCCTGCGGCAGGCGCCGCAGCTTGCTCAGGATCAGGCCGGCCACGGTCTTGTAGCCGGGCGCCTCGGCATCGCGCAGCGACAGGAATTCGGCCAGGTCGTCGGCCGGCATGGTGCCCGGGACCAGATAGCTGCCGTCGGACTGGCGCTTGACGTCCTGCGCGCCGCGCTCGTCGCGCTCCAGCTCCGGCACGTCGCCGGCCAGCGCTTCCAGGACGTCGGTCAGCGTGACGATGCCCATCAGGGTGCCGAACTCGTCCACCACGAACAGCATTTGCGCCCGCGCGTGCTTCAGCTTGTTCAACACGGTCATGACCGTGGCGGTGTCCGGAACGAAGACGGGCGGCGTGAGCAGCGGCGCCAGGGCCATGCTCTGCTCGGCCAGGTATTGCCGCAGGAAGTCCTTCTTCGCCACCACCCCGACGGGATGATCGAGATCGCGTCCGCTGGTGACCACCAGCTTGGAACAGGGGGAATGGGCAATGCGCTCGATCGCCTCCTCGCGCGGCATCTCCTGGTCCACCCATTCCAGTTCCTGGCGGGACGTCATGATGGTGCGGACGGACCGGCTGCCCAGTTGCAGGATGCTCTCCATCATGTCGTGCTCGGCGTGGCGCAGCACGCCGGACTGCACGCCGCTGGCGATGACGTACCGGATTTCCTCCTCCGTGGTCTGCGGACCGCGCCAGTCCCGCACGCCCAGCACCCGCAGCACGCCATCGGTGGACCACAGCAGGGCCCAGATGAAAGGGCGGAAAACGCCCATGCTCAGGCGCACCAGCGGCAGCGCCAGCAAGGCGCAGCGCTCGGGAGCCGACAGCGCGAGCCGCTTCGGCAGCAACTCCCCCAGCACCAGGGTCAGGTAGGTCGTCAGCACCACGGCCAGCAGCGAGGCCAGCGGCTGGACGTAGCCGTTCGCGGCGTCCGCGCCCAGCATCGCGGCCGCCTGGGCGAACGCGTGTTCGAACGCCACCACGCAGAAGGTGCCGGCCAGGATGCTGGCCATCGTCACTCCCGACTGGGTCGTCGCCAGGAAGGCGCCGGGCTCCTCCTTCAGCGCCTGGACGCGCGCGGCGGCGCCGTGGGCCGCCGACTGCGTCTGCAACCGCTCCGGGCGCGAGGCGACGAGCGCCAGCTCGGCCACGTTGAAGAACGCCGTCACGGCCAGGAGCAGGACGAACAATCCGATGTAGAAAAACATGGCAAGCGATCCTGAAAGAGGCATCGGCGCCACGCAACGAGCAGGCCGGGCGCCCGACGACGAGGGGAAAGTGTAGGCACGGCGATTTCTTTGATGATAGGATGATCGCCCAGGAGATGGCATTCCTCCTGTATCGAACTGCCGGACCGTCCGGCTGATGATGCCTACGACTTCTTTCAAGGAGATCGTAGTGCTATCCGACCTTTATTCCTACACGGCGCGCAACGCGCTACCCCCCGATCCCGTGCCGCGCGACGCCATCGAAGCGCACGGCCGCCATGCCCCGACGATGCAATGGGCCGTCCTGGGATTGGACGATGCGGAGATCTTCCGCTGCCCCAGCCTGGAGCAGGCCTACCGCGCCATCGAACGGCTGCGGCCGCAACTGAACGAGAAGGCGGCCAAGGCCTTGCGCGTGGCCGAAGCGGCGCCGGAAGTTGCACCGGAACCGACGACGCTGGAAGCCATGCCGGAAGGCGCCCTGGAAGCGGCGCGCCGCCTCGACGACGGCGAAGGTTCCGGCCCGGGCGGCGCCAGCGTGCCCGATTGCACGTGGCTGCTGCGCCGACTGGGATACGTCACGATCTTCGCGTTCAGCCGGGACGACAGCGACGCCCAGTTCCTGGTGGTGGGCCGCGACGGCCAGCGCGTCGAGGGGCCCACGCTGACCGCCGCGCTGCATGCCTTGCTGCGCGCGCGCGATTGCGCGTCCAGGCTCCCGCCGGCCGCCGGCCCCGCGCCGTCTTCCTGGCCGGACGACGACGTCTGACCCTGCCATTGCGGGGACAGTTGCCGAGTCCATCAAACCCAGTTAGAGTAATTCAGCACGGAGATGGCATGCCTCCGATAACCGCCGACCCCGTCGGCTGATGATGCCTACCGATTTCCTGTTTCCCACGCGGAAAGGATAGGTGGCGTCGATGAGAAAAAGAACCAATCTCTCCGTGCATGGCCAGGCGCCGGCCCCGCGGTCCATCGCGCGGCATAGTCATTCCCATATTCATCCCCTTCCCCATCTCCATCCCTATCGCGCGCCCGCACCGCCCCGCGCGTCGCGTTTCGCGTCGACCCTCGGGTCTCTCCCCATCATCGGGCGCAGGGAGACGGCGCGATGATGCGCGACGTCCTCCTGCAGATCGCTCAGGTCCTCGCCGTCCTGGTCTGCGCCCCGCTCTTGCAGGGGCTGATCCTGCAATGGGAGGAGCGCGTCCAGCGCGCGCGTGGCCCCGGCATCTTCCAGCCCTACCGCGACCTGTGGAAGCTCTTCCACAAGCAGACCGTCGCGCCCGACACGGCCAGTTTCGTCTACTGGATCGCGCCGGTGATCGCCTTCACCTGCATGCTCACGGTGCCCATCCTCATCCCCGTCCTGACCGACTTCCCGCTGCCCGAGTCCGACATGGGCGACATCCTGGGCGGCGGCCTGGTCCTGACGTTCGGCTCCTTCATGATCACCCTGGCCGGCCTGGACAGCGGCAGCGTCTACGGCGGGATGGGGTCGTCGCGCTCGGTCATGCTGGGCATCCTGGCCGAGCCGACGCTGATCCTGGTGTTCGTCGGCATCACGCTGCTGGCCAAGGCCATGCTGCCCTTCGTGGTCAACCACCTGCTGGTCCAGCAGCCGGCGGTCTACTGGAGCCCCGCCCATCTTTTCCTGGTGGCGGCATTCTTCATCCTGCTGCTGGTCGAGACCGACCGGCTGCCGATCCACTCCAGCACGCACATCGAGGTCTACATGATCGAGGAGGCGCGCATCCTCGAATACGCCGGCCCGCTGCTGGGCCTGCTGCGCTGGGCGTCGATGATGAAGCAATTCATCCTGTACACGATCTTCTGCAACGTGCTGCTGTTTCCGTGGGGGCTGTCCCGCCTGGGCCAGCCCATGGGCGTGCTGGGCAGCCTGGCGGCGCTGCTGGCGAAATTCTGCGTCGTCGCCCTGGCGGTGGTGTTCGTGGAGACGGCGCAGTCCCGGCTGCGCTATTACCGCTACCAGGAGCCGCTGGCCGCCTCCTTCCTGCTGGCCATCCTGGCCATCGTCGCCAACCAGCTCAGGTGACGCCATGCTCGCCGCGCATCTTTCCCCACTTGCCGCCTCGCTCTTCAGCCTCCTGGCCATCGGCAGCCTGCTGCTTTCCTTCGTGATGCTGGGCTCGCGCTGGATGAAGGACTACCTGGTGGCGTTCATGGCCCAGTCCTGGCTCATCGCGGGGCTGTCGGCCTGCGTGGGCTACTACGGCGGCTACGCCGAGCTGTACCTGATCGCCCTGCTGACCGCCCTCTTCCGCGGCGTCCTCCTGCCCTGGATGGTGCACCGCGTCGTCGTGCGCCTGGACGTCGAGCGCGAACTGCACGAACGGCTCTCGCCCAGTTTCAGCCTGGTCCTGGGCGCCCTGCTGACGCTGTTCGCCTTCGTCGTCTCCAGCCACCTGGCCGACTCGCTGCACCTGTCGGGCACCATCGTCGTGCTGGCGCTGACGGTGATGCTGGCGATGAAGCTGCTGGGCTTCCTGATGCTGTCGGTGCGCGGCGAGGCGATCACGCACGTGCTCGGCCTGCTCGTGCTGGAGAACGGCATCTTTCTCGGCAGCCAGATCCTCGTGCCCGGCATGCCGCTGCTCATCGAACTGGTGATCCTGTTCGACCTGCTGGTGGTGGTGGCCTGTTTCGGCGTGCTGGTGCGCTATCTCGTCGCCCATGCCGGGGCCACCAATGCGCGCGCCCTGCGGCGGCTGGTGGGATAGCCATGGCCCCTACCCTGCTCGCCCCCCCCCTGCTTGCCATCACGCTGCTCGCGCCGCTCGTTGCCATCGCGGCGTGCCTGGCCACGCGCCATCCGCGCGTGGCCGAAGCCGCCAACCTGATCGCCGCCATCCTGGTCTTCGCGGCCGTGCTGGGGCTGGTGCGCGCCAGCGCGGGCGCCACGCAGCGCTATCTCTCCGGCTACATCCTGCTCGACGCCCTGGGCGCCTGGGGGCTGCTGTGCGTGGCCTGCGTCTATCTGCTGGGCTCCCTCTACGCCATCGGCTACATGCGGATCATGGGCGAGGAAGACCGCCTGCACCGCTTCTACGCCCTGTACGCGGGCTTCGCCTTCACGACCCTGTCCGGCCCCTTGATGAACAACGTCGGCGTCTACTGGATCGCCATCGAGCTGACCACGCTCATCTCCACCTTCCTGGTCTGCTTCGAACTGGGGCGGGAAAGCATCGAGGCGGCATGGAAGTACATCGTCGTCGTCTCGGCCGGCATCAGCCTGGCGCTGCTGGGCACGATCCTGTTCTATTGGGCGGGCAGCCTGGTGCTGGGGCCGACCTACGACATGACCTGGGAAGCCCTGCGCGACGTCGCGCCGCGCATGGACCCCGCGCTGGCCACCACCGCCTTCCTGCTGGTGGCGGTGGGCTTCGGCACCAAGGTCGGCCTGGCGCCCATGCACACCTGGCTGCCCGACGCGCACAGCGAAGGCCCGACGCCGGTGTCGGTGATGCTGTCGGGCGCGTTGCTGAACACGGCCATGATCGGCATCGCGCGCTACCTGCAGATCAGCGACGCCGCGCACATCGGGCGCATTCCCCGCGCCGTCGTGGTCGCGCTGGGCGCCTTCTCGCTGTTCGTCGCCGCCCTGTTCATCGTGCGCCAGCGCGGCATCAAGCGGCTGCTTGCCTACTCCAGCATCGAACACATGGGCGTGCTGGCGCTCGGCTTCGGCTTCGGCGGGCCGCTGGGCATCGCCGGCGCGCTGTACCACATGCTGAATCACGCGCTGAACAAATCGCTGATGTTCTTCGGCGCCGGCAACGCGATGCGCGTATGGCGCAGCAAGCGCATCGCGGCCATACGCGACGTGCCGCGGCGCCTGCCGGTTTCCGGCTGGCTGTGGCTGGCCGGCGCGGTGGCCATCACCGGCGCGCCGCCCTTCGGCCTGTTCCTGAGCGAGATCGTCATCCTGCGGGCTGGGCTGGCCAGCCCCGACGCCTGGGCCGCCTATGCGATGGTGGCGCTGCTCATCGTGATCTTCATCGGCTTCCTGAACCATTTCCGCGCCATGTTCTTCGATTCGCCGGCGAATGAAGACGCGGCCGAAGACGCGGCCGCCGCGGATCGCGCCGCCGCGACGCCGGACGCGCACGGCTTCCCGACGCTGTGGTGCACGGCGCCGATGTGGCTGGCGCTCGTTCCGCTGCTGGCGATGGGACTCTGGTGGCCGGATTTCTTCTCCCATCTTTTCGACCTGGCCAGCCGGCAACTGGCCGCGGGAGGCGCGCCATGAAGCCCGGCATCGGACAGCAAGCCGCGGAGGAAGTCACGGTCGACGCGCTGCCCGCGCGCTGCCGGCAGTTGCTGGCCGAAGGCGGCTGCATGCGGTTCGCCTACGTGTGGCTGCCCGACGCGGCGGCGCCGGAGCTGCGCTACGTGGTCAACCGCTCGCCCTGCGAGCCGCCGGAGACCTGGCGCTGCGCGCCGCGGGACGGCAAGGCGCCCAGCCTGACGCCGCTGGCGCCGCTGCTGTCCTGGTACGAGCGGGAGATCGCCGACCTGAGCGGCATCGTCTTCGAGGGCCATCCGCAACCCGTGCCCTTGCTGCTGCTGCCGGGCGCGCAGGTGGATGCCTCCTTGCAGCAGGTCGCGCCGCGGCCGCCGGCGCCGGAAGCGCCGCGCGGCGATCCGCTGCCTTACCACCTGCCCTCGGTCGCGGGGCCGGACTTCGGCGACGTCCAGCGCTTGCCGTTCGGGCCGATCCGGGCGGACGTCGTCGAATCCGCGCAGTTCGTCTTCCTCTACACGGGCGAAGCCATCCTGCACTACCACCCGCAACTCTTCTTCAAGCATCGCGGCATGGAGCGGCGCTTCGAGGGCAAGCCGCCCGCGCTGGGCGTCATCCTGGCCGAGCGAGTGTCCGGCGTCGGCAGCCTGGCCCACGCGCTGGCCTATTGCCAGGCCATCGAAGCGGCCGCCGGCTGCGCGATTCCGCCGCGGGCGGCGATGGCGCGCGTGATACTGGCCGAACTGGAACGGCTGTACAACCACCTGCATTTCCTCGGCCAGCTTTGCCACACCACGACATTGAAAGTGGGAGAAGCCGAGGGCAAATACCTGGAAGAACGCGTCAAGCAGATCAACGCGCGCCTGACCGGCAACCGCTTCCTGCGCAACGTGCTGGCGCCGGGCGGCCTGCGCACCGACCTGCAACTGAACGGGCTGGCGCCCGCCCTGGCCGCGATCCGTGCGGAATTCGCCGGCTACGCGCGCATGCTGGAGTCCAGCACGCCGCACCTGGACCGCCTGATCACGACGGGCGTGCTGTCGGAGCAAGTGGCGCGGGACCAGGGCGCCACGGGCCCGGTCGAACGGGCCTCGGGATCGGCGCGCGACCTGCGCCGGGACCTGCCCTACGCCGGCTATGCCGGCCTGCCCATCGACGTGGCCCAGCGCACGGCGGGCGACGCCCATGCCCGCCAGCAGGTGCGCATCGCGGAAATCGAGGCGAGTTTCACCCTGATCGGCCTGGCGATCGAGGCGATGCCGGCCGGCGAGACGCGGACGGCATGCCGGGTCGACGCCGGCGCCGAGGGCCTGGGGTGGGCCGAATCGCCCCGCGGCGCCTTGTACTACGCCGTGCACGCCGATGCCGAGGGCCGCCTGGCGCGGGTGAAGATCAAGTCGCCCAGTTTCTCGAACTGGCGCGCCTTTCCCTTCACCGTGCACGACAGCAACATGATGGACTACGCCATCAACGAAGCCAGCTTCGGTTCCACCATGGCGGGCTGCGATCGATAGGAGCGGACGATGCCACTCTGGACTCTCTACGGACTGATCAAGGGCAATGCCAGCACGCCATGGCCGTCGCCGGACGGCGCCGCCGCGGACGGACAGGCGGGCGTGCAGGGCATGCCCCGTTTCGATCCCGGCGCGTGCCGGCAAGGCTGCCGCGAATGCGCCGAGGCCTGTTTGCCGGAAGCCATCGCCTTCACCTCGGACCACACGCCGCCGACGCTGGACTATGGCCGCTGCATCAACTGCCAGGCCTGCGTGGAGGCCTGTCCGACGGGCGCCTTCACCATTTCGCAGGATTGGGCGTTCGGCGTGCGCCGCCGCGAGGACCTGGAGTGGGCCGAGACGCTGGCCGCGCCGGCGGCACAACGGTTGCGTCGACAGATCCGGCGCGTCTTCGGCCGCAGCCTCCATGTCCGGCACGTCGACGCCGGCTCGTGCAACGGCTGCGAGTCGGAGCTGCAAGCGTTGGGCAACCCCTTCTACAACCTGCATCGGCTGGGGATATTCTTCACGCCCTCGCCGCGCTTCGCCGACCTGCTGCTGGTCACCGGGCCGGTCACCTACGCGATGCGCGGGCCGCTGGAGGAAGCCTATGCGGCCATGCCGGACCCCAGGTTCGTGATGGCGATGGGGACCTGCGCCGTCTCGGGCGGCGTGGCGCGCGGCGGCTATGCCTGCGGCAACGGGCTGGAGGACGTCCTGCCCGTCGACATCTTCCTGCCCGGCTGTCCGCCCAACCCCGCCGCCATCATCCACGCCCTGCTGATACTGCTCGAACGCGCGGAGCAGCGCGTGCGCCACGGGAAACTGGCGGAAGGAGAAAACCATGGGTGACCTGCTTGCGTGGAGCGCGGCGCCCTTGCTCGCCGGGCTGCTCCTGGCCTTTGCCCGGTGGCCGCGAAGCGCGCGCCTGCTGATCGGATTGGCGGCCGCGCTCGGCGCCGCGTCCGCCGCCTGGGGCCTGGCCCACGAAGGGCAGGCCCTGGCCTTGCCGTGGCGGGTGGCCGGGCAGGCGGTGGCGTTGCGCTACGACACGGCGGCGCGATGGCTCATGCTCTTCGGACTGGCGCCGGCCGCGCTGGCGATCTGGATGGGCGCGTCCGCCCGGACCGCGCAAGCCGGGTGGCTGATCGGCGCCAGCCTTTCCCTGCTGGGCGCGTGGGGCGTATTCGGCAGCCAGGACGGCTATACGCTGTTGATCGCCTGGGAGGTCATGAGCCTGGGCGGCGCCGTCATGCTGCTGTCCGAACGACTCGACCGTGACGCCGGCAAGGCGGTGCTGTTCATGCTGGCGCTGCTCGAGGCCGGGGCGGTCGCCATGCTGCTGGCGGTGCTGCTGCTGGGCCGCGGCGGCGCGGGGCTGGGGGTCGACGACCTGGTGCAAGGCGGGCTGGCGCTCGGCCCGGCCGCCCGCGGCTTCGTCGGCATCCTGCTGCTGATCGGCTTCGGCGCCAAGCTCGGCATCCTGCCTTTCTACGAATGGCTGCCGCGCGCCTACGGCGTGGGCACGGGCGCCACCGGCGTGGTGTTGTCGGGGGTGGTGCTGAACGCGGGCTTCTTCGGCTTGTCGCGCGCGTTGATGCAATGGCTGCCGGCCAGCGCGGGGCTGGGGACGGTGGTCGCCGCGGCCGGGGTGATCTCCGCCATCCTGGCCGCCTTGCAGGCCTTTCAGCAGGACGACTGGCGCCGCCTGCTGGCGTTCTCGTCCGCCGAGAACGCCTCCATCGCCGTCACGGCCCTGGGCGCGGCCCTCATGTTCCGGGCGGACCGTCATCCCGAACTGGCCGCGCTGGCGTGGACGGTCGCCTTGCTGCACATGGGCGGCCATGCGCTGGCCAAGGGCGGCCTGCTCCTGTGCGCCGACGCGGTCCACCGCGCCAGCGGCCGGTATGCGATCGCGCAGGATGGCTGGCTGCGGCGCGCGCCATGGGGTTTTCGCATCGGGGCCTTGCTGTGCACCATGAGCCTGGCCGCCATCCCGCCGCAGATCGGGTTCGCCAGCGAATGGTTCGTCTTCCAGACGCTGTTCCAGGGCTTTCATCTGGGCAGCCTGCCCGGCCGCCTGGTGCTCGCCCTGGCCGGCGCCGGCATCGCGCTGACCGCGGCGGTCGCCTTCGCCACCTTCGTCAAGCTGTTCGGCCTGGGCCTGCTCGGCGCCCCCGCGGACCCGGGCGAGGCGCCTCCCATCGCGCGCCGATATGGCGCGAGCGTCGCCATCCTGGGACTGGGCGTGCTCGTGGCGGCGATCGGCCTGCCGCGCTGGCTGCCCTTGCTCGACGAGCTCGCGACGGCCTCGCTGGGCGTGCATGGCGGGCAGGCCATGGTCAAGGGCTGGCTGCTGGTCCCGCTGACCGATACCTTCGCCTTCATCTCGCCGTCCAAGCTGGTCATCGCCTTGCCGCTGCTGAGCCTGATTCCGCTTGCCTTGCTGGCCATCTCGGCGCGCCATCGGCGACGCATTACGCCGGTGTGGTACGGCGGCATGCGCGAGCGCCCGGCGGTCGTGCGCACCACGTCGCTCAGTTTCTCGAACGCGATGCGCACCTTCTACCGCTTCATCTACCAACCCACCCACGACACCCGCAGGGATACGGACGGCGGTCCGTATTTCCCCAGCACGCTGGAGTTCGAGCACGGCGTCACCGACGTTTTCGATCTGCTCGTCTTCCGGCCCTTGAAGAACGCGGTATGGAGGGCGGCCGGCTACCTGCGCGCGCTGCAGTCCGGCGATTTGAATTTCTACCTGGCCTTGATCGGCGGCCTGCTGGTGTTGATCCTGTGCCTGACTTTCCGCTGATGCCGCCGATACCCCTGATGCCTCTGATGCCCGGGCCCGACGCTCGCATCCACGCGCGTGCCCGCATGCATGGACGCGTTGCGAACCCGTTCCGGCCGGCCGCGCCGCCACGCAGGAAGGGATCGGAAGTGATAGACTTCATGCCAGGAGATGGCATTCTCCCTGAACCGCCGCAAGGCTGATGATGCCTGGAAAAAACGAGTCGCCTGGAAGGCATGCGCCAACCGGACGACTGGTCGATAAACAAGAAACCAGGTTCTCGGCATGTACAAGACTATTCTCGTCGTGGCGGTCGGCGGCGCATTGGGATCACTCGCCCGCTGGATTCTAGGCGTTCGCCTCAACCCGATCTTCCCGTCCTTGCCCTACGGCACGCTGGCCGCCAATCTCATCGCCGGCTACATCGTCGGCGTCGCGCTGGCCTTCTTCGCGCGGATGCCCGGCCTGCCGGGCGAGTGGCGGCTGTTCGTCATCACGGGCCTGATGGGCGGCCTGTCGACGTTCTCGACCTTCTCCGCCGAAGTGGCCACCCATCTTCGGAACGAAGAGTTCGGCTGGGCCCTGGGCGAGATCCTCATCCACGTCACCGGCTCCATCGTCATGACGCTCCTTGGCTTCCTGACCATCGCATGGATCAGCCGCTGAACATGCCCCTGCCGGACCTGGCCGCCGGCCGGCCCGAGCCGGGGGGCGCCTGCGTCGTCTGCGCCGGCCTGCAAGGCAGCGAGCAGCGCTACGTGGCCAGCGTGCTGAATCGCCGGACGACGCCCGAGCGCGTGGCCGAGTCGCTGACCGGCAGCCTGGGTTTCTGCGGCCATCACACCGCGGCGCTGCGGCACGCGCTGGAGGACAGTGCCCGGTTCCGCGCGGCGGCCGGCATGGCGGCCGGCTGGCTGGCGCGCATGGTGGCCGACACCCGCGTCTACGGCGAAAGGCTGAACGAGATCCTGTTCCGCTCGCGCGACGCCTGTCCCGCCTGCCTTCATCGGCGCCGGCTGGAAGGCAGGCTGCTGGCGCGCGTGCTGCGCGGCGCGCCGGCGTCCAGGCGGCAGTTGACGAACCACCTGGATGGCCAGCTATGCCTGAACCATCTTCATGCCATGACGCCGCACCTGCTGTCGGCCGGGCTGCCGCCCGTTGCCGGCCAGGCCTTCAAGCGGGCCGCCGACAGGCTCAGGCGCCAGTATCCGTTATGGGACATGGACGGATGCGCGCATCCGCCCGCGCCGCCCGCCGCCCTGGCGACGCAGCGCATGGCGCTGGCGGCGTCCATCGGCCTGAGCTGCCACGTGCCGCGGACCGATCTCGCTCGTCTCCGGCAAGAAGCGCCGGCCCGCGCCTGCGTGGTCTGCGACGCGGTGCTCGCGGCGCGCGACCAATGGCGCACCAGGCTGGCCCGGACCATCGAACTCGGCTACCCGCTGCGCCTGGCCGCGCCCTCGTGTCCCTGCCACGTGGTGGGCTGCCTGCTGGACGGATCGGCCGCGGCCGGGCATGCCGCCTGGAGCCGGTTCCTGCAAGCGGACAACCGGCCGGCCAAGACCGATGGCGGGTCCGAGGCCGCGCCCGCGCCGCCGCCCCGCCAGCGCAAGGGCGCCAGTTGGCATCTCGAACGTCCGGACGCCGCGGACCGCGAAGGACGGCCCGATCGCTACCTGGCCGCCCTGGGCGCCTCCTGCCCCGCCTGCGGCGCGGACGACGTCGCGCGCATGCGCGCCGTATTGCGTTATATCGCCGAATACCGCGCCCCGGCCGACGGCGATCCGCCGCTCTGCATGAAGCACTTCGCGGAAGCGTATATTCTCGAATCGAGAGGCACGCTGCGCGAGGACCTGGCGCAACGCCGCATGGCGACCTTGCAGGCGCAGGCCGAGCAGTGGCCGGTGCGGGCATTCGGGCGGTTTTCATGACGGCGCGAGGCCTTTTTTTTCATAACCCGGAGGACAACCGACCATGGACTTCAACACTATCCCGGCAGGCGACGACGTTACCCAGGCCTTCAACGCCATCATCGAAATCCCGGCCGACGGCCTGCCCGTCAAGTACGAGGCGGACAAGGCATTGAACGTCATCCGGGTCGACCGCTTCCTGAGCACCAGCATGCAGTATCCGGTGAACTACGGTTTCGTGCCGGGCACCCTGTCGCGCGACGGCGATCCGGTCGACGTACTGGTGGTGACGCCCTATCCGATCATGGCCGGCGCGCTGGTGCAATGCCGGCCTATCGGCCTGATGAAGATGACCGACGAGGCGGGCGAGGACGCCAAGGTCATCGCCGTGCCGATCGACCGGGTCTGCGCAGCGACCTCGGACATCACCGACCTGAAGGGACTGCCGAAGGCGCTGGTGGCGCGCATCGAGCACTTCTTCTGCCAGTACAAGGCGCTAGAGCCGGGCAAGTGGGTGCGCTTCGAGGGCTGGGGCGGCAAGGAAGAGGCGCAGAAGGAATTGCTCGATGGCGTGGCGGCCTATGGGCGCCATGAATAGCCCCCGGCTTATCCGCGGCAACCGGGGCGCTTGAAAACCGGGACGTTCGGAGCGAACGACCGAACGGCGCGCGTCCGGCAGGCACATGCAGAAGAATGGTCATGGAGAAGAATGGCATGGCATACGATCCCGACAACATCTTCGCCCGCATCCTGCGCGGCACGTCGCCGTGCATTCCCGTCTACGAGGACGAGGAAACGCTCGCCTTCATGGACATCATGCCGGAGGCGGAAGGACACGTCCTGGTCGTTCCCAAGGAACCGGCCGAGACGCTGTTCGACCTGTCGGAACGCGGCGCCCAGGCATGCATCCGCACCACGCGGCTGATCGGGATCGCGGTGAAAAAGGCGCTCGGCAAGCCCGGCGTCTACATCTCCCAACTGAACGGCGCGGAGGCCGGCCAGACGGTGCCGCACTGCCATTTCCACGTCATCCCCTGCACCGCGGAGACCACCTACCACCCCCACGCCACCGTGCGCGCCGACGACGAGGAACTGCGCGAGATCGCGGCCCGCATCCGCGCCTGCCTGGCGTAGCGCCGCCTTCCCCCTACTCGGCCTCGGCCCGGCCGTCGCGTCCGGCCCGCGCCAGCGCGAGCGTCCCGATCGCCATCGCCGCCGCGGCCAGGCCGAAGCCCAGGACCGGCGACACGGCCGACCACGCGAGGCCCACGACGGCGCTGGAGACGAACCGCGCCGCGCCGTTGACCGTCCCCAGCGCGCCATAGCACGACGCAAGCGTGTCCGGCGGGACCATTTCCGCGGTCACGGTCGCTTCGAGGGCCTCCTGGATCGCGGCGTAGAGTCCCGCGGCGAAGAAGATGACGGCAAGCAGCGGCAGGCGATCGACATGCAGCCAGAACGCGGCGGCGGTCAACAAGGCCGTCAACGCGCCGAGCGCATAGCCGGCGGCCAGCGTCGCCGCGTGGCCATGGCGATCGGCCAGGCATCCGACCGGATAGGACACGATGGCCTGCACGACGTTGCGCCCCGCGTACAGCAGGCCCGCCGCCTGCGCCGCCTCGATGACGCCGCGCGACGGCGCCAGCAAGGCGGTGGCCGCCAGGATCAGCAGGCTGTGCGAGAAGTCGCCGGCGCCGAAAATGCCCACGGCGCCCAGATAGCGCTTGAAGCGGACCGGCAGGCCGCGCAAGGTCCCGAAGAAGGTCAAGGCGGGATTCGGCGACCGCTCGGGGTCCCGGACCAGCGCCAGGAAAGCCAGCACCGCGAGCGCGCCCGGAATGACGGACAACCAGAGCACGAACCGGAAAGGCCCCGCTACGCCATCCCAGTGCAGCCGCTGCGCCCACCCGAGCAACGCCACACCGAGCAAGGGTCCGAGGACCGCGCCCACCGTGTCGGCCGCGCGATGAAACCCGAAGGCGCGGCCCCGCGTCCCGGGCGCGACGGCCTGGATCACGATGGCGTCGCGCAAGGGGCCGCGCAGTCCCTTGCCGAACCACGAGACGATGCGGCCCAGCAACAGCAGCGGCCATCCCGCCGCCAACGCGATCAGCATCTGCCCGACGGGCGTGAGGCCATAGCCGAGCAGCACCAGTTGCTTGCGATGCCCGAATTTCTCCGCGACGTAGCCGGAGGCCATCCTGGCGCATGCCGCCACCGCATCCGCGATCCCCTCGATGAAACCCAATGCCGCCGCGGGAATGCCGAGGACGGCGAGCAAGCCCGGCAGGATGACCGTGGCGGTCTCATAGCAGAAGTCGCCCAGCGCGCTGGTGACGCCGGCGCCGGCGACGGTCCGGTTGAACCAGCCCGCGGAGGATTGCGCACCGGCCGGCGCCGAATCGGGCGGATGGTCCATCATCTCGCGCAGCTCTGGATTCAAGGGCCTGGGGCGCAGACGCAGGCGTGACGCCAAGGTGGGAGGCAGCATCGCGGTCTCGGAGGCTTATCGCGCCGGGTTCAACGATTTTCTTCGTGGGCATCGAACACGCGCTGCGCATAGGCATCGAGCAAGGCCTCGCATTGCGCCAGCCGCTGCCGGGATTCGGCTGCGCGCGTGGCCACGTAGAAGTCGAGCTTCTGGATCTTCTCCAGCCAGGCCTGGAGTTTCTTCAGGTCCACGTCGTTCTCCTCCAGCTCCGCGTAGGTGAAATGCCGCGCCTGCGTTTCCTTGGCGATCTCGGCCTCGAAGTCGTCGCACCTGGCGATGAACTCGGCGTATTGCTCGTCGCGATCGGCCTTGAAGCGGGACACCACCTTTTCCTCCTGGGCCTTGTCCAGGGCCACCGTCTCCAGCAGGACCGCGCTTCCCGCCATCTCGTCGATCTCGTTCTCGACGATCTTGAGCCGGCGCACGTGGTCGTCGCTCTTGGGCAGCAGGCAAACCCCGTTTTGCAGGTAGACGGCGCCCATGCCCTTGAGCTTGCGCCACAAGGCGAGGCGCTTGCGCGCCGGTTCGGCGGGCACCTTGTAGGTCAACAACAGCCAGTTCTGTGCGTTCAAGTCGGTCACCGTGGGCGTCCATGATTTCGATCGATGGGAACAATCTAAATGAAACGACCGCTACATTCAAAATATTCTCTTGTTTCTTGCTTATTATTCAAACCGGACAACGCGGACGTGCCGCGTCCCGGCGGCGGCTTTGTCCCGGGCGCCCGGAATGCGGCAGTAATACACTCGTGACGCGCCCGTGATGCGCCCGTGACACAATGGTTTTCGCCTCACCGGCTCCGTATAATTCCCCAGGGAGATGGCGTTCCTCCCGCTTCACGCCAACCGCGGCCCCGGCCGCTGATGACGCCTGCGACACCCGGCCATGGTCGGTGCTGCAGGCGCTCGCCCCATACGCCTCCCGCCCCTGGTCAGTCCCGAACTTTTCCACAACGATGGAGCTTTCCATGGCGACTGAAATCCAGACCCTGCATGCTCGTGAAATCCTCGACTCCCGCGGCAATCCCACCGTGGAGGTCGACGTCGTCCTCGCCGGCGGCGCCACCGGACGGGCGGCCGTGCCGTCGGGCGCGTCCACCGGCATCCACGAAGCGGTCGAACTGCGCGATGGCGACCTGCATCGTTTCGGCGGCAAGGGCGTGCGCAACGCCGTCGCGCACGTGAACGGCGAGATCGCCATCGCCCTGCACGGCTGCGACGCGCTGGACCAGCCCACCGTCGACGGCAAGCTGATCGCCTGCGACGGCACGCCGAACAAGGGAAGGCTGGGGGCGAACGCCGTGCTCGGCGTCAGCCTGGCGGTGGCGAGGGCGGCGGCGCAAGCCTCGGGACAGGCGCTGTTCCAATACCTCGGCGGCCCGCGCGCGCATCGCATGCCGGTGCCGATGTTCAACATCCTCAACGGCGGCGTGCATGCTAACTGGCAGGGCACGGACTTCCAGGAGTTCATGATCGCGCCCGTGGGCGCGCCGACTTTTTCCGAAGCCGTGCGCTGGGGCGCGGAAATCTACCATCGCCTGCGCGCCATCCTGGGCGAGCGCGGCTACTCCACCGCGGTCGGCGACGAGGGGGGATTCGCGCCGGCCTTGAAGCACAACAGCGAAGCCGTGGAACTGATTCTGGCCGCCATCCAGGGCGCCGGCTACGAAGCGGGCCGCGACGTGGTGATTGCCCTGGATCCGGCGTCCAGCGGCTTCTACCAGGACGGGCTGTACCGGCTGCGCAGCGAAGGCCGCGACGTCACCGCCGAACAACTGGTGGCCCTGTACGCTTCCTGGGTCGACCGCTATCCGATCGCGGTATTGGAAGACGGCATGGCCGAGGACGACTGGACGGGATGGGAGCGGCTGAACGAAGCGCTCGGCGACAGGATCGAGCTGGTTGGCGACGACCTGTTCGTGACCAATGTCGAGCGCATCGAACGGGGCATCCGCCAGGGCGTGGCCAATGCGGTGCTGATCAAGCCCAACCAGGTCGGCACGCTGACCGAGACCCGCGCGGCGGTCGACACCGCCTATCGGGCGGGATGGGGCGCCATGGTCTCGCATCGCAGCGGCGAGACCGTCGACAGCTTCATCGCCGACCTCACCGTCGCGCTGGGCACCGGCCACTTGAAAACCGGCGCGCCCTGCCGGGGCGAGCGCGTCGAGAAATACAACCAGCTCATGCGCATCGAGGAAGCCCTGGGCGAGAAGGCCGTCTACGCCGGCCACACCGCCTTCGTGCGGTGAACCGGG
The DNA here is from genome assembly GCF_002261225.1 of Bordetella genomosp. 10. Lineage (NCBI taxonomy): Bacteria > Pseudomonadati > Pseudomonadota > Betaproteobacteria > Burkholderiales > Alcaligenaceae > Bordetella > Bordetella genomosp. 10. The sequence continues at coordinate 1,120,705 of NZ_NEVM01000005.1, forward strand.
ATGCGGTGAGAATCCCAAGACTCTCATTGCACGCCGCTGATGTTGCTTGCTGCCCTTGCCGCCGTTTGCTGCCTGCGCGGGCGCTTTTCTACCCGGGAGTGCACGGCCCGAGGGCAAAAAAAAATCAACCACCCGAAGGTGGTTGATTTTTCACAGCATCTTGGCGGAGACGCAGGGATTCGAACCCTGGATGCAGTTTTTAGCCACATACTCCCTTAGCAGGGGAGCCCCTTCAGCCTCTCGGGCACGTCTCCAAAAGAGTTTGCGATTCTAGCACGGATTTTCGGCCTGGTGCGTCATTTGCATGGCGGGCGTCGGGCCGGAAGCCCGGGCCAGGCCGGCAACCCGGCGAATCACACCTTGGCGGCGGGCGCCTGGTCCAGGCCGAACGCCTTGTGCAAGGCGCGCACGGCCAGTTCCATGTACTTGTCCTCGATGATCACCGAGGTCTTGATCTCGCTGGTGCTGATCATCTGGATATTGATGTTTTCCTGCGAGAGGGTCTGGAACATCAGGCTGGCGACGCCCACGTGCGAGCGCATGCCGATGCCGACGATGGAAACCTTGGCGACCTTCTCGTCGGTGACCACTTCCTTGGCCTTCACCGCGGGGACCACGTCGCGCTTGAGCGTTTCCACCGCGCGCGCGAATTCGTTGCGGTTGACCGTGAACGAGAAGTCGGTGGTGCCGGCGACGGACTGGTTCTGCACGATCATGTCGACGTCGATGTTGGCGGCGGCGACCGGGCCCAGGATGGAGAAGGCGACGCCCGGGGTATCCGGCACGCCCAACAGGGTGATCTTGGCTTCGTCGCGGCTGAAGGCGATGCCGGAGACAACGGCGGCTTCCATTTTTTCGTCTTCCTCAAAAGTAATCAGCGTGCCCGAGCGCATTTCCTCGTCGAGCGGAATCAGGGGGTCGGTCAGCGAGGACAGCACGCGGGTCGGCACGCGATACTTGCCGGCGAATTCGACCGAGCGGATCTGCAGGACCTTGGAGCCCAGCGAGGCCATTTCCAGCATTTCCTCGAAGGACACGACCGGCATGCGGCGCGCTTCGGGCACCACGCGCGGATCGGTGGTGTAGACGCCGTCCACGTCGGTGTAGATCAGGCACTCGTCGGCCTTGATGGCGGCCGCCACGGCCACCGCCGAGGTATCCGAACCGCCGCGGCCCAGGGTGGTGATGTGGCCGTCGTCGTCCACGCCCTGGAAGCCCGTCACGATGACCACGCGGCCGGCATCCAGGTCGGCGCGGATGCGCGCGTCGTCGATGGAGGAAATGCGGGCCTTGGTATAGGCGCTGTCGGTGCGCACGGGCACCTGCCAGCCGGCATAGCTGCGCGCCTGCACGCCTTCGGCCTGGAGGGCGATGGCCAGCAGGCCGCTGGACGCCTGCTCGCCGGTCGCGGCGATCATGTCCAGTTCGCGGCCGTCGGGCTGCGGCGCAATCTCGCGCGCCAGGCCCAGCAGGCGATTGGTCTCGCCGGCCATGGCCGAAGGCACCACGACAACTTTGTGGCCGGCGGCGTGCCACTTCGCGACGCGGCGCGCCACATTCTTGATGCGCTCGACCGAGCCCATCGAGGTACCGCCATATTTGTGAACGATCAGGGACATCTCGTACTCTGGCTGGAAAATGCCGGAACCAGGGCCTGTTGACACTGGAAATAGCAGGCAGGCAAAGCCTAGTATTCTAACGTGTTGGCGAAAAAGTGCTGCAAATTGTCTAGAAAACGCCGGGTCCAGGCGTCAAATCCTCGATCGCCACCCTGCCCCGCACGCAGCGCACGCGATGCGCGGCATGCGCCCACAACAACTGCCTGTCGTGGCCCAGGGCATGCAATTGGCGCAATTGGCGCAGCAGCTCCGCCAGCCGCGCATCGCTGGGCATGCGCGCGCCATGCAGGCGCAGCCAATACCGCACGACGTGCGCCTGGCGCGCCGGCGACAGCGCCCGCCAGGCGGCCAGCGAAAAGTCCCGGGCGCCGGGCGACGGATCCAGGCCGGCCAGGTCGGCCGCGGCCACTTCGGCCAGGATCTCGGCGCTCTCGGCCGCCTGCCGGGCATGCCGGGCGACGATGGCCTGCCATCCCGGCCAGCGCCGTTCGAGCACGGGCGCCAGCAGGGTGCGCACCGCGGCGCGGGTGTAGCGCGCATCGGCATTGGAGGGGTCCTGCACGGCGGTCCAGCCGCTGGCGGCGGCATACGCCGCCGCGGCCTCGCGGATGCGCGCGCGCGGCACGCCCAGCCAGGGACGCAGATAGGTGATGCCGTCCCGCTCGCTGGCGGCCGCCATGGCGGCCAGCCCCTCCGGGCCGGCGCCGCGCAGCAGCCGCAGCAGCACCGTTTCGGCCTGGTCGTCCTGATGATGGGCCAGCAGGATATGGGCGACGCCGTCGGCGCGCGCCGCTTCGGCCAGCGCGCGATAGCGAGCTTCGCGCGCCGCGCCCTCGATGCCGGCGCCGCTGTCGGCCGCCACCTGGACGGACAGCACGCGCACCGGCAGGCCCAGGGCCGCGCCGAGCGCGCGCACGCGGTCCGCCCAGGCGTCCGCCTCGGCGAACAGGCCGTGATGGACGTGATAGATGAAAAGCGACAGCCCGAGCGGCTTGGCCACCGCCGCCGCATGCACCGCCAGCATGGCCGAATCGGCGCCGCCGCTGACGGCCAGGCCGGCGCGCGGGTGGCCGGCGGCGCGCAAGGCAGACAGCGCCCGTCGCAGCGGCGGGGCCAGCACGGAGTCGGCCGGGGAGTCCAGGGCGTCAGGGCCGGATGGCGCCACGGCCGAAGCCGCAGTCGGCGCCGCGGGCTTGTCGTCGCCGGTCATGGACGAGACTCCCGGCCAGGCGCGCCAGTTCAGGCGCGCGCTTCCTGCACGCGGCCGTAGGAGGCCACGCGCTGCAGGCGCTGTTCGACCAGCGCCTCGGGCGACAGCGTGGACAATTGACGCAAGGTGTCGCCCAGGGCGCGGCGCAGCAGGCGCGCCATGACGCGCGGGTCGCGGTGCGCGCCGCCGACGGGTTCGTTGACGATCCGGTCGATCAGGCCCAGTTCCTTCAGGCGCGGCGCGGTGATGCCCAGCGCCTCGGCGGCCTCGGGCGCCTTGTCGGCGCTGCGCCACAGGATGGAGGCGCAACCCTCGGGCGAGATCACCGAATAGGTGGCGTATTGCAGCATCAGCACCGCATTGGCGACGGCGATGGCCAGGGCGCCGCCCGAACCGCCCTCGCCGATCACGGTGGCGATGATGGGCACGCGCAACTCCGCCATGGCGTACAGGTTGTGGCCGATGGCCTCCGACTGGCCGCGCTCCTCCGCGCCGATGCCGGGATAGGCGCCCGGGGTGTCGACGAAGGTGAAGACGGGAATGCCGAATTTTTCGGCCAGGCGCATCAGGCGCAGGGCCTTGCGATAGCCTTCCGGGCGCGGCATGCCGAAGTTGCGCATGGCGCGCTCCTTGGTGTCGCGGCCTTTCTGATGGCCGATGACCATGCAGGGGGTGCCGTTGAAACGGGCCAGGCCGCCGACGATGGACTGGTCGTCCGCGAACATGCGGTCGCCGTGCAGTTCGTGGAAATCGCTGAAGATTTCCCGCACGTAGTCCATCGTGTACGGACGCTGCGGATGGCGCGCCACGAGGGCGGTCTGCCAGGGCGTCAGCTTGCCGTAGATCTCCTTGGCCAGCGTCTGGCTCTTTTGTTGCAGCCGATTGATTTCGTCGGAGATGTCCACCGCCGAATCGGCCTGCACAAAGCGTAGTTGCTCGATCTTGTTGTCAAGCTCAGCCAGCGGCTGTTCAAAGTCCAGGAAGGTATTGCGCATGAAGAGGGGGATCCTGTTGGTGAGCCCGGGAATGCCCGCGGTCAGTATTGAACCGGAACCGGTTCAAGGCTGTGCCACAGGTACCAGGTTGCCACGGTACGCCAGGGTTGCCAGGCCAGCGAAACCTCGCGCGCTTCGAAACGCGAGACGGGTTCGCCGCTGAAGTAGTGTAGCGAGATTGCCTTGAGCAATCCCGGATCGTCCAGCGGCAGGACGTCCGGCCGCTGCAGATTGAAGATCAGGAACATCTCCGCCGTCCAGCGGCTGATGCCCCGGATGGCGACGAGTTCGTCGACGACCGCCTCGTCATCCATCTTGGACCAGCGGTCCGGGTGCACCTTGCGTTCGCTGAAATGCGAGGCCAGGTCGTGCAGGTAGTCCGCCTTGCGCTGCGCGATACCGGCGGCGCGCAGGCCGTCAGCGCCCAGGCGCAGCACCGCCGCCGGCGAGGGCCGCGCGCCGGCGGCTTCGAGCAGGCGCTGCCAGGCGGTGTCCGCCGCCCGCGCCGACACCTGCTGGCCGACGATGGCCCGCGCCAGCGTCACGAAGGGCGTGCTGCGCGAGGTCAGCCAGACCTCCGGGTGCTGCGGGATCAACTTCTTGAGGATACGGTCGCGCCGCAACAGATGGTTGACGGCATCTTCCCAGTAATGGGGCTTGGCGACGGAGGTTTCGACAGGGGACATGGCGCGCGGTTTCCTTGGGACACGCCTCAAACGCGGCGCCAGTTGGTCTGGCCGCCCGGTTTGTCTTCCAGTTCGATGCCGTGTTCGCGCAATTCCGCGCGGATGCGGTCGGCCTCGGCAAAATCCTTGTCGCGCTTGGCGGCGGCGCGCGCGGCGATGCGCGCGTCGATCGCCGCGTCGTCCAGGGCGTCGGCGCGCGCGGCGTCGGCGGCGCCGGGCTTGTAGCGCGTGGGCGCGCGCAGATACGTCTGCGGGTCCTGCTGCAACAGGCCCAGCAGTCCGGCCAGCGCCTTCAATTGGCCGGCCGTGCGGGCGCTGCCGCCGCGGTTGGCGTCGCCGGCCAACTGGAACAGCGCGGCCATCGCGCCGGAGGTGTTGAAATCGTCGTCCATCGCGGCCTTGAAGGCCTGCGCCTGGGCCTCGTCCCAGTCCACCCCCAGGTCGTCCGCGGCCACGTTGGCCAGCGTCTGGTACAGGCGGTCGAGCGCGTTCTGGGCGTCCAGCAGGTTGTCCGGCGTGTAGTTCTGCGGGCTGCGATAGTGGTTGCGGACGATGAAGAAGCGCAACATCTCCGCCTCGCGCGGATTGGCGGCGTACTCCGCCCGCGGCTGGCCGTCCTCCGCCCCGTCCTGTTCGCCGCTGGCGATGGTCTGGCGGATGGTGCGGAAATTGCCCAGCGACTTCGACATCTTGTCGGCATCCACCATCAACGGGCCGCAATGCATCCACACATTGGCCAGCACGCCGCCGAAAGCGCCTTCGGTCTGCGCGATCTCGTTCTCGTGGTGGGGGAACTTCAGGTCCGGGCCGCCGCCATGGATGTCCAGGGGCAGGCCCAGCAGGCTCTTGCTCATGGCCGAGCACTCGATATGCCAGCCGGGGCGACCCAGGCCGTAGGGCGATTCCCACTTGGTGTCGGCCGGCTCCTCCGCCTTGGCGGACTTCCACAGGACGAAGTCCAGCGGATCGCGCTTGGCCGAGCCCACCGCGACGCGCTCGCCGGCGCGCAGGTCGTCGAGCGACTTGCCGGACAGCTTGCCGTAGCCCTCGAAGCCGCGCACCGCATAGTTCACGTCGCCGTCGTCGGCCTGGTAGGCCAGGCCCTTGTCCTGCAGGCGGCCGATGATGTCCAGCATTTCGGCCACGTATTGCGTGGCGCGCGGCTCATGGTCGGGCGGCTGCACGCCCAGGGCGCGTTCGTCGGCGTGCATGGCGTCGATGAAGAATTCGGTGACCTCGCCGATGCGGCGGCCGGTTTCGACCGCGCGGCGGATGATCTTGTCGTCGATATCGGTGATGTTGCGCACGTAATCGACCGCGTAGCCGCTGGCGCGCAGCCAGCGCTGCACCACGTCGAAACCCACCAGCATGCGGGCGTGGCCCAGGTGGCAATAGTCGTACACCGTCATGCCGCAGACGTACATCCGCACCCGGCCCGGCTCGGCCGGCTTGAAGGGCGCTTTCGTACGCGATAACGTGTTGTAGATCTGCAGCATAGGTTCAGGCGTTAACGTCCGGGGATCATGACCGCGGCGGGTTTCCGCCCATCGGCATGGGACGGGATGGAATCCGCGACAGCGCCGGGCAGCCGGGAAGCGGACGGCCCTGGGCACTCGGAAACGGGGCCCGGGGGACTCGAAACGCAACCGAGGCTAAAATGGCGGTCGTCAAGTATAGCAAGCGGCCCGGTCCGCGCGCCTTTCTCGCGCCAACCGGGCTCTTTCTTTCCGGAATCAATGTGACTAACACGCCGCGCCTTTTTCACGTTCTGCTGGCCGCGCTGCTCCTGTCGGCGCCCCTGGAAGCCGTCCACGCCCAGACCATGCCGGGCGGTTCCCTGCAGCAGTCGCAGAACGCCACCATGACCACCCTGGACAAGCCGCCGCCCGAGGGCGGCTGGCAGGCCCTGGCCAACCTGCTCGACAAGGCCAAGCCGTCGACCGATACCCGCCTGACGCCGACGCCGTCCCAGATTACCGACCGCATCGAGCGGCTGCTCAACCAGGGCAAGAACGACGAAGCCCTGAAGATGATCGAGGACCGCATCGCGGCGACGCGCAGCCGCGGCCCCAACGACGGCACCGACGTCCAACTGGAGTTCCAGCATGCCCGCGCCCTGGCCGCCCTCGGCCGCATCGACGAGGCAATGGATGTTTACACACAAATGACGCAGCAATACCCGGAGCTGCCGGAACCCTGGAATAACATGGCGGTGCTGTACGTCGGACGCGGCGACATCGACCGCGCCCAGGAAGCCTTGCGCAACGCCCTGCTGGCGTGGCCGGACTATCCGGCCGCGAAGGCCAACATGGCCGACGTACAGTTGATGCTGGCGCGCCGTTCCTACTCCGAGGCGTCCAAACTGGGCGTAACGGGGACGCAGAACAAGGCGCGCGCCGTCGACAACCTGCTGAAAGAAAAGAAACCCCAATGATTCCGTCCCACCCGTTTTTGCGCCTGCTGCGCCACGCGGCCTGCGGCCTGGCGATCGCCGCGCTGACGCCGGCCCTGGCCGGCGCCGCGCCCTCCTCCACCCAAACCGGATCATCCACTTCTGAAGGCAAGACATCCATGAGCTCGAACCCCCGCGTCAAAGTGCAAACCAACATGGGCGATTTCGTCATCACCCTCGACGCCGACAAGGCGCCCAAGACGGTGGCGAACTTCCTTGCCTATACCAAGGAAGGCTTCTACAACGGCACCATCTTCCACCGCGTCATCGACGGCTTCATGATCCAGGGCGGCGGCTTCGAGGCCGGCATGAAGCAGAAGCCCACCAAGGCTCCCATCGAGAACGAGGCCAACAACGGCCTGAAGAACGACAAGTACACCCTGGCCATGGCCCGCACCAACGACCCGCAGTCGGCCACCGCGCAGTTCTTCATCAACGTCGCCAACAACGACTTCCTGAACTTCACCGCGCCCACCGCCAACGGCTGGGGCTACGCCGTGTTCGGCAAGGTCACCGAAGGCACCGACGTCATCGACAAGATCAAGGCGGTGAAGACGGGCAACAGCGGTTTCCACCAGAACGTGCCGACCGAGGACGTGGTCATCGAGAAGGCCGAAGTCCTTGAATAAGGTCGCATTGCCGGGCAGCGTCTGGATTGCCTCGGACATCCACCTGGGGCCGGCCACGCCGGCCACCTCGGATGCCTTCCTGGGCTTCCTGGAAGCAGCCGCGGAGGAAGCCTCCGCCCTGCTGCTGCCCGGCGACATCTTCGACGCCTGGATCGGCGACGACGTCATCCGCCAGGCCCCGCCCTGGCTGGCCGCCGCCCTCGAGGGCTTGCAGCGCGCGGCCGCGGCCATCCCCGTATGGCTGGGCCGCGGCAATCGCGACTTCCTCATGGGGCAGGAGCTGGCCGGCGCCCTCGGCGCGCACCTGCTGCCGGAGCCGGCGCTGCTTCGGACCGACTACGGCGACGTCCTGCTGACGCACGGCGACGAGCTGTGCACCGACGACCAGGCCTACCAGCAGTTCCGCGCCATGGTGCGCAATCCGGCATGGCAGGCCGATTTCCTCGGCCGCCCCATACCGGAACGGCTGTCCCTGGCGCAGCAGGCGCGCGGCGAAAGCATGGCCGCCAACCAGGCCAAGAGCGCCGAGATCATGGACGTCAACAGCGAGGCCGTGCAGGCGCTGTTCCGCCAGACCGGCGTGACCACGCTGGTGCACGGCCACACGCATCGGCCGCAGCGCCACGTGCTGCAGATCGACGGCCGCAAGCGCGAGCGCTGGGTGCTGCCCGATTGGGACTGTGACCACGCCCGGCCGCCGCGCGGCGGCTGGCTGGTCATCGACGGCGACGGACTGCAGTTCTTCGACCTGGCCGAGGCCGACGAGTAAACGGACACGGCTCCCGCCGCGCCATGGCCGGCGGGACCGGCCTCCCCTGCCCGCAGATGGGCCCGCGCGCTGATAGGGCCCCGCCCATCGATAGGGCCGCCCGTCGAAGATGACGGCAGATCAGCGCAGGACCAGCACCGCCCCCACCACGATGCCCAGCGCGATGCGGTACCAGGCGAATACGCGATAGGTGTGGTTCGCGACGAAGCGCAGCACCGCGCGCACCACCACCAGCGCGCTCAGGAAGGCCGCGATGAAACCCACGACGATGCCCGTGACGTCGTGCTGGGTGAGGACGCTCATGTTCTTGTAGGAATCGTAGACCGTCGCGCCCAGCATGGTCGGCATGGCCAGGAAGAAGGAGAATTCCGTGGCCGTCTTGCGCTGCAGGCCGGCGATCATGCCGCCGATGATGGTCGAGCCCGAACGGGACACGCCCGGCACCATGGCCAGGCATTGCGCGCAACCCACGCCCAGGGCCTGCTTCCAGGTGATTTCCTCCAGCCGGTGCGCGCTGGCGTGCACCTCCGAGGCGCTGTCGAGCGCGGCCGAGTGCGGCCCCGGCGTCGTCGACCGCGTGCGCCGTTCCACGTAGAGCATCACCAGCCCGCCCAACACCAGCGTGGTCGCCACCACCGCCGGATGGTAGAACAGCGACTTGATCGCGTGGATGAAGATGGCGCCGATCACCGCCGCCGGCAGGAAGGCCACCAGCAGGTTGCGCGTGAACAGCATTTCGCTGCGCACGCCGGTGAACGTGCCCCGGATCAGGCGCCACAGCCGCTCGCGGAAAATCCACATGACGGCCAGGATGGAGCCGAACTGGATCACGACCTCGAACACCTTGGCGCTGTTCGATTCGAAATTGATCCAGTCCCCGATCAGGATCAGGTGGCCGGTGCTGGACACCGGGATGAATTCGGTGAGCCCTTCGATGATGCCCAGGAATATCGCTTTGACCAGATAGAGGGTGTTTTCAGTCACGGTGGCGGACGGGTCGGGGTAAGGTCAGGAATCGGCGCCGTCGCCTCCCTGGGCCACGTCGAGCGACAAGCGCTGGACACGGACCGAAGCGATGCGGCGGCCGTCGAGTTGTAGCACCTCGAACGTGAAACGCGCGTGAGGCGACACGAATTCGCAGGTATCGCCGGGCTGCGGCAGATGGCCGAAGCGAGACAGCAGATAACCCGCGAGGGTCGAGTATTCCTGAGCTTCGTCGACCAGACCATCCGTCTCCAGTACCTGCTCCACATGGTGGAGGTCGGCCGCGCCGTCGATTTTCCAGCGCCCCTCTTCCTCCGGCACGATGTCGGGGGACTCGTCCTCGTCGGGGAATTCGCCGGCGATGGCCTCGAATACGTCGATGGGCGTGACCAGGCCCTCGATGGCGCCGAACTCGTCGGCCACCAGCACCAGTTGGCCGCGCGCCCGCTTGAGGATGTCCATCAGCCGCAGGATGCCGATCGACTCGTGCACGATGATGGGTTCGCGCAGGCGTTCGCGCCGCACGCGGCCTTCCGTGATGAGATCGGCCACCAGGTCCTTGGCGCGCGCGATGCCCAGCACCTCGTCCAGCGTGCCGCGGCAGACCGGGAAGAAGCTGTGCGGGGCGGCGGTGATCTGGGCGCGGATGGTCTCGGGGTCGTCGTCGATGTCGATCCACGTCAGGTCGGTGCGCGGCGTCATGATGGAACGGATGGAACGTTCCGCCAGCGTCAGCACGCCGCTGACCATGTTGCGCTCCTCGACCCCGAAGGCCGGCGGCTGCTGCGCCTGGTCGTCGCCGTCCGTCTCGGCCTCTTCGTCGACCGGCACCGGCGGGCGCTTGCCCAGCATGCGCAGCACGCCCTCGGCGGTGCGCTCGCGCATGGGGCGCCGCGCGTCCAGCCGCAGCAGGTTGCGGCGGGCGAGCTGGTTCAAGGCCTCGATCAGCACCGAGAAACCGATGGCCGCGTACAGGTAGCCCTTCGGCACCTTGAAGCCGAAGCTCTCGGCGACCAGCGAAAAGCCGATCATCAGCAGAAAGCCCAGGCACAGCACCACCACGGTGGGATGGGCGTTGACGAAGCGGGTCAGCGGCTTGGAGGCCAGCAGCATGATGCCGATGGCGATCACCACGGCGATCATCATGATGGCCAGGTGGTCCACCATGCCGACGGCGGTGATCACGGAGTCCAGCGAGAACACCGCGTCCAGCACCACGATCTGCGTCACGATGACCCAGAAACTGGCATAGACGCGCGGCCCATGGCTGGCGTGCTGCACGCCTTCCAGGCGCTCGTGCAGCTCCATGGTTCCCTTGAACAGCAGGAAGAAACCGCCCGCCATGAGGATCAGGTCGCGGCCGGAGGGGTTGAGCGGCCCGAGGGAAAACAAGGGCGTGGTCAGCGTGACCAGCCAGGACATGACCGACAGCAGCACCAGGCGCATGAGCAGCGCCAGCGACAGCCCCATGATGCGCGCGCGGTCGCGCTGCTTGGGCGGCAGCTTGTCGGCGAGGATAGCGATGAAGATGAGGTTGTCTATCCCGAGAACGATTTCAAGGATGACGAGGGTAAGCAGGCCGACCCAGGCAGCGGGGTCCAGCAGCCACTCCATGTGCAACTCCAGCAGTTAAGGAACCGGTAATCGTACTCGAAAAGCCGCGCCGCGCCGGTCATGAAGGCCGGCGGGGGCGCGGACCGGCGGAAAGGATGAGGGTTGTTTAGGCTTTGTGGCGGATGGCGCGCGGCGCCGCGCGGAGGTGAAATAGCCCTACAGACCCGATCGGTCCCCCGCCCCAATCGCCGCGTTCCCCCTCTCCCCCGGCCTACCCACAGCAGGCCCCGCGCGCGAACAAGGCAGGCCCGACGGGTCTGACCGTTTGCGGCGCCGGAATTGACGGATCAGGCCTGCGCCGCGCCGCCCTGCAAGGTGCCCAGCACCTGGGTGAAGATCTTGGGCGTGGCGGCGAGCACGTTGCCCGAATCCAGCCAGCCCTGCTCGCCCGTGAAATCCGCCACCAGGCCGCCGGCCTCCAGCACCAGCAGGCTGCCGGCCGCCAGATCCCAGGGCTTGAGGCCCACGCCGCAGAAGCCGTCCAGGCGCCCGCAGGCCACATAGGCCAGGTCCAGCACCGTCGAACCCATGCGGCGCACGCCGATGACGTTCTCCGCCACCTGGCGGAACTTGCCGCTGCCCTGGTCGGGGCCGGCCGAACCGGCCCAGTGCGCCCCCAGCAAGGCCTCGTGATAGCGCGTGCGGCCCGAAACGCGCACGCGGCGGTCGTTCAGGAAGGCGCCGCTGCCCCGGCTGGCGGTGAACAGCTCGTTGCGCGAAGGATCGAAGACCACGGCCTGGGTCGGCACGCCCTTTTGCAGCAGGGCGATGGAGATGGCGTAATTGGGAAAGCCGTGTATGAAATTCGTCGTGCCGTCCAGCGGATCGATCACCCACTGGAATTCGGCCTGGTCCGAGCCCTGGTGCCCGTATTCCTCGCCCAGCACCGCATGGTCGGGATAGGCGGCGCGCAAGGTCTCCACGATGGCGGTTTCCGAAGCCTGGTCGACTTCCGTGACATAATCCCGCGGCCCTTTCTTGGCTACGTTGAGTCTTTCCAGGTCGAGGCTGGCACGATTGATGATGGTGCCGGCACGCCGGGCCGCCTTGATGGCGATGTTGAGCATCGGGTGCATAGATTTCCGTAATATTCGCACAAACGCGCAAGCGGACCGCCGGCGGCTTGTCGATGGATCGCCATCGATGCCGCGGCCTCGGGCGGGAACCCTTCCCAGCCCGCGCCGCCCCCTGAAACAGGGAGCCGCGGACCGAAACAAGGCCGGCCTGCTTGCGCCAAACGTGGCATTTTAAATGACTCAGGCATTTTCACGCGTTCGTTTCGTCATGGTGCAGCCCAGCCATCCCGGCAACGTCGGTTCGGCGGCCCGCGCCATCAAGACGATGGGCTTTTCCGGACTGTCCCTGGTCGAGCCGAAATTCAGCGACATGACAGCCCAGCCGGAGGCCGTGGCGCTGGCCAGCGGCGCCGGCGACGTGCTGGCCGCCGCCCGCGTGCACGCGACGCTGGAGGAAGCGCTGGCGCCGGTCACGCTGGCCTTCGCCATGACGGCGCGGGTGCGCGACCTCGGTCCTCCGCCCTGCGACATCCGCCAGGCGGCCGAGCTGGCGCGCGCGCACCTGGACGAACACGCCGAAGGCGAGGTCGCCATCGTCCTGGGTACCGAGCGGGCCGGGCTGACCAATGCCCATATCGCGGCCTGCCACCGCATCTGCCATATTCCCGCCAATCCCGAATACAGCTCGCTGAACGTGGCCCAGGCGCTGCAACTGGCGGCCTGGGAGCTGCGCTACGCCCTGCTGATCGACAGCGGCGCGCCCCTGCTGCCGCCCGCGCCCGCCGCCACGCCGGATCCGGGCGCGGCGCCGGCGTCGAGCGCGGCGGTGCAGGCCTTGCTGGCGCATTGGGAAGAAGCGCTGGTCGCCGTCCAGTTCCTCGATCCGCGGCATCCCAAGAAACTGCTGCCGCGCATGCGCCATCTCTTCAGCCGCAGCGGCCTGACGCGCGACGAGGTGGACATGCTGCGCGGCGTCTGCACCGCCATGCTGGCCACGGCGCGCAAGAAGCGGGAAACGTAGGGCGGCGCGCCCCACTGCGCGGCGCGCCTCCCCCAAAAAAACGGGCGGCCATCGTAGGCCGCCCGTTTTAGGTCTCTGGCTCAAGCCATCAAATCAATCGACCGTGGCGCCGGAGGCCTTGACCACCACCGCCCACTGGTCCACTTCCGACTTGATGAACTGGCCGAACTCGGCCCGCGTCGTCTTCGCCGGCACGGCGCCCAGTTGGTCGAAGCTGCGCTTGACCTCAGGCTTGTCGAGGGCCTGCTCCATGATGCCGTTCAGCTTGTCCAGCACTTCCGGCGGCGTCTTGGCCGGCGCGATCAGGCCGAACCAGGACGACACGTCGAACTTGGGGAAGCCCGACTCGGCCATGGTGGGCAGGTCGGGCGCGCTGGGCGAACGTTCCTTGGTGGTCACCGCCAGCGCGCGCAGCTTGCCGCTCTGCGCGTGCGGCCAGGACGACGGCATGTTGTCGAACATGAACTGCACCTGGCCGCCGATCAGGTCGGTAACGGCGGGACCGCTGCCCTTGTAGGGCACGTGCGTCACGTCGATGCCGGCCTGCTGCTTGAACAGCTCGCCCGCCATGTGGATGGAAGTGCCGCTGCCCGAGGACGCGAAATTCAGCTTGCCCGGGTGGGCCTTGGCGTAATCGACCAGCTCCTTGACCGACTTCACCGGCACGCTGGGATTGACCACCAGGATGTTGGGAACCTTGGCCGCCAGGGCGATCGGCGCGAAATCCTTGACCAGGTCGAACTTGATCTTGGGATACAGCGTCTGGTTGATGGCGCTGGTGACCGCGACGAAATACAGCGTGTAGCCGTCGGCCGGGGCGCGCGCCACGTATTCGGCGCCGATGTTGCTGCCGGCGCCCGGCTTGTTTTCCACCACGAAGGACTGGCCGGTGGCCTCGGTCAACTCCTTGGCCATGATGCGCGCGATCACGTCGGTCGTGCCGCCCGCCGAAAAACCCACGATGATACGCACGGGCTTGTCCGGGTAGGCGGCCTGGGCCACCCCGCCGAAAGTCATTACAGCGCACGCGCCGGCCACGGTCGCGGCCACCCTGCGCAAAAGGGCAAGCTTTTGGCTCATCTGCCTCTCTCCAAATTTGTCCAGTCGATGGACGTCTAAAAATTTTTGCTGCCTGATTTTCGGAGATCAGGCAACATACGGCAACAAGATGTCCACGGCTTGGACGCCAAATGCCGGCGGCGGCGCTGCTGCCGCGCCGGCAGGACACCCGACACAACGAGACACCGCGCCGGGCAGGCTCCGCGCGCGACTATCGCGGCCCGAGGCCGCGCGGATGGCCCTTGCCACCCGGGCGCCGCCGGCCGCGGCAGCGCGAACGCAGGCTGCCGGCGCTCCTGGATTTCATGGAAGACAGCCGCTCCACCTCCACCGGCCCCCGCACGCTGCGGCGCGGGCTGCAAGTGCTGGCCGCCTTGCGCGACCACGGCAACGACGGACTCAGCGTGACCGACCTGGCGCGCCATACGCAGATCCAGCGCCCGACCATCTACCGCCTGCTGGCGGCCCTGCTGGAAGCGAGCCTGGTCCAGGCCGTGCCGGACACCAAGAAGTACCGCGCCATGCTGGCGCCGACCGCCGCCGCCAGCGAGCCCGATCCGCGCCTGCGGCAGACCCTGCCCATCCTGAGGCGGCTGGCCGAGCGCACGGGCGACGCCGTGTTCCTGGTCGTGCGCGAAGGCGACGAATCGATCTCGCTGCACCGGGAAATCGGCGGCTATCCGGTGCAGATCCTGGCCACCTACGCCGGCAAGCGCCAGCCGCTGGGCGTGGGCTCCGGCGGCATGGCCCTGCTGGCCGCCCTGCCGGACGACGTCGCCCAGGGCATCGTCGCGCGCAATGCCGGGCAACTGGACGAATACGGCGGCATGACCACCCACGAAATGCTGCGCCTGATCGACACCACCCGCGCGCGCGGTTATTCGGTAGTGGGGAATCACGCGGTGCGCGGCGCGCTGGGCGTGGGATGCGCGCTGCTGGACGCCAACGGCGCGCCCCTGCTGGCCATCAGCGTGACGGCCATCATCGACCGGATGCCCGCGCAGCGGCAACGCGAGATCGCGGGCTGGATCAAGGCGGAACTGGCGCGCCTGAAGACGGCGCAGGGCTAGGGCCGCGTTTCCTGCTGCTGCGCCTCCTGCTGCCCTGCCTCCTGGTGGCGCGCCCCTTCATGCCGCGCCTCCGAGACCACGCGCACGGGCACGGGCGGCTGGTAGCCGTTTTCGTCCAGCAGCAGGCGCGCCTGGCGCAACAGGTCCCAGCGGTACTCCCAGTAACGCGGCGACGCCACCCAGGAGCGCACGTTCACGGTGATCACGTTGTCGAGGTATTCGAACACCCGGACCTCGGGCGCCGGCTCCTTCAGCGCCAGCGGATGCTCGTTGACGAGCCGGGTCAGCAGGGCAATCGCCTGGTCGAGGTCGTCGCCGTAGCGGATGCCCACCGGCATGTCGAAGCGGCGCGTGGGATTGCGGCTGAAATTGGTGATGGTGGCGTTCCACACCGTGCTGTTCGGCAGGCTGACATGGACGCCGTCGGGCTGCACCAGGCGGGTCAGGAACATGCCGACCTCTTCCACCGTGCCGCTGCTGCCGGAACTGAGCGTCACGAACTCGCCGGCGCGCACCGGCCGCAACAGCAGCAGCATGATGCCCGCGGCGATGTTCTGCAGCGTGCCCTGCAAGGCCAGGCCGACGGCCAGGCCGGCCGCGCCCAGCACCGCGATGATGCTGGCCGTCTGCACGCCGAAGCGCGCCAGCACGGCCACCAAGGTGAAGATGCGGATCGACCAGACCACGGTCGAATGGAAAATGGGAATGACGGTGGGATCGACGCGGGTGGAGCGCCCGGCGATGCGCCGCACCCACTTGCCCAGCAGCGCCGAGCCCCACCAGCCCAGCACCAGGATCAGCATCGCGGTCAGCAGGTTCAGGCCCAGGTCGAACAGGCGCGGAACCAGGGTGGCGAGGTCTGACATGGCGAAATTCATGCGGCGCGCTCCGGGTAAATGGAGCGCACTTTAGCAGATGACTGGCAGTTGAATGGCGGGCGAAGCCGCGCGGCCGGCGTCGTCACGGCCGGCCGGCGATTCAGGCCGGCGGTCCGGGCCGGCGGATCAGCCGCCGCGCACGCGCACGTCGTCGCCGCGCAGGCGCAACAGACCGCCCAGCATCCGCAGCGCCGCGGGCGCGGGCGGCCGCGGCACGCCGGGATGCAGCCAGTCATGCAGCACGCGCGTCGCCAGCGGGATCAGCACGTAGGACAGCACGGGCGTCATCAGGGAACACGTCAGCAGCACGCGCCAGAAGGTGGGCATGGCCGACAGCGGCTCCTTGAAGACCAGGCTGAAGGCCAGCAAGGCCGGGAAGTACACGACCCAGATGCTGAAGGCCTGCTTCCAGCGCGGCGGCGCGCTTTTCTGCGGCCCGAACCAGCTATCCATGCCGGTGGCGCGGTGGACCTTGCTGGCGCGCACCAGTTGCGCGCCGCGCTCCAGCCACATGCGGCGCGGCAGCGAGCGCTCGTAGCGGTCCAGGCTGGCCGCGTCGTGGAAACGCAGCACGATCTGGTACTGGTCGCCGCCCTCCGGGGGCTGCAACACCCCCGAGCCCAGGAAGCCGGGAAAACCGGCGGCCAGGATCTCCCCCTGGCGCAGCCAGGCGAGGAAATCGCTGTAGCGTTCGGGGGCGATGTGGCGGGTGACCAGCATGGTCACGGGCGGATTGGCGGGGGTGGACATGACAGCTCCTGCTACGACTGAATCTTGGGGATAACCCTGAATCAGCTAAAGCAAAGTTCGTGCCAGCATTGCATCGCAACAAACGCCGGGCGCCGGGTGAAAGTGCCGGCGTCCTGGACATTGCATTGCACCGCAACATGCCTCGGCGCGGTGAGGATTCGGGATCGATGCACCCGTTCGGTGCATCCCCGTTGTCCCAAGGCATCGGAGATCCGGCCCATCGCGCCACGCAGCACGCCGCTTGCTCCGCCCGCGTCATTGCCCGGCAACGATCGCCTCTCTACACTGGTTGCCGGTCTTTCCCTACGATGAGGAGCGTTCCATGAATTACGACATCGCCGTTCTGGTGGGCAGCCTGCGCAAGGGCTCCATCAATCTTCAACTGGCCAAGGCGCTGGAAAAGCTGGCGCCGGAGAACGTCACCTTCAAGTACGCCAGCCTGGCCGACATCCCGCTTTTCAACCAGGACGACGAAAACGATATGCCCGCCGCCGCCGCGGCGCTGAAGGCGTTGATCGCGGGCGCGCACGGCGCCCTCTTCGTCACACCGGAACACAACCGCTCCGTCCCGGCCGCGCTGAAGAACGCCATCGACTGGGGCACCCGCCCGTGGGGGCAGAACAACTGGAACAACAAACCCGTCGGCATCGTGGGCACCTCGCCCAGCGCCGCCGGCACCGCGATGGCCCAGCAGCACCTGCGCAATATCCTGGCGGCCGAAGGCGCGCCCGCGCTCACCACGCCGGAAGTCTTCCTGCAGATGAAGGAAGGCCTGATCGACGCGCAACACGACATCACCAACGCCGACACCAAGGCCTTCCTGCAAGGCTGGATGGACCGCTACGTCGCCTGGGTCGCCAAGTTCGCGTCCTGACGGGGCGTCTTCCAGCTTCTTGCAGCTTTTACTCGCCGGGCTCCTCGATCCGCATTCCCAGCTTCAGGCAGACCTGCCAGTGCGCGACCTTGCCGTTTTCGACGTGGCCGCGCACGGAGGTCACTTCGAACCATTCGACATTGCGCAGCGTCCGCGATGCGCGTTCGATCGCCCGCTGCACGGCGTCGTCGCTGGATGTGGTCGACGAGCCGACCAGTTCGACCTGTTTGTAGACATGATTGGCCATGAGCTTTCTCCTGTTCCGCGGGGCGGCGGTCACGCTGCCGGCACGCGCCGGCCCGGTCGCGCCGCAAGCGGCGTGCTCAGCCCTTGGCGGGCGGCGGCGTGCCGGCGTGCGTTGCCGCCTCATCCACGTCATCCACGGCACAACGCTTGCTGAAATGGCGTAACCGCGCTGCAGCAGGCTTTCCGACGGCGTGGCCATTCCAGAACGCGCCGCCGCATCGGCATTCCGAACCGCGCGGCCATCTTTCAGGAGGTATTCATCATGCCGGAGAGCAAAACCGTCGCTCGCGCCGCCCGCGACAAGAAGCAGGGCAAGTCCGCTTCCACCCAGGCCGGCGAATTCGTCAAGGAACAGATCCATCACGTGCGGGAAGGCAAGCACGGCGTCCGTTCGGCCAAGCAGGCCGTCGCCATCGGGCTGTCGGAGGCGCGCCGGGCGGGCGTGAAGGTCCCGACCAAGTCGACCGCTTCCGCCGCCACGAAGAAAAAGGCGCACCAGGACGAAGCCCATGCCAAGGAAACGAAGTCCGGCGCGGCGCGCAAGTCGACCCGCCGCGCCACCGCCACCACGCGCGCCCTGAAGCGCGAAAGCGGCGCGGGCGCGTCGAAGCGGGCGCTGTCGGCCCAGGGCCGGTCGGCCGCCTCCAAGCGGACCGCCGCCGACCGCTCCGCCGCCGCCCGCAAGGCGGCCGCCACCAAGGGCGCCGCCGGCCGTTCCGCGGCCGCCAAGAAGGCCGCGCGCACCCGCGCGGCCAATAAGAGCTCGCACGCCGCGAGCCACCGCTAGCGCCGGAGGGCTGCTCCCGGGGCCGTCAGGCCGCCTTCGGCTTGTTGTGCCCGCTGATCGCCGCCCCCGCGTCCGCCCGCAGGCGGAAGCTGTCGACGATCGCCAGCAAGGCCAGCACCGCCGACGCCGCCAGGGCCAGGCGAAACGCCTGCGGCCCGGGCGCGGCCCCCGCCACGCCGGTCGCCCATTCGGCGGCCCGCAGCGCAATCGCGCCGAAGGCGATGCCCATGCCCGCGTTCAACTGCTGGCAGGCGCTGAACAGGGTGGTCGCGCCCGTCATCGCGTCGCGCGGCACGTCGGCGAAACCCAGGGTATTCAGCGCCGTGAACTGCATCGAGCGGCACATCCCGCAGAAGAACAGCAGCGCGCAGGCCAGCCAGTACGGCGTATCGGCGCCCAGCATCGCGCAGCCGGCGAAGCCCAGCGCCACCAGCAGGCCGTTGACCACCAGCACGCGCCGGAAGCCGAAGCTGCGCATCACCCAGCCGGTGCCCGGTTTCATGGCCAGGTTGCCCGCGAACAGCGCCAGCATCAGGCTGCCCGCCTGCACCGGCGTCGCGCCGAAGCCGACCTGGAACATCAGCGGCAGCAGGAAGGGCGCGCTGCCGATGGCGATGCGGAACAGCGACCCGCCGTACACCGTCACCGCGAAGGTCGGATAACGCATGGCCGTCAGGTCCACCAGGGGATGCGGCGCCCGCCGCAAATGGCGCACCGCCAGCGACAAGGCCAGCACGGCCAGCGCCAGCAGCCCCGCGACGGCCGGCAGGCTCACCGTCAGCTCGCCGCACAAGTCCATGGCGTACATGAAGACGCTGCATCCCACGCCGGTCAGGATGAAACCCCACGTGTCGAAAGGCCGGCGGCCGCCCGCCTCGCCATGCACCAGGCGCTGCGTCAGCAGCATGCCCACCAGGCCCAGGGGCACGTTGAGGAAGAAAATCCAGTGCCAGCCCATATAGGTGGTGATCACCCCGCCCACCAGCGGCCCGATCACGGGCGCCGCCAGCCCCGGCCAGGTGATGATGGCGATCGCCCGCACCAGTTCGCTCTTGGGCGTCGCCCGCAACACGGCCAGGCGGCCGACCGGCACCATCATGGCGCCGCCCAGCCCCTGCAACACCCGCGCCGCGGTGAACTGCGCCAGGCTCTGCGACAGGCCGCACAGGATCGACGCGAACGTGAACAAGGCCACCGCGCCGCCGAACACCTTGCGCGAACCGTAGCGGTCGGCCACCCAGCCGCTGATGGGAATGAACACGGCCAGCGCCAGCAGGTAGGCGCTCATGCCGACGGACATGTCGGCCGGCCGCACGCCGAAGGAACGCGCCATTTCCGGGAGGGCGGTGGTGATGATGGTGGAATCCAGCATCTCCATGAAGAACGCGCCGGCCACCAGCCAGGCCACGCCCTTGCCGCCGGCGGGATCCCCGGCGCCGGGGGACGGCCCCGCCGGGCCGCTGTCCCGGGATTTGCCTTGCGGATCGGTCGCCTGTGCTGCCATTGCTGCTGCCTCTCGATGGTCGGGTCCATGGCCGGCGCATGGCCAGGACAACGCGGATAAAACCCGGACGATTGTAGGTAACTTCGGCGGCCGCGGACGCCGTCCCGGACGAAAACCCGTCCAAAAGCCCAAAATGGCCGGCAAGTGGGCCGCTGATCCGCTGTGCCCGGCGCGGCGGGCGATGGCAACATGCCCCTGACTCCGCTATCGGCCACACCGCCCCGCCGCGGGCGGGGCTTCCCTGGCCCGAAGATATCTTGCAATCGCCCCTGCCCCCCTCCGCCGTCCCCGCCGAGCCCCAGGCTTCCCTGGATCCCGCCGACTGGTCCGCCCTGCGCGCGCAAGGGCACCGCATGCTCGACGACATGTTCGACTACCTGAGCACGCTGCGCGAACGGCCCGTCTGGCAACCCGCCCCGCCGGCCGTGCGGGCCGGCTTCGGCACGCCGCTGCCGCGCCGGCCGACCGACCTGGCCGATGCCCACGACCGCTTCATGACGGAAATCCTGCCGTACGCGGTGGGCAACGCGCATCCCGGCTTCATGGGCTGGGTGCACGGCGGCGGCAGCGCCGTGGGCATGCTGGCCGAGACCCTGGCCGCCGGGCTGAACGCCAACCTGGGCGGACGCAACCAGATCCCCATCGAAGTGGAACGCCAGATCGCGCGCTGGATGGCCGAGCTGTTCGGCCTGCCCGCGAGCGCCAGCGGCCTGTTCGTCACCGGCACCTCCATGGCCAACCTGATCGGCGTGCTCGTGGCCCGCACCGCGGCGCTGGGCCGCGCCGTGCGCCAGGCCGGCGTGGCGGCGCAATCCGACCGGCTGGTCGCCTATACGTCCGTCTGCGCCCATGGCTGCATCGCCCAGGCCATGGACATCGCCGGGCTGGGCATTGAAAACCTGCGCAAGATCCCGGTGGACGACCGCTTCCGCATGGACCCGGCCGCATTGCAGGCCGCCATCGACGCGGACCGCCGCGCCGGCCTGCGGCCCTTCCTGGTCGCCGGCACGGCCGGCACCGTGGACACCGGCGCGGTCGACCCGCTGGCGGCGCTGGCCGATATCGCCGCCCGCGAGCGGCTCTGGTTCCACGTCGACGGCGCCTTCGGCGCGCTGGCCATGCTGGCGCCCGCGCTGGCGCCCCTGCTGAGCGGCATCGAGCGGGCCGACTCCATCGCCTTCGATTTCCACAAGTGGGGCCAGGTGCCCTATGACGCCGGTTTCATCCTGGTCCGCGACGGCGCCGCGCAGCAGGCGGCTTTCGCGGCCAGCGCCACCTACCTGAGCCGGGACGACCGCGGCCTGGCGGCGAACTCGCCCTGGCCCTGCGATCTCGGACCGGACTTGTCGCGCGGCTTCCGCGCCTTGAAGACCTGGTTCACGCTGACGGTCTACGGCGCCGATCGCCTGGGCGCGGTCATCGCCCATACCTGCGAGGTGGCGCAAGGCCTGGCGCGCCGCATTCAGGCCGAACCGCGCCTGGAGCTGCTGGCGCCGGTGGCCTTGAATATCGTCTGCTTCCGCTACCGCGCCGAAGACGCGGCGGCGGCCGACCGCCTGAATGCGGCCATCGTGCTGGAACTGCAGGAATCCGGCGTGGCCGCGCCCTCCACCACCCGCATCGGCGGCGCCCTGGCCATCCGGGCGGCCATCGTCAATCACCGCAGCACCCATGCGGACGCCGGCCGCCTGTTCGACGCGGTGCTGTCCATCGGCGCGCAATTGACCGGGCAAGCGCCGCTGCCGCCCGGGCGCGACGACGCCGAGGCCGCGCCCTCGCCCGCCCGCCGCGCCGCCGAGTCCCCCGATCACGCCGACGCCGCCCCGCCTTCCCGCGCGGACCGCGCCACCTCCGAACCGCACGTCCTGCCATGACCCACGCAACGACCCAGCCGACGACGCAATCCCCGGCCGGCGCATCGCCCTCCGCCCCCTATCCCGAACTCATCGGCAAGGCGCGCCTGATCACGCTCGCTTTCCGGAAGGGCGATCTCGACGGCCTGCGCCGGCAACTGCTGGCGCGCGCGCAGCAGGACGCGAACGACGCCAATGCCGCGCTGGACCTGTCCATGGTCCTGCTACTGCTCGGCCAGCGCGACACCGCCCTGGCCTTGCAACGGCACGCGGTGCAGACGCAACCGCTGTACCACATGCCGGCCGCCCGCCAGCCCGCCGCGCTGCGCCTGCTGGCCCTGGTCGCTTGCGGAGACTTCCTCGCCAACACGCCGCTGGAATTCCTGGTCGCCGATTCCGATATCGCGCTGGACATCCTCTACGTGGGCGAAGGCATCCCCGCGCCGCGGCAATTACCCGAACACGACGCGCTGATCGTCGCCGTCGGCGAATCGAGCGCCAACCGGCCGCTACTCGAAGCGCTGCAAGCGCCGGTCGCCCAATGGCATCGTCCGGTGCTGAACCGGCCCGAGCACGTGCTCAAGACCTCCCGCGACGGCCTGGGCGCGGCGCTGGATGGCGCCGCGGGCATCATCGTGCCGCATATCCGGCGTGTCGCGCGCGCCGATCTCGACGCCCTGGCCAGCGGCCGAACCCGGCCGGCCGACCTGCTGCCCGGCGTGGACTATCCCGTGCTGGTGCGCCCGCTGGACTCGCACGCCGGCCACGGCCTGGAAAAGATCGACCGGCCCGCCGACCTGGCCGCCTACCTCGCCGCGCACGATGCGGCCGGCGACGCTCAGACCGCGGCGTTCTATCTTTCGCAGTTCGTCGACTACCGCAGCGCCGACGGCCTTTTCCGCAAATACCGCGTCGTCATGGTGGCGGGCCGACCCTTCCTGGGCCACCTGGGCATCTCGCCGCGCTGGATGGTGCACTACCTGAACGCGGACATGCTGGAGAACGCCGCCAACCGCGCCGAGGAAGGCGCACAGATGCTGGGTTTCGACAGCGGCTTCGGCGCCCGCCACGCCGCCGCCTTCGCGGAAATCCATCGCCGCGTCGGCCTCGATTATTTCGTCATGGACTGCGCGGAAACCCCGGACGGCCGGCTGCTGGTCTTCGAAGGCGACACCTGCGGCATCGTCCACGCCATGGATCCCGAAGACCTCTTTCCCTACAAGGCCCCCTACATGCGCCGCATCTTCGCGGCGTTCCAGGACATGCTGCGGGAAAAAGCGGCCGCGACGTAAACGCCTTGCAAGCATGCATGATTGCCGCCTGGCGGAGGTAAGATGCATCCCGGAGGAATCGACAGCAGCTCACCGAATCGGGCTTCCATAATCCATCGGCTCAGGAAGCACGCCGCGACATAGCATTTCGGGAGACATAATCAGAATGTGGCCACGCTTGCAATCTGCCTTGGAACGACTCGGCAAGACGCCGTACTTCATCGCGCTGCAACGTGGGCTGATTCTCTCCCTGCCGCTGATTCTTCTCGGTGCGATCGCATCGCTCGTCAAGAATCTGCCGTCGCGCTTCCTGCGCCAGCAATTAAGCCAGCTTTCCGCTTTCGACATCCCGCATATCTGCGATCACGTCATCGCGGCCACGCAGAACATCGCGTCGCTCGTCGTGCTGATGGGTTTTTCCATCGCGCTGACCCATCTGCACAACGACCAGCCCGGACGGCGCCACGTCAACCCGGCCACGACGGCCACGACCGTATTCGCCTGTTTCTTCATTACTGCGCTTTCCGACGACAGCCCCGCCTCGCTGACCATGCTGGCGCTCGACAAAGGACTGCTCACCGCCCTGATCGTGGCCACCCTCGGCGGCAGCCTCTTCCTGCGGCTGGCGGCAGTGGATCGCCTGCGCGGCTCCGTAAGGGCATTGGACAACGATCCGCTGGTCGGGGATGTCGTCGCGGTCCTCCCGGCGGGCGTCGCCACGATCCTCGTCTTTGCCGTCGCCAAGGTGGCGTTCGAACGGCTCGTGCCGCACGGCATGTTCGATGCCATGCTTGCGGCGACCTTGCAGGGACACTCCGGCGCCGACGACAACATTTTCGTCGCCCTGGCTTACCTCGTCGCATCGCAAATCCTGTGGTTCTTCGGCATGCACGGTCCAAACCTGCTGTACGAGGTCCAGGCCCGTGTCTTCGATCCGGCGTCGGCCATCAACATCGCCGACGTCATGGCGGGCAACGAGCCTCGTGAACTGTTCACGAGCCTGTTCTTCCACTTCTTCACCCGGATGGGCGGATCCGGCAGCACGCTTTGCCTGATCGCCGCCTTGCGGCTTGCCAGCAACCAGCTTCGCAACCGCCGCATCGCGCTGCTGGGGTTGTTGCCGGCCGTCTTCAACATCAACGAACCACTGCTTTTCGGCCTGCCGGTGGTGCTCAATCCCAGCTACGCCGTGCCGTTCGTGACGGTGCCCGTGGTCCAGGCGCTTATCGCCTACGGCGCCCTCGCCGCCGGCTGGATGCCCGGCACGGGGGTCGACATCAACTGGACGATGCCCGTGCTTTTCAGCGGCTACGCCGTGACCGGCTCCTGGGCGGGCGTGATCGTCCAGATCGTGAGCCTGGCCGTCGGGACGGCGATCTACATACCCTTCGTGCGAGCCGCCGATCGCCTGTCCCTGACGGGCGCCCGCGACCTGATCGACAGGCTCCAGGAGATGGCGGACTCGGAGGAGTCGGCCCGGCCCCAGAAGAAGCTGCCGCCCCTGAATGGCCTGCCGAGCCGGATGGCGCTGGCCCTGGCCAATGACCTTGGGCATGCCTTGCGGACAAGGGAGCAGCTATTCCTCGAATACCAGCCGCAGGTCGAGGCGGCCACGGGCAAGGTCACCGGCGTCGAAGCGCTGCTGCGTTGGCGGCATCCCCTTTACGGCAGTATCGCGCCTTCCCTGACGGTGGCGCTCGCCGAGGACCTGGACGCCATCGGCGAACTGGACCTGCGCATCATGACGCTGGCCTGCGAGCAGCGAGCGGCGTGGCGCGGCAAGGTGGCCGAGGATTTCGTCATGTCGGTCAACATAACGCCCAGCCACCTGCTGGAAGCGGCATTCGCGGATCAGGTCTGCGCCATCCTGGACGCGACGGGCTTGCCGCCGCGGATGCTGAAACTGGAAATCACGGAAGGCACGGCCCTGGGCACGGCGATGCACGCCATCGACGGCCTGAACCGCCTGCGCGCGGCCGGCGTGCGGATCGCGCTCGACGACTTCGGCATGGGGCAGACCTCGCTCAACTATCTGCGACAGCTTCCCCTGGATACGGTCAAGCTGGACCGCTCCCTGGCGACCGTCGGCAACGGCGCGGTCAACAGCCACATCGTGGACAGCCTCGTCAAGCTGAGTCATACGCTAGGCGTGCTCATGATCGTGGAAGGCGTGGAAGAACAGATCCAGTTGGAGCAACTCATCGCCTTGGGTTGCACGCACTTCCAGGGCTACTACTTCTCCAGGCCATTGGCCGGCGAACACTGCCTGGCCTTCATACAGGCCCGCCAGCATGCATTGCCCACGGCGCCCTTGATCGCCGCGGACGGGACCGGAAAAAAACCGGTGTCCCTGCCGGTCGCGGACACGCATGGCGACGCTCCCGTTTGCGCGGATTGACGCAGTCGTCTATACGCGCGTTGAGCATATAATGCGTTGCATCATATTTGCCGCCCATCCCGTGCCCCCTGCTGCATGGTGTCTTATGCTTCCTCCGCGGAAACTCGATAGTCCCGCACCGGCCGCCATCAGGAAAGCGCGCGACGCCGCGGGGCTGACCCAGACCAAGGCGGCGCTTACGGTTCAAGCCTCATTGCGGACCTGGCAGCAGTGGGAAGCCGGCGATCGCAGAATGCCCCCCGGACTTTTCGAGCTATTCATGCTGAAGACCGGGCAATGGCCGCTAGCAGGCAACGACACGAACTAGCCACCGCCAGGACAGGGCCCAAGAATCGAACGACGGAATTCCAAGCACTTGATTTTCATGGACAAAACAGACCTATCCACGCACACGCCGATGATGCAGCAATATCTTCGCCTCAAAGCCGAGGCGGGTCCCTTGCTGCTGTTCTACCGGATGGGCGATTTCTATGAAATGTTCTATGACGATGCCGAGCGCGGCGCGCGGCTGCTGAACCTGACGCTGACCAAGCGCGGCAGCTCCGCCGGGCAGCCGATTCCGATGGCGGGCGTGCCGGTGCATGCCATGGAGCAATACCTGGCCCGCCTCGTCGCCCTGGGCGAGTCGATCGCCATCTGCGAACAGATCGGCGATCCGGCCGCCAGCAAGGGGCCGGTGGAGCGGCGCATCGTGCGCATCGTCACGCCCGGCACGCTGACCGACGAGGCCCTGCTGCCGGCCAAGGCGGACCGTTCGCTGGCCGCCGTGCACGTCAGCGGCGGCCGCACGCCCCGCGCCGGCATCGCCTGGCTGAACCTGGCCAGCGGCGAGTTCCACGTGACCGAGTGCGCGCCGGCGCAGATCGAGTCCGAGCTGCACCGCATCGCGCCGGCCGAAGTCATCTACGCCGACTGCGCCGAATTCGATTTCAGCTTCGACGGCGCCCGCACCCGCGTGCCCGACTGGCATTTCGAAAGCGACGGCGCGCGCCAGCACCTGCTGGCCCACTTCCGCACCGACAACCTGGCCGGCTTCGACGTCGAGGACATGCCGGCCGCCATCTGCGCCGCCGGCGCGCTGCTGCGCTACGCCGCGCGCACGCAGTCGCAGGGGCTGTCCCATATCCAGAGCCTGAGCGCGCAGCGCCTGGGCGAGTTCGTCCTGCTCGACCCGGTCACGCGGCGCAATCTGGAATTGACCCAGACGCTGTCGGGCGAAGAAGCGCCCACGCTGTTTTCCGTGCTGGACGGCTGCCGCACGCCCATGGGCAGCCGCCTGCTGCGGCGCTGGCTGCATCATCCGCTGCGCGAGAACGCGCCGGTGCTGGCGCGCCAGACGGCGATCGCCGAGATGCTGGCCGACCGCATGGACGACGGCGCCGGCTATGCCGCGGCCACGCCGCTGGAAACCCTGCGCGACGCGCTGCACCGCTATCCCGACCTCGAACGGGTCTCGACGCGCGTGGCCTTGCGCTCGGTGCGCCCGCGCGAGCTGGCCAGCCTGCGCGACGCCCTGGCGGCCCTGCCCGCGCTGCGCGACGCCGTGCAGCCGCTGACGCGCTCGCCGCGCCTGGCCGAACTGGCGGCGCGGCTGGACCTCGATCCCGCCATCGCCCATCTGCTGCGGGAGGCCATCGCCGAGGAACCGGCGGCGGCCGTGCGCGACGGCGGCGTCATCGCGGCCGGCTACGACGGCGACCTCGACGAACTGCGTGCCCTGGCCACCGACGGCGGCGACTTCCTGATCCAGTTGGAGGCCCGCGAGCGCGAGCGCAGCGGCATCGCCAACCTGCGCGTGGAGTTCAATCGCGTGCACGGCTTCTACATCGAGGTCAGCCGCGGCCAGGCCGACAAGGTGCCGGAAGACTACCGCCGCCGCCAGACGCTGAAGAACGTCGAACGCTACATCACGCCCGAACTGAAGACCTGGGAAGACCGCGTCCTGTCGGCGCAAGACCGCTCGCTGGCGCGCGAGAAATGGCTGTACGAACAACTCCTGGACGCGCTGGCCGTCCACGTGCGCGCCCTGTCCGAATGCGCCGGCGCGCTGGCCGAACTCGACTGCCTGGCCTCGCTCGCCGACCACGCACGCCGCCATGCCTGGTGCGCGCCGGAACTGGCCGACGACGCGGACATCGACATCGAGGCGGGCCGCCACCCGGTGGTGGAGCGCGCCATCGAACGCTTCACGCCCAATAGCTGCCGCCTGGACGCGACGCGCCGCATGCTGCTGATCACCGGCCCCAACATGGGCGGCAAGTCGACCTACATGCGCCAGATCGCGCTCATCGTCCTGCTCGCCCGCACCGGCAGCTACGTGCCCGCCACGCGCGCGCGCATCGGCCGCATCGACCGCATCTTCACCCGCATCGGCGCCGCCGACGACCTGGCGGGCGGCCGCTCCACCTTCATGATGGAGATGACTGAGGCCGCCGCCATCCTCGCCGCCAGCACGCCCGCCAGCCTGGTCCTGATGGACGAGATCGGCCGCGGCACCTCGACCTACGACGGCCTGGCCCTGGCCTGGGCCATCGCGCTGCGCCTGCTCACGCACAATCGCGCGTTGACGCTGTTCGCCACCCACTATTTCGAGATCACCCGGCTGCCGGCCGAACAGCCGACGGCGGCCAATGTCCACCTGGCGGCGGCCGAGTCCGCCAACGGCATCGTCTTCCTGCACGAAGTGCGCGAAGGCCCTGCCAGCCGCAGCTACGGGATCCAGGTCGCGCAGCGCGCCGGCGTGCCGCCCGCGGTCATCCGCCAGGCCACGCGCGAACTCGAGCGCCTGGAAGCGCAAGGCGCGCCAACGCCCCAGTTGGGCCTGTTCGCCGCCGCCGCGCAGGCCGACGCCGCGGCGTCCGCCCAGGCCGAGGCGGCGGCCGATCAGGAAGCGCTGGCCGCGCTGCGCGACGAACTGGCCGCCATCGATCCCGACAGCCTGACGCCGCGCGAAGCGTTGGACGCCCTTTATCGCCTGAAGGCCGCCGTGCGCTGAGGCGCGGCAGACCCCGGACCGCCATGAATCCCGATACGCCCTTGCAACTTCTCGGCGGACGCACGCCCGCCGATTTCATGCGCCGCTATTGGCAGCGCAAGCCGCTGCTGATCCGCCAGGCCATTCCGGCCTTCCAGCCCCCGCTCACCATCGCCGGCATCAAGCGCCTGGCGCGCAACGACGACGTCGAGGCGCGCCTGATCTGGCGCGAGAACGGCGCATGGCAGATGGAACAAGGCCCCTTCGCCCGCCTGCCCAAGGCCGGCGAGCCGGGCTGGACGCTGCTGGTGCAAGGCGTGGACCTGCACGACGACGCCGCGGCGGCGCTGATGCAGCAGTTCCGCTTCATCCCCGACGCGCGCCTGGACGACCTCATGATCAGCATCGCCACCGACGGCGGCGGCGTGGGTCCGCATTTCGACAGCTACGACGTGTTCCTGCTGCAGGCCGTCGGCCAGCGCGACTGGCGCATCGGCCGCCAGCGCGATCTCAGCCTGGCGCCCGGCCTGCCGCTGAAGATCCTGCGCGACTTCCGGCCCGAGGAAAACCACGTCCTGTCGCCGGGCGACATGCTCTATCTGCCGCCGCAGGTGGCGCACGACGGCATCGCGGTGGGCGATTGCATGACGATCTCCATCGGCTTTCGCTCGCCGAGCCAGGCGGTGCTTGCCCGCGGCATGCTGGAAGCGGCGGCCGAACAGGTGATGGCGCGCGCCGGCCAGCCCGCGGGCCCTTATGCCGAACCGCCGCTGCCCGGCCCCGACCTCAAGGGCGTCTACCGCGACCCGGGCCAGCCCGCCGTCGCCCAGCCCGCGGCGCTGCCGGAAGCGCTGGTCGACGCCGCGCTGGCCGCGGTCGGCAAGCTGCGCTTCGACCAGGCGCTGGCGACCCGCTTCCTGGGCTGCTGGCTGACCGAACCGGCGGCCAGCGCCGTCTTCGACGGCTTGCCGCCGGAGGACGTCGACCTCGCCGCCGCATGGCCCGGACAGGGCCGGCTGGTGCTGGACCGGCGCAGCCGCATGCTCTACCGCCAGCGCCAGCTTTTCATCAACGGCGAAGTCGCGCCGGTCGCGCCCTCGGCGCTGATGCGCCGCCTGGCCGACGAGCGCGCGATCGCATGCGCCGGCGCGCGCCCCAGCGAGGCGGAGCAGGACGCGCTGGCGCAGTGGCTGGACGACGGGTGGCTGCGCTACGTGGAAGATTGACGGGCGGATGGCGGGCCGCGGCGTGCGTATGAGGCGGCCCCTCGGGCTTATGCAGCCACACTCGTGCGTATGAGGCTGCCCTCGGGCGTCGTATGCGGCCGCCTTTCTCGATCACGCCCAGACGATGCGGCGCATCGCAAGCGGTGTAGGTTTCCAGACGCCACAAAGTCCCGCCGTCCCGGGGCGCGGCGTCACATCAGGAAAAACACGACACACTACCGCAAGGCCTTTTTCCTTTGGGACGAGGAAGCTTTAATTTTCCTACTCAATCGTTCGGTCCTTTCCTTTAGCCTGAGACGGTTGTTTCTCGTGGCGCTGGCTCGCGGCGCGGGAAATCTCGCAGAACCGATTCACTTAAAAGGAGAACCGCTCATGATGAGTAAAACCCTGATCCTCGCTTCCATCCTCGCCGTCTCGCTGACGGCGTGCAACAAGAAGGAGGATGCGGCGCCGGCGGGTGGTTCGGCTCCCTCCACCACGGCCCCCTCCTCCACCGCGCCTTCCACGACCGCCCCGACGACCACGCCGCCGGCCACCGACGGCACGACGGCCCCGGCCCCGTCGACGGGCGGCACCACCGACAGCACCACGACCGCGCCGAAGTAATCCCGCGATCGCAGATTCCCCCCGGCCAGGGGAGGCCCACCCCCTACCGCGCTACGCGCGGCCCCCTCAAGGGGACGGCGTTGGCGGACCGGAAGGATGGGCCCACCCCCTACCGCGCTGCGCGCGGCCCCCTCAAGGGGGCGGCGTTGGCGGACCGGCAAAGCCGGCTCCGCTACGCCCTGGATAAGTACCGAGGCTTGCGCCCGGCCTTTTTTTCCGCCGGGCCGCCCCAAGGCGAAAACGCCCCCTCGGGGGTATCTCGGACATGGCCTAGTCCATCAAGCAAATCTTGCCTCTTTTCGGTACGGCATGAATTCCCTAGAGTGATGGCATCGAGGAACCGCGCGATGCCGTGAAAGGCGTCCCCTCGCTTTGCCTAGGAGCCAATTCATGAGTACCCTGCGTTTCGCCTACAACACCCTGTCCCCCGAGGCCTACGCCGGCTTCATCGCCACCAAGAAAGCCCTTTCCAGGAGCAGCCTGGGCAAGCAGCTCGTCGACCTGGTCTACCTGCGGCTCTCGCAGATCAACGGCTGCGCCTTCTGCCTGGAAATGCACTCGGCGGCGTTGCGCGCCGACGGCATGCCGCCGGCCAAGCTCGACAGCGTCGCGGGCTGGCGCGTCAGCGGGCACTTCGACGAGCGCGAGCGCGCGGCCCTGGCCTGGACGGAATCGCTGGCGGACGTCGCCCGCACGCATGCTTGCGACAAGGATTTCGCG
This sequence comes from Bordetella genomosp. 10, assembly GCF_002261225.1. NCBI lineage: Bacteria > Pseudomonadati > Pseudomonadota > Betaproteobacteria > Burkholderiales > Alcaligenaceae > Bordetella > Bordetella genomosp. 10. The sequence continues at coordinate 1,151,916 of NZ_NEVM01000005.1, forward strand.
CCGCTCAAGGCGCATTTCAGCGACGCGGAAATCTCCGACCTGAGTTTCGCCGTCGCCTTGATGAGCGCCTTCAACCGCCTGGCGATCGGCGCACGCCAGTAATCGGCAACCCCGATACCTGGTCCCAGGAATGGCGCCAGGAACGCGCCATTGACGCCGGCAATCGGGATACAGCGCGATTAGCGCCGCCGGTAGCGCAACTACGCCCTCATGCAAAACGGGCCGCCCCTGTCGCCAGGAGGCGGCCCGCTTATTGGGCGTCACCCTTACAGGGACGGCGCCACGCCGTCTACATCTTGTCCCGCAACACGCCCAGCAGACGTTGCGCCGTCGGCGAGTTGTCACGCTGACCGTTGGTGTCGAGCACCGTGATCTGCGTGGTGTCGCCCTGGCCGGACAGGTGGACGCGGTATTGCGGCGCCTGCGCCTTCTTGTCGCTGCTGGAGAACAGGCGGCTGAAGAAGCCGGGCTGTTCGTTCTGGATACCGGTGTCGGTGTCGAAGTAGCGGACGAAGTAGTCGCCGGCCGAACGGTCGCGGTCGTCCACCGTGAAACCGCCCGAATCCAGCGCCACGCCGACACGGCGCCACGTGCGGTCGAACGACTCGTTGACGTTGAGCAAGGCGCCGTCGGCGCGGATGTCCTGCACCTGCGGACGCTGCGGCGCCTGTTCGGCGCTGGCCACCAGCGTCTTGGCCCGGTCCGTATCGGTGCCGAGGAAGACCATCATGCGCGCCAGCATGGCGGCGTTCAGGCCCGGGTCTTCCTTGCCGAAGGTCCACTGGAGGTTGGTGGAATCGACGTTGGGGTTGCCCAGCACCTTCTCCACCATGTGCTGGTGGCTGATGTAGATCTCGGTGTGGCCGTTGACGCGCTCGATCCGGGTGCGGAATTTCTCGCGCTCGCCGCTATCGTAGGCTTGCTCGATCAGCATGCCCAGGGCCTGCCGCAGCCAGCTTTCCGGAATCTTGGCGCGGTTCTCCGCCCAATTGGTTTCGATCAGGCCGGCGGCCGGATTGTTGGTCTCGATGGTGAAGCCGTTGTTGGTCCAGAAGTCGACGATCCTCGGGAACACCTGGTCCGGCGGCGCGTCGATCACCAGCCAGCGCAGGTCGCCGTCACGCTCGACGTGCATGTCCGAGCGTTGCGGCAGCACGCCGCTGGTGACCGCGTTGTTGGTCTTGCTTTCCGCGGCCTGCGCCTGCGATTGCGCCTGGTATTGCGAGAAAGTGGTCGACCCCGTGGCCGGCGTGCGGTAACGCGGATCGTTGGCGGCCTGGGTAAGATCGGGCGGGATGCTCAGCGGGTCGACGTGCTGGGTGCTGGCGCTCTTGTAATCGATGGATTCTTCTTTGCCCAGGAACTGATTGACTTCGCTGCAACCGGCCAGCAAGGCCAGGGTAATCAATGCCGACAAGCCGGCATAGCGCTTATTCATACGTATCCTCATAAATCCTTTAGAGCAGGCCAGCGTCCTGGAGCGCGGCCTGTACCGTCGCGTGGTGCTGGTCGCCAAGTTCAACCAGCGGCAGGCGATAGCCCAGGGGCATGCGCCCCATTTTCGCCATCGCCCACTTCACGGGAATTGGGTTTGCCTCGACGAAGAGCGCCTTGTTGAGACGCGCAAGACGGGCGTTGAGTTCACGCACCTTGGCCACGTCCATGGCCAGGGCCGCTGCACAGAGATCGCGCATCAGGCGCGGCGCGACGTTGGCCGTCACCGAGATGTTGCCGCGCGCGCCCAGCAGCATGAGCGCCGCCGCGGTGGGATCGTCGCCGCTGAAGACCTGGAAGCTGGCCGGCGCTTCGCGCAGCAGCAACGCGCCGCGGCCGATGTCGCCGGTGGCGTCCTTGATGCCGACGATGCCGGGCACCTGGGCCAGGCGCAGCACGGTCTCGTTGCTCATGTCGGCCACGGTGCGGCCCGGCACGTTGTACAGCACGGTCGGCAGGTCGACCGCCTCGGCGATCGCGCGGAAGTGGCGGTACAGCCCTTCCTGGCTGGGCTTGTTGTAGTAGGGAACGACGGACAGGCCGGCCTGCGCGCCCACCGACTTCGCGTGGCGCGCCAGGTGGATGGCTTCGTCCGTGGAGTTGGCGCCCACCCCGGCGATGACGGGGATGCGGCCCGCCGCGTGCTCCACCGCCACGCGGATCAGCTCGGCATGCTCGTCCATCGACACGGTCGGCGATTCGCCGGTGGTGCCGACGACGACCAATGCATCGGTGCCTTCGGCCACGTGCCAGTCGATCAGGTTGCGGTAGCTGGCGTAGTCCAGCGTGCCGTCCGGATGCATGGGAGTGACCAGGGCCACCATGCTGCCCTGAAAAGTTACGCCAGCGGCGTTTGCCGAGGATGCCATCGTGGAGGGGCTCCAGGGCCGGGACGGGATTGTCCGCGGCCATAATCCGTAAAACCCGGGAGTTTACCGGATACCGGCAAAATTCCTAGCAAGCAGGCGCCAATCATGGAGAAAGCTGCCGATTTCAGGGCCGCCCGGAGGAAATTTCTTACAGGAACCAGCTAACGATGGCCCCGCCCAGCGCCAGGAAGGGGTGCATGAAATAGCTGAGCGACCCACTGAACAGCAGGAGCAGCACGATCAGCGTGCCATAGGGCTCGATGCGCGAATACTGCCAGGCCAGCTTGTGGGGCAGCAGGCTGAAGACGATGCGCCCGCCGTCCAGCGGCAGCACCGGCAGCAGGTTCAGGGCCATCAGCACCAGGTTGACCATCACCCCCGCGGAGGCCATCTTCAGCCAGAACCCGTCCAGGCCGCCCGCCTCCGAGAGCAGGCGCAGGACGATGGCCCACAGGATGGCCATCAGCAGATTGGCGCCCGGCCCCGCCGCCGCCACCCACAGCATGTCCTTCTTGGGACGGCGCAGGCGTGCGAAATCCACCGGCACCGGCTTGGCCCAGCCGAACAACAGGCCCGGGCTGCCCAGCAGCTTGGAAGCCAGCAGGATCAGCAAGGGGACCAGCAAGGTCCCCACGGGATCGATATGGCGGGCCGGGTTCAGGCTGATCCGCCCCATCTGCCAGGCGGTCGGGTCGCCCAGGGCGCGCGCCGCGTAGCCGTGCGCCGCTTCGTGCAGCGTGATGGCGAAAATGACAGGGATCGCGTAGATGGCGATCGACCGGATGAGATCGTCCATGGATCAGCCGATTCCCAGCAAGGCGGGATCGCCGCGGCCCCGGCGCAGCACCTGGGGTTCGGGGCCGGTCAGGTCGATGACCGTGGTCGATTCCTTGGGACAGGCGCCGCTGTCGATCACCGCCGCCAGTTCGTGCTCATAGCGTTCGCGGATGACCTCGCCGTCGTTCAGCGCTTCGGTCTCGCCCTCGGGGATCAGGGTGGTCGACAGCAGGGGCTCGCCCACCAGCTCCAGCAACCCCAGCGTGACGGGGTGTTCGGGAATCCGGATGCCTATGGTCTTGCGCGACGGATGGGACACCCGCCGCGGCACTTCGCGCGTGGCTTCCAGGATGAAGGTGTAGGGGCCGGGCGTGGCCGCTTTCAGCAGGCGGTACTGCCGGTTGTCGACCCTGGCGAAATGGCCGATCTGGGCCAGATCGCGGCAGATCAGCGTAAGATGATGCCGCTCGTCCAGCCCGCGCAAGCGGCGCAGGCCATCGGCGGCGGCCTTGTCGTCCAGCCGCGCGATGACCGCGTAGCTCGAATCGGTGGGAACGGCGGCCAGCCCGCCGTCGCGCAAAAGTTGCGCGGCCTGCTTCAACAGGCGAGGCTGGGGGTTCGCGGGGTGTACGGAGAAAAATTGCGCCATGCGATTATCCTAACATTCCGTATTACGGCATTCGCGCGTGCACATGCCTGAAGGAGAAGATTTATGCGCCTGGACGATTCGCGCGAAAGCGACAACGTGGAAGACCGCCGCGGCTCCGGCCCCATGATAGGCGGACGCGGCACCATCGGCATAGGAACCATCGTGCTGGCCCTGGTGGCCGTGTACTTCGGCGTCGACCCCCGCATCATCCTGGAACTGGCGGGCGGCGGCGGCGCCCCGACCCAGCAACAGCAGGCCCCGGCGCACGCGCCGCCGGCCGACGACAGCCGGGCGCGCTTCGTCGCCAAGGTGCTCGGTGAAACCGAGGATACCTGGACGCAGTTGTTCAAGCAGTTCGGCAATATGCCCTACACCGATCCCAAACTGGTGCTGTACACCGGCGCCACGCCTACCGCCTGCGGCACCGGCCAGGCGGCCATGGGGCCCTTCTACTGCCCGGGCGACAGCAAGGTCTACCTGGACATGTCGTTCTTCGATGAGATGAAGCAGCGCTTCCAGGCCCCCGGCGATTTCGCCCAGGCCTACGTCATCGCGCATGAAGTCGGCCACCACGTCCAGCACCTGCTCGGTATTTCCGACCGGGTCGACCAGTTGCGCCGGCAGAATCCCTCCCAGGCCAACGCGCTGTCGGTGCGGCTGGAACTGCAGGCGGATTGCTTCGCCGGCCTCTGGGCCAAGCATGCCGACTCCGCCCGCCACATCCTGGAACAGGGCGACGTCGAAGAGGCCTTGAACGCCGCCAGCGCCATCGGCGACGACAGGCTGCAGAAGCGCAGCCAGGGCTATGTGGTGCCGGATGCGTTCACCCACGGCACCTCGGCGCAACGCGTGCGCTGGTTCAAGCGCGGGCTGGACACGGGCGATATCAAGCAGTGCGACACCTTCGGGGCCAGCCAGCTATAGGCTTGCCGCCCATGGGTTTGCCGCTATAGGCTTGCCGGCGCGGCGAGTCTGCCGGCACGGCGGCGGCGCTGCACGCCACAGGGCTCAGCGCGCCGGGAAACCCGTCAAGGCATCGACGATTTCGCGGCCGTGCGAGACGGCCGCGTGCACGGCTTCGGCCGGGCTGTAGACGAAGCCGCCGTCGACGAAGCAGGGAATGGGATACGTATCGGCGTCCTCGTGCTGCAAGGAGGCGGGCACGACCTCCACGACCGCTGTGAAGACGGGCCCGGAGGGCTTCTCGATATGGCCGGTGCTTTGCAAACCTCGCGCGACCTTGGCGGTCAGGCGAAAACCTTTGTAGATCGAATGATTCTGGTGCACTACAAACCCCTCTCGTTTTGAAGGAGCATAGCCGCGTGTCGTGACAATACGCGGAATATTTTGTAACCCTAGAATTACTAAAGGTTAAGTCGGAATAACCCGCAGGCCCCGATAGGGGTTCGGTAAAAACAGGGGCGGATCCTGGCCGCTATGGAACCCTAGTCAGGCATGATAAATGCTAATCCTGTTCATAAAAACAGGGTACGGAGCAGGAACACCCACGGTGGCGTTGTTCCACTGCCACGGCCCGCACGGAGGACACACATGCTGACTCAGGAACAACTCAAGGTGCTCAAGGCCATCCACGCCGGCGGGCCGGTGGCGGCCAACCCGCATACGGACCTGCTGCTGGAACGGGGACTGCTGGCGCGCCAGCCCGGCATGCCGGGGCTGGCGGTGACGCCGGCGGGCAGGCGCGCCCTGGGCCTGGGCGAGGCGTTCGGGGATTCCATCCTCGACGCCCTGCTGCCCGGCGAAGGCGCCAGCCAGGCGGTGAAACCGCACTGAACGGGCGGCGCGAGCGGCTTTTACGCCAGCGGTTTTTATTTCAAGGCCGCGGCGATCTGCTCGCGCATGCCCTCGAAGCCCGCGAGATATTCCGGGCTTTCCGAGCGGGCCGTCAGGCTGGCGTGGTTTTGCGCCAGGCGCGCCTCGATGGCCTCGCTCAATCCAGGCGTGCCGCGCGCGACGTGCAGCGTGCACAGCAATGCGCTGGCAAGCGCGCTGATCTGCCCGCCTTGATGGGCAATGGTCTGCGCGACCAGGGCCAGTTTTTCATCGGTATCCATGATTTCCTCGCTTGTCTGTACGGATGCCGGCGGGGACGGTAAGCCTCCGATAGCGCGCAAGGCGGGGGCACCCCCCGGCAAGCGCCCCGGGACTGGCCGCGAGGCCGGCGAAGCCCGCGCATCCTAACATGGCGCCCTCGCCTGTCCGCTGCCCGTGCGCCCGTGCGCCCGGGCAACCGGGCCCGCAGGCCGCGGGCCCGACGTCCGCCGCGAGGCGGATTGCGGCTTCCGGCGGGTTGGCGGCGCGCGGCCGCCGTGCCAAGCTGTGAGCGTGTGAGCGGCGGGCGCGGGAACGGCATGTCCTTGAACCGCACGCCCTTGCACGGCATGCACCCGGATGAGAGAACCTATGACCAAGCCCGTCAAGATCGTCCTGCTCGCTCTCGTGCTCGTCATCGCGCTGGTGGCGGCCGGCGCAGGGTTGGCGACCCATATGGTCGTGGGGCGCATCAACGCCGTCCTGGGCGACGAGGGCCACGCCGAGCGCATCCACGTCGGCCTCGCCGAAATCGTGCTGGAGAACGTCGAGGTGGGCGCGCCGCCGGATTGGCCGGCCCGCCAGACGCTGCGCGCCGCCCGCGTGGTGGTCGTGCCCCATTGGCGCTCGCTGCTGTCCGATGAAATTTCGCTGGAACGCATTACCGTCAGCGACTACTACCTGACCATCCTGCGGCCGCGCAACGGCGCCATCCGCTACATGCCGACCCTGCGCGAGCACCATGGCGGACAAACCGCCGGCGACGACAAGGACGGGGGTGACGGCCCGCGCCGCCGGCATCCGGTCAACATCGAAAAACTGGAATTGCGTGGCGGCCACCTGGATTTCTACGACGCCACCGTCGCCACGCCGCCCTACCGGGTGCCGCTGGACGGCGTGGATGCCGACATCGGGCCCATCCGCCAGCCCGCCGCGGACGTGCGCACGCAGTTGCACGCGGAAGGCCAGATGGTGGGCAAGAACCGCCGCGGCAAAATGGAACTGGAGGGCTGGGTCGCCCTGCCCAGCCACGATGCCGATATCCAGACCCGCCTGCGCAGCGTCGACGTGGCCCTGGTCGCGCCCTATCTGCAGCGCCGTTCCCCGGCCGGGCTGGCCGGCGGCCGGACGGACCTGGACATGCGCACGCAGGTCGAGAAGGAACAACTGCACGCGCAGGGCCGCATCACGCTCGCCGACCTCCAGTTCAGCGAGGGCAACGCGCCACTGCTCGCGCTGCCGCGCAAGGCGGTGCTGGCCGCGATGGAGAATCACAAGGGCCAGATCAGCTTCGACTTCTCGGTCAGCGGCAATCTGCACGATCCCAAGTTCTCGATGGACGAGAGCCTGGCGACGCGCATCACCGCCGGCTTCGCCAAGGCCCTGGGCGTCAGCGTGGAAGGCGTGGCCGGCGGCGTCGGGGACGCGGTAAAGGGCTTGGGAGATGCGCTGGACAATCTGCTGGGCAAATAGGCGCCGCGCGGGGAGGCGGCACAAGCCTTGCTCCAGCCCATCCGTCTTTGGCCTTGGACCCGCGACATGACGACCCTGCCTCCCTCTTCCCCGGACCGGGATATTCCTCCTTCCACTTCTTCCGCGGCCGGCGACCGGGCCCCGCGGCGCAAGGTGGCGCCCTCCCGCCGGCGCATGGGACTGCGTCCCGGCCACGCCTCGCGGGTGCATGCGCTCTTCGAACGCTTCGCCGCCCAAGTCACCACGTGGACCGGCTCGCCGCTGGCGTTCGGCATCGCCTTCGGCCTGGTCGTGCTCTGGGCAGTCACCGGGCCCGTCTTCGGCTACTCCGAGACGTGGCAACTGGTCATCAACACCGGGACCACCATCGTCACCTTCCTCATGGTCTTCCTGATCCAGCAGAGCCAGAACAAGGACAGCCACGCCGTTCACCTGAAACTGGACGAGCTGCTGTGCGCGATCGCGCAAGCCGACAATCGCCTGGTGAATATCGAAGAGCTGGACGACGAGGAACTGGACGAGATCGCCGACCGTTACCGGCAACTGGCGGAACGCGCCCGCGCGCATCGCCGCGAACGCCAGGCGCGCGGCGGGGACGAAGGCCGCGGCGTGGTGGACGAGGCGCTGGACGATTGAACGGCTGAACGGCTGAACGGCTCAGGCCACCCATCCCCCGTCGGGCGCGGCGGGACGAGGGGTGGGCGGGGACGGGATTTCGGGATCCGGGCTGGCGGGCGGCGGCGTATCCGGCGGAAGATCGACGTCGGGCAGGCCGGGCGGCGTGGAAGGGTCCGGCGTGTGGGGCGTGGGGATGTCCGGGTTCTCGGGCAGGCCCGGCGTGCGGTGATCGGTCGGCTTCATGGCGTATCTCCTGTGGCGATTGCGGGAATATCGGGAAGACGCGGAAATGGCCGGCCTTCCCCTGCATTCCTGGAACCGCAACTTCCATGCCCTGCGGGCCGGGGTGCTTGTTCGCCTGTTCCGTTCCCTTCCGTTCTTCCTGCTCCGATCCTCCTGTTCCGATTCCGCTACTCCGTCTCATAGCCTCTGTTCACGTAGCTGCCGTTGGGCAGATAGCTCACCATGCAGTCGCGGTAGACAGGCCCCACGTCAGGACCGGCGCGCAGGCCGGAAACTGGCGCGGGCGGACACAGCCGGGGAATGGCGCCGGCCAATTCCCGATCGAAGACGGCGACGCAGGACCGCGTCGCGGGGTCCTGTACGGTGAGCCAACCGCGCCCGAAGCGCTCTCCGATGCCGATCGCCGAAATCACCATCGCCTTTTCGCCGAGCTGCAGGACGATGCCCGTGTACTCCCGCAGATAACCGCGTATTTCCTCGGCGAGTTCGAATCGGTTCATGGCGGGCAAGGGCGCCGCGGGCAACGGCGTCGACGCCACGCTGTCGTATCTTTTCAGATACGCGAGCCCTTCCTCATGGCCCATGCCCTTCAAGGCCAGCATCAACTGGCATAGCTGATTGTGCGTCTTGCCGTAGCCTTCGGGCTGCGCATCCTCATCGGGAACGACCAGCCAATCCGGGCTGCCCGTTTTCTTCCGCAGGAAATAAGCCAGGTAATCCATGCCCTGGCGATCCGGCTCGCGGCCGTCTTCGCCCACGCTGTAGCACCACGCGATGACGGGTGCGTTAGCGTTCGCCGGCGCGTCACCCGTCGGCAGGCCATCGAGGGACGGCCGGCGCCGTTCCGCGGCGGCCGGCAGGCAGGACGGGTGCATGCGCGCGCGCGGCGCACCGGCTTCGGCGGTGAACGGGATATCGAACTGCGGCGCCGAACGCAGGTAGTCGTCCAGCATCGAGACGCTGGACGCACTGTCGCCGGCGGATGCCGTGCTCGGCGGCATGACGCACGATGCGATATTACCCATGGCCAGCCTCCTTCGCCGTGGGATGGACATAAGGCCAGTCTCGCATCGAGGGGGCGAGAGGAACGCGATCGCGCGACCCGATGGATTCCTGGTGTCGCGCTTCACCGCATGATGACGGCCGCCTGCGCATGCTGAGCGAATTTCCCACTTCCTGTCCCCTGATTCCCATAGCGAAAGATCCGAGTGGGTTGCAGATCCTTGCGGCAGGTTCCGACCTGCGACAGATTCTTTACGCCCCGGCGAGGCAAAGCCGCATCGGGGGAACGAGGCAGGCCTCCGGAGGGGCAGCCGCGCATGGGAGACACGCCCGGCGCCCGGCGCCTGGTCGGGGAGCTGCGCCTCAGGCGGGCGTTCTCAGGCAGGCATCGCCGGCTGGCGCGCCTGGCTGTCCAGCCAGCGGCTGAAAAGATGCGTTTCGCTGCTGGCCGAGGGATGGACGCCGTAGTAGTAGCGGACCATGGGCAGGCGCAGGTCGGGCAGCGGGCACACCAGCCGCCCGTCGGTCAGGTCGTTGGCCAGCAGGGATACCGGCGCGATGGTGTAGCCCAGCCCGTCGATGGCGGCCTGCAACACGAAATGGGAATGGTCGAACAGAATCTGGGCCTTGGGACGCAAGCGGCGGATGCCCAGGTGCTTTTTCCAGTCCTCCCAATCCGTCCGGCGGGTCTTCGCCAGCAACAGCGTCAGCGACGCCAGCGCGGCCGGCTCGGTCACGCCCCGCATGAGGCGCGGCGCGCCCACCAGCAAGGCCTCGTCTTCGAGAAAAGGATGCATGCCCAGCGTATCGGGCCAGTTCTCCAGCCCGCGCCGGATGGCGATATCGTAGGAAAGGTCGGGCGCGTTGGGCGGCGCGATGCTGGTGAGGATTTGAGGTTCGATGCCCGGATATTGGGCGACGAAATCGGACAAGCGGGGAATCAGCCAGCGCACCGCGAAGGTCGGCCGCACGTTGATCCGCACCGCGCGCCCCGAGGCCTGCGCCATGACCTGGCGCGCCGCGGCGGCGACCTGGTCCAGGGCGGGTCCGGCTTCCGCCAGGAACTGCTGGCCGGCGGGCGTCAGCCGCACCTGCCTGACGCGCCGCTCGAACAGCGCCACGCCCAGGTAATCTTCCAGGCTTCTCACCTGCCGGCTGATGGCGCCGTGCGTGACGTGCAGGTCGGCGGCGGCCAGGGTAAAGCTCTGGCGGCGCGCGGCGGCCAGGAAAGCGCGGACGGCGTTCAGGGGAAGGTGAGCGGCCATGCGTGAGATTTTATCACTCATGGTGCGCGCGATTATCGTTTGTCATCCCGGTGAAATATGCGCACCATGGCGGCCATCATGACGAACGCCGCCGCCGCCCTCGAAGCCTCTCCCGCCACCGAATCGAATTCGCGCCGCGCCGCGGCCACGCTGGCGCTGACGCTGCCCGGCGATACCGTGCTGTACCTGCTGCTGCCGATGTATGCCGCGCACTTCGGCGTGACGCTGGCGCAGGCGGGCGTGCTGCTGGCGGCGAACCGCCTGGTACGGATCGCCGGCTACGGATGGGTGGCGCGCTTTTATGCGCGCCATGGCGATCGCCCGACCTGCATGCTGGCCGCGGGGGCGGCGGCGATCAGCGCGCTGGGCTATGCGACCCTGTCGGGTTTCTGGGCGCTGGTCCCCCTGCGCCTGCTGTGGGGGCTGGCCTTCGCGGCGCTGAACCTGTCCACGCAGGCCATGGCCACGGCCGACCCGCGCGGCTCGGCGCGGCGCAACGGCCGCTCGCGCGCCATCATCGCGATGGGTCCCGTGGTGGCCCTGCCCCTGGGCGCCTGGCTCGCCGATCTCTACGGCCCGCGGACGATCTTCTTCATCCTGGCGCTGACGTCGCTGCTGGGCCTGCTGGCGGCGCACAAGCTGCCCAGCCTCCCCCACCCGGTTCCCGCCGCGCGGCGCCGCCTGCGCCTGCCCGGCAGCCTCGATACCTGGTCCTTTCTCGAAGGCTTCACGCTGGATGGCCTGTTCATCATCGGCCTGTCCTACCTGGGCAAGGACCTGATGCCGGCCGGCTCGGTCGTCGTCGCCGGCGCGGTGCTGGCCTTGCGCTACCTGGGCGAGATCGTGCTCAGCCCCATCGGCGGCCGCATGGCCGAGCGCTTCGGGGCCGAACGCGTGCTGGTCGCCCTGTCGCTGCTGACCGCCGTGGTGCTGGTGGGCTTCGGCGTGGGCTGGATATGGAGCTGCGCCGCCGCCATCGTCGTGTTGCGCGCCTTGCAACTGCCGCTGCTGCCGCCCATCGTCGCCATGCGCACGCCGGGCCCGGGGCGCGTGCAGGCGCTGGCGGCGCGATCGGTCTGGCGCGACATCGGCGCCGGCACCGGGCCCCTGCTCGCCGGCCTGGTGCTGCCGCTGGTGTCGCCGGTCTGGATCTATACCGTGCCAGCCCTGCTGCTGGCCCTGGCCGCGCTGGCCTGCGTGCGGCCCGCCGCGGCGTAGGGTCCCGCCGGCGCTGGAAGCAGCCGGCCTGCCGGATGGGCCGGCCCGGGCAAGCGCGATGTCTCGTGCCGCTACACTGGGCGCACATCGCGTTTCGCGGCCGCGACGCGGAATATCCAGACTCACGGAGACTGCCTTGCCCTCCCCCCAGAATGACACCCAACGCTACGAAACCGGGCTGCAGGTCCGGCGCGAAGTGCTCGGCGCCGAGCACGTGGACCGGTCGCTGCGGCGCCTGAGCCCGGTCAACGAGGAATTCCAGGATCTCATCACGCGCTATGCCTGGGGCGAGATCTGGACGCGCGACGGCCTGCCGCGCCACACGCGCAGCCTGCTGACGATAGGGCTGATGGTGGCCTTGAATCGCGGCGAGGAATTGAAGCTGCACCTGCGCGCGGCCCGCAACAACGGCGTCACCCGCGACGAGATCAAGGAGGTGCTGCTGCAGACGGCGATCTATTGCGGCGTGCCCGCGGCCAACGCGGCCTTCCACGCGGCCGAGGAAATCTTCGCAGCCCAGGACGCGCAGGACGGCACGGCGCCTCCGGGACAGGGCTGAAGCCCGTGGACGGGCCGCGGGCGGCCGCGCGTCGACGCCGCCGCGTGCTCGCGGCGCCCGCCTGATCTCCGCCGCCAGGCGGTTTCCCTGGCCGGCCGGAACGCGATTATCCCCGCTGCCGGGCCTGTTTTCGGGCCTTTCCGGATCGGAGATGCGATACTCGGCCTGCCATGGCCGGGAACGACGATCCGCCCCCGCGCCGCAGGAATCCCCACATTTCAAGGTATCCATAGATGAAGCACTACGATTACATCGCCATCGGCGGCGGCAGCGGGGGCATCGCCTCGGTCAACCGGGCGGCCATGTACGGCAGGAAATGCGCGCTGATCGAGGCGAAGGACCTGGGCGGCACCTGCGTCAACGTCGGCTGCGTGCCGAAGAAGGTCATGTGGCACGCGGCGCAGATCGCCGAGGCCATTCATCTCTACGGGCCGGACTATGGCTACGACACCAAGATCGAGCGCTTCGACTGGGCCCGCCTGATCGAGAACCGCAGCGCCTATATCCGCCGCATCCACGCGTCCTACGAGGCCGGCCTGGACCGCAACAAGGTCGACGTCATCCGCGGCCATGGCCGCTTCGTCGACGCGCGCACCATCGAGGTCGGCGGCGAACGCGTCACCGCCGACCACATCCTCATCGCCACCGGCACGCAGCCGGCGTGGCCGGACATTCCCGGCGCCCGGCTCGGCATCGATTCCGATGGGTTCTTCGAGCTGCCGGGCCTGCCGGCCCGCACCGCCGTGGTCGGCGCCGGCTACATCGCCGTCGAACTGGCGGGGGTATTGCATGCCTTGGGATCGGAAACCCATCTGTTCGTGCGCCAGGATTCCGCCTTGCGCAACTTCGATCCCATGTTGCGGGAAACGCTGATGCAGGTCATGGACGCCGAGGGTCCCAAGGTCCATCGGGGCGCCGTGCCCAAGGCCGTGGTGAAGAACGCCGACGGCAGCCTGACGCTGCAACTGGGCAACGGCGAGATGTGCGTGGTGGACTGCGTCGTCTGGGCCATCGGCCGCGTTCCCGACACCAGCGGCCTGAACCTGGAGGCGGCCGGCGTCCGCCTGGACACGCGCGGCTACATCGAGTCCGACAAATACGAATGCACCAACGTGCCCAACATCTATGCGGTGGGCGACGTCACCGGCAAGATCGAATTGACGCCCGTCGCCGTGGCGGCCGGCCGGCGCCTGTCGGAGCGCCTGTTCAACGACAAGCCGGACGAACACCTGAACTACGAAAACGTTCCGTCGGTGGTGTTCAGCCATCCGCCCATCGGGACGGTGGGACTGACCGAACCGCAGGCGCGCGCCCGCTACGGCGACGACCAGGTCAAGGTCTACCAGTCGGGTTTCACCGCCATGTACACCGCCGTCACCAAGCACCGGCAGCCGGCGAAGATGAAGCTGGTGTGCGTGGGGCCCGAGGAGCGCATCGTGGGCATCCACGGCATCGGCTACGGCATGGACGAGATCCTGCAGGGTTTCGCCGTGGCCCTGAAGATGGGCGCCACCAAGAAGGATTTCGACGACACCGTGGCCATCCATCCGACGGCGGCGGAAGAATTCGTCACGATGCGCTGATCCGCAAAAGCGGCCGGCCGGCCCGCGCCATCGGCGCATGATGGTGCATATCCCGGTGCGCCATGCACGGCAGCGTGCGCCGAAGCCCCTGGAACCATAGCCACCGGCAACTGGCTCTATGGACGCCGCGGCGGTCCATGCAACGCTTCCTCCTGATCCCATCCATCGGAACCAAGAGGAACGAAACATCATGACCAATGCCGTCGACGCCGCCACGCTCGAAGCCTTCAGCGCGGCCTGGAACCGGCACGACCTGCCGGCGCTGATGTCCTTCATGCACGAAGACTGCGTCTTCGAAACCGCCGCCGGCCCCCTGGCCTGCGGCGCGCGCCACGAAGGCGCCGAGGCCGTGGCGCGCGCCTTCGCGTCGGCCTGGCAGAACGTGCCGGACGCGCAATGGGAAAACGGCCGCCATTGGGTGCACGGCGACCGCGGCGTCTCCGAATGGACCTTCACGGGCACCGCCGCCGACGGCGCCCGCATCGAGGTCGACGGCGTCGACCTGTTCACGTTCCGCGACGGCAAGATCCTCGTCAAGAACGTATTCCGCAAGACCCGCACCGCGCCCGTCTCCGCCTGAAACGCCCTCCCGACAGGAACCACACCATGGACACGTCCGTGCGGGGCGCCGGCCTCCAATCCTACGACCCCACCTACGACCCGCTGGTCTCCCCCGGCCCCGGCCGGAACCAAGAATACGCGCCCACCTACTGGGTCGGCACCGCCGGGCCGCCGCCCGGCGACGACGGCCCGATAGACGGCGACCGCGACGTCGACGTGGCGATCATCGGCTCGGGCTTCACCGGGCTGGCCACCGCGCTTTTCCTGGCCAGGGAACACGGCATCAAGGCCGCCGTGCTGGAAGCCAACCGCGTGGCCTGGGGCTGCACCAGCCGCAACGGCGGGCAGGGACAGAATGCCAGCGGCCGCCTGTACCGTTCGCAGTGGATCGAGCGCTGGGGCAAGGACGTGGCGCGCCGGCTCGACGCGGAAATCCGCGGCGGCTTCAACACGTTCAGCGAACTCGTCGCGCAGATCGATTGCGATGCCCAGCCGGGCGGCCACCTCTACATCGCCCACCGCGACAAGAAGATGGCCTTCCTGCGCAGCGAAGGCAAGCTGATGCGCGAACAGTTCGGCTACGACACGCGCATCCTCAGCCGCGAGGAGGTGCACCGCGACTACGTGCGCGACGAGGAAGCCAGCGGCGCGCTGCACGAACCGGACGGCATCAGCGTGCACCCGCTGAAGCTCGCCTACGGCTATATCCGGATGGCGCGCCAGCACGGCGCCACGCTGCATCCCGCCAGCGGCGTCACCGGCTGGCGCACCGAGGGCGGCCGCCACCTGCTGCAAACGCCCGGCGGCGTGGTGCGCGCGCGCACCGTCGCCGTCGCCACCGGCGCCTATACCGCGGCCAGCCTGCATCCCAGCCTGGCCGGGCGCTGCTACCCCGTGCTCTCCAACAGCATCGTCACGCGCCCGCTCACCGACGACGAACTGGCGCGCACCAACTTCCTGACCCACGAAGCGATCACCGACACCCGCACCCTGCGCTTCTACTACCGCCTGCTGCCGGACCGCCGCGTGCAGATCGGCAGCCGCAGCGCCGTCACCGGCGCCGACGCGCGGCACCCCCGCCACGAGAAGTTGCTGATCGACGGCCTGTACCGCAAGTTCCCGCCGCTGCGCGGCATCGGCATCGACTATTCCTGGTGGGGCTGGGTCGACGTCAGCCACGACATGATGCCGCGCATCGTCCAGCCCGATCCCGCCCAGAGCGTGTTCTACGCCCTCGGCTACGGCGGCAACGGCGTCAGCTTCTCCGCGCATGCCGGACGCCGCATGGCCGAACGCGTAGCCGGCCGCACCGACCCCGCGTTCACGCTGCCCATCTATGACAGTCCCCTGCCCCTGCACGCGCTGGCGCCCTTCCGCCGCCTGGGCCAGGCGCTGCTGTATCGCTGGTACTACCTGAAGGACGAAGTGCTCTGACCCGTTGATCCGCTGACCCCAACGCCGCGCGGCGGTTCCCCTGCCGCGCGACCCGCCAGACCCTGGACGCGGCGCCTCTCCGCGGCCCGCAAACCTGTTCAAGGAGAAGTCATGTTCCATCGTTATTCCGCCCGCGCGGCGGCCGCCTGCTGCCTGGCCTTCATGGCCGCGACGGCCGCGACCGCCCCTGCCGCCCAGGCCGCCGACGCCAAGGCCGGCGGCACGCTGGTCATGGGCAGCACCGAGATACCGCGCCACCTGGACGGCGCGGTGCAGTCCGGCATGGCCACCGGCCTGGTGTCGACCCAGCTCTTCGCCAGTCCGCTGCGCTTCGACGACAAATGGCAGCCCCAGCCCTACCTGGCCGAATCCTGGGAACTGACGGACAACGCCCGCACGCTGACCCTGCACCTGCGCAAGAACGCCTTCTTCCACGACGGCCAGCCCATCACCTCCGCCGACGTCGCCTTTTCCCTGATGGCGATCAAGGCCAACCATCCCTTCTCCACCATGCTCGCGCCG
Organism: Bordetella genomosp. 10; assembly: GCF_002261225.1. Classification (NCBI taxonomy): domain Bacteria; kingdom Pseudomonadati; phylum Pseudomonadota; class Betaproteobacteria; order Burkholderiales; family Alcaligenaceae; genus Bordetella; species Bordetella genomosp. 10. The sequence goes on from NZ_NEVM01000005.1 coordinate 1,168,235, forward strand.
CTGGAGAAGGTCGAGACGCCCGACCCCTACACCGCGATATTGCGCCTGAGCCGTCCGCACCCGGCCATCCTGCTGGCCATGTCGCCGGCGCTGGCGCCCATCCTGCCCAAGCACATCTACGACGACGGCCAGGATCTCAAGACGCATCCGCGCAACAGCAAGGACGTGGTCGGCTCCGGCCCCTTCAAGCTGGTGGAGTTCACGCCGGGGCAGCGGGTGGTGCTGGAGAAATTCGACAAGTTCTTCCTGCCCGGCCGTCCCAAGCTGGACCGCGTGATCATCAACTACTCGAACGACATGACGACGCTGACGCTGTCCCTGGACCGCGGCGATCTCCAGATGCTGCCCTTCATCAGCACCTCGTCCGAGCTGCGCCGCCTGCAGGCCGAGAACAAGTACGCCATCACCGACAAGGGCTATGAGGGCATCGGCGCGCTGAACTGGCTGGCCTTCAACCTGCGCCAGGGCCCCCTGTCCAACGTGAAGGTGCGCCAGGCCATCGCCTATGCCGTCGACAAGAAATTCATCTCCGGCGTCCTGCAGGCAGGGTTCTCCACGCCCGCCAACGGCCCCATCGTCGCCAGCAGCCCCTACGCCACGACCGATCTCGTCACCTACCCGCTCGACCTGAAGAAGGCCGCCGCGCTCCTGGACGAGGCCGGCTTCCCGGCCAAGGACGGCGGCGTGCGCATGAAGCTGACCGTGGACTACATCCCCGGCTCGGTCGACCAGCAGAAAAACGTCGCCGAGTACCTGCGCTCGCAACTGAAGAAGATCGGCATCGCCGTGGAAGTGCGCGCCTCGGCCGACTTTCCTTCCTGGGCCAAGCGCATCGCCGCGGGCGACTTCGACATGACCATGGACACCGTCTACAACTGGGGCGACCCGGTCATCGGCGTGGCGCGCACCTACCTGTCCACCAACATCAAGCCCATCATCTGGACCAATACCCAGGCCTACGCCAATCCCAAGGTCGACGAACTGCTCAATGCCGCCGCGGTGGAAACCGACATCGCCAAGCGCAAGCAGCTATATGCCGAGTTCCAGAAGATCGTCACCGGCGACCTGCCCATCCTGTTCCTCTCCAACGTGCCCTACCGCACGGTGACGAGCAAGCGCGTGCAGAACGTGCCCACCAGCATCTGGGGCCCGCTGTCGCCGCTCGACGAGGTGACCGTGCAATGACGATGAGCCGCTTCATCCTGTCCCGGCTGCTGCGCGCCCTCGCGCTGGTCGCCCTGGTCGTGATCCTGAACTTCCTGCTGGTGCACAGCGCGCCGGGCGACCCGGTGCAGACGATCGCCGGGACGATGGGCGGCATGTCCGAAGAAGCAATGGCCGCGCTGCGCGCGCAGTACGGCCTGGACAAGCCGCTGGTCGTGCAACTGGGCGTCTATATGGCCCAGGTGCTGCGCGGCGACCTGGGCTTCTCCTATTTCTACAACGTGCCGGTCACGCAGCTCATCGCCGAGCGCGTGCCCGCCACGCTGCTGCTGGTGATCGCTTCCGTCGTCTGCGCCACGCTGGCCGGCACCTTCCTGGGCGTGCTGTCGGCGCGCAAGCCAAACGGCCTGCTGTCGCAGGCGGTGACGCTGGTTTCCCTGGTCGGCTTCGCGGCGCCGGTGTTCTGGATCGGCATCATGCTGATCATCCTGTTCGCCTCGGTATGGCCCATCTTTCCCGTCTCCGGCATGCGCGCCGCCGACGCCACGGGCCAGGGCTGGGGGGACATGCTGGACGTGGCCTGGCACCTGGTGCTGCCCACGCTCACGCTCAGCCTGATCCACCTGGCCCAGTACAGCCGGCTGGCGCGCGCGAGCATGCTGGACGTGCTGGGGGCCGACTATATACGCACGGCGCGGGCCAAGGGCCTGCCCGAGTTCTGGGTCCTGTACAAGCACGCCCTGCGCAACGCGGTGCTGCCGGTGGTCACGCTGGTGGGCCTGCAATTCGGCAACGTGCTGGCCGGCGCCATCCTGGTCGAGACCGTCTTCAACTGGCCGGGGCTGGGCCGCCTGGCGGCCGACGCCGTCCTCCAGCGCGACTACCCGACCCTGCTCGGCATCCTGTTGTTCTCCTCCATCGTGGTGGTGGTCATGAACCAGCTCACCGACCTCTGCTACCGGCTGGTCGATCCTCGCATCAAGACATCATGAATAGCGCCATTTCCCCTACCGCCGCGCCCACGCCCGCGCCCTCGCATCCGCTTGCCGAAGGGTTGCGCATCTTCCTGCGCAATCCGACGGCGGTGGCCGGGCTCCTGCTGCTGCTGGCCATCGTGGCCGTCTCCGTCGCCGGTCCCTGGATCATGAAGGCCGATCCCTTCGAGATCGTCGCCGTCCCGCTCACGCCGCCCGGCACGCCCGACGCGTGGCTGGGCACCGACTACATGGGACGGGACGTGCTGGTGCAGCTCGTCTACGGCGGCCGCGCCACGCTGCTGGTCGGCGCCGTGGCCGCGCTGCTGTCCGTCCTCATCGGCATATCCATCGGCGCGATCGCGGGCTTCCACGGCGGCGCCGTCGAGAACCTGCTGATGCGCGCGACCGAGTTCTTCCAGGTGCTGCCCACGCTGCTGTTCGCCATGGTGGTCACCACGCTGTTCTCGCCCACCCTGGCCACCGTGACGGTCGCCATCGGCATCGTGAGCTGGCCGAACACGGCGCGCCTGACGCGCGGCGAATTCCTCAAGTTCCGCGACGTCGAGTTCGTGCGCGCCGAGCGCACCATCGGCGCCGGCAACGCGCGGCTGATCTGGCGCGTGATCCTGCCCAACGTGCTGCCGCCGCTCATCGTCTCGGCCACCCTGGCCGTGGGCAGCGCCATCCTGTTCCAGGCCGGCCTTTCCTTCCTGGGGCTGGGCGATCCCAACGAAATGAGCTGGGGGCTGATCATCGGCGGCAGCCGGCCCTACGTGCTGACCTCGTGGTGGGCGGTGGCCTTCCCCGGCCTGGCCATCTTCCTGACGGTGCTCGCGGTGAGCCTGGTCGGCGACGGCCTGAACGATGCCCTCAATCCCAGGATGCGGGAGCGCTGACATGCAGGCGAACATGACGACCATTCCCGATGCCAGCGTCAACGCCAACGCCGGCGCGGGCGACGCCTTGCTGGAGGTGCGCGACCTGCGCGTGGCCTTCCACCCCCGGCGCGGCCGCGCGATGGTGCTCAACGGCGTGGACTTCGACGTGCGGCGCGGCGAAACCCTGTGCATCGTGGGCGAATCCGGCTGCGGCAAGAGCATGACGGCGCTGGCCATCCTCGGCCTGGTGCCCACGCCGCCCGGCCAGATCGCGGGCGGGGAAATCCGCTACGACGGCCGCAACCTGACCGCGCTGGCGCCTTCCGCCATGCGCGCCATCCGGGGGAATCGCATCTCCATGATTTTCCAGGAACCCATGACCTCGCTGAATCCGGTCTTCACCGTTGGCGACCAGATCGGCGAGCCCCTGCGCCGCCATCGCGGCGCGAACGCGCGCCAGGCGCGCGAGCAGGCGGTCGAGCTGCTGCGCGCCGTCGGCATTCCGGCGCCGGAGCGACGCGTGCGCGAATATCCCCACCAGATGTCGGGCGGCATGCGGCAACGCGTGATGATCGCCATCGCGCTTGCCTGCGAACCCGACATCCTGATCGCCGACGAGCCTACCACCGCGCTGGACGTCACGGTGCAGGCGCAGATCTTCGACCTGCTGCGCGACCTGCAGGCCAAGCGCGGCACGTCCATCGTGATGATCACCCACGACATGGGCGCCGTCGCCGAAATGGCCGACCGCGTGGTCGTCATGTACGCCGGCCGCATCATTGAGCAAGGCACGACGGAACAGGTGCTCGGCGCGCCGCGCCATCCCTATACCCACGGCCTGATCGCCTGTCTGCCCGAACTCGGCGCCAGCCAGGCCGGCGAGCGGACGGTGTTGCCGGAGATCCCCGGCGTCGTGCCCTCGCTGTGGGAGCTGGGCGCGGGCTGCGCCTTCCGCGCCCGCTGCGCACAGGCCATGCCCCGTTGCGGGGGCGAGGTGCCGCCCATGTTCACCGGCGCCGCGGGCCATGGCGCCGCGTGCTGGCTCACGGAGGAAGAACAATGACCGCCTTGCAAGCCGCTCCCATGCCGGCGCCTGCGCCGGGGGCCACACCGGCGCAGGCGGCCGCCACGCCGCCCACCGTCCCGGCCGCGCCCGACGCCGCTCCCGCCACCCCGCCCCTGCTTACCGTCACGGACCTGAAGGTGCACTATCCGCGCCCGCGCGAGGGCTGGCGGCGCCCGGCCGAAGTCGTGCGCGCCGTCGACGGCGTCTCCTTCGAAGTGCGCCGGGGCACCACGCTGGCCGTCGTGGGCGAGTCCGGCTCGGGCAAGACCACCACCGCGCTGGCCCTCATGCGCCTGGCGCCCATTACGGAAGGCAGCGTCCGCCTGGGCGTCACCGACCTCAGCCTGATCAACGGCGAGACCCTGCGCGAGGCGCGGCGCCGCATCCAGATCATTTTCCAGGATCCCTACTCCTCGCTGAACCCGCGCCAGCGCGTCGGCGACGCCGTGCGCGCGCCGCTGGACCTGATGCGGATCGGCGCCCCCGCGGAGCGCGCCGCCCGCGTCGACGAACTCTTCGCGGCGGTCGGCCTGCGGCCGGAGCAGCAGCGCCTGTTCCCGCACCAGTTCTCCGGCGGCCAGCGCCAGCGCATCAACATCGCGCGCGCCCTGGCCAGCAAGCCGGAACTGGTGGTCTGCGACGAGCCGGTATCGGCGCTGGACGTCGCCATCCGCGCCCAGATCCTGAACCTGCTGGCGCGCCTGCAGCGCGAGCAGGACCTGACCTATCTCTTCATCTCCCACGATATGGCGGTGGTGGAGCATATCTGCGACGAGATCGCCGTCATGTACCTGGGGCAGATCATCGAGCGCGCCCCGCGCCGCGCCTTCTTCGCGCGGCCGCTGCATCCCTACAGCGTCGCGCTGCTGTCGGCCGTGCCGACCGTGGACGGCGGACGCCGCCGCGCCGCCCGCCGCATCATGCTGCACGGAGAGCCGCCCAGCCCCATCGCGCCGCCGCCCGGCTGCCGCTTCTCGGTCCGCTGTCCCGTGGCCACGCCCCGCTGCCGGCAGGAGGAACCGCCTTTGCGCAAGGTGGCGGCCGACTACTGGGTGCGCTGCCATCTGGTGACGACGGACGGCGACCATCCCGCCGGGCCGCTGGCCGCGCCGGCCTGATCCTTCCCTTTCCTACCCTTTCCTTCCTTTCCAGGACGACACAGCGATGTCTTCAATCAAGATCTACCGCGCCCGCAAGATAATCACGATGAACCGCTCGGCGCCCGCCGCCACGCACGTCGCCGTGCGCGAGGGACGCATCCTGGCGGTGGGATCGGCCGAGGACGCGGCGGCCTGGGGCGCCGGCGACGCCGACGCGCGCTATGCCGACCACGTCCTCATGCCCGGCCTGGTCGAAGGCCACAGCCACCTGATGGCGGGCAGCCTGTGGCGCTATCCCTTCGTCGGCTTCCACCCGCGCACCGCGCCCGACGGCAAGCGATGGGAGGGCTGCACGGACTTCAATGCGGTGGTCCAGCGCCTGCGCGCCATCGAGCAGGCCATGCCGCCCGGCAACGAGCCCCTGCTGGCGTGGGGCTTCGATCCCATCTTCTTCGGCGACGCGCGCATGACGGCGCGCGACCTGGACCAGGTCTCGGCCACGCGCCCCATCGCCATCCTGCACGCCAGCCAGCACCTGATGAACGTCAACACGCCCATGCTGGCCCTGGCCGGCATCGACGCCGACACGGACATCGAAGGCATCGTGCGCGACGCCGCGGGCAATCCCAGCGGGGAACTGCAGGAGTTCGCCGCGATGTTCCCGGTGAACCGCGCCATCGGCAACGCGTTCCGCCTGAGCGGCATGTCGTTGGAGGGCTTGCGCAACTTCGGCCAGATCGCCCGCCTGGCCGGCGTCACCACCGCCACCGACCTGGTCAACGACCTGTCCGAGGACAGCCTGAACGGCCTGCTGGCGGCGACCACCGAAGCCGGCTATCCCTGCCGCGTGGTGCCCGCCTTCAACAGCCCGTTCGGCGGCCTGACGCTGGACGAGAGCATCGCCCGCGTGCGCGAGGCGGCGCTGCGCAGCCACGACAAGCTGCGCCTCGGCGCCATCAAGATCGTGGCCGACGGCTCCATCCAGGGCTTCACCGCCCGGGTGCGCTGGCCCGGTTACTACAACGGCGCGCCCAACGGCATCTGGATATTGCCGCCCGACGAACTCAGGGCCCGCATCCTCGGCTTCCACAAGGCGGGCCTGCAGATGCACATCCACGTCAACGGCGACGAGGCCACCGAGGTCGTCATCGACGCGCTGGAAGCGGCGCTCACGGCGCATCCGCGTCCCGACCACCGGCACACGCTGCAGCACTGCCAGATGGCCGACGCCGCGCAGTTCCGCCGCATGGCGGCGCTGGGCCTGTGCGTCAATCTCTTCGCCAATCACATCTACTACTGGGGCGACGCCCATCACGCCCTGACCATGGGCCCGGATCGCGCCAACCGCATGGACGCCTGCGGCACCGCCCTGGCCCACGGCGTTCCCATGGCCATGCATTCGGACGCGCCCATCACGCCGCTGGGGCCGCTGTTCACCGCCTGGTGCGCGGTCAACCGGCGCACGTCCTCGGGCCGCCTGCTGGGCGAGGCCGAGCGCATCACGGTGGCGCAGGCGCTGCACGCGATCACGCTGGGCGCGGCCTACACCTTGAAGATGGACGACCGCATCGGGTCCATCGAAGTGGGCAAGCACGCGGATTTCTGCGTGATGGAAGACGACCCCGAGACCGTGGACCCGGCCGCGCTGAAGGACGTGCGCATCGCCGGGACCGTGGTGGGCGGCGAACCCACCCTGGGCCTGGCCGGCGAGGCGCGGCCATGACGCCGGCCGGCGGCGCCGCGCCCGCCGCCGCGCGGCCGCGCATCCCCCTGACGGTGATCGGCGGCTTCCTGGGCGCGGGCAAGACCACCTTGCTCAACCGGCTGCTCTCGCGCTGGCGGGACCGGCGCTGCGCCATCCTGGTCAACGATTTCGGCGCCATCAATATCGACGCCGAACTGGTCGACAAGCGGGACGAGACCCTGATCAGCCTCGCCAACGGCTGCGTCTGCTGCCAGATCGGCGACGACCTGGGCGACGCCCTGATGCGCGTGCTGGCGCTCGACCCGGCGCCCGGGCATATCGTCATCGAAACCAGCGGCGTCTCCGACCCCTGGCGGGTCGCGCAGGTGGGCCTGGCCGATCCGGCGCTGGCGCTGGACAGCGTCATCGTGCTGGTCGACGCGCGGGCGGCGCCGGACCAGGACGCCGATCCGCTGCTGCGCGATATGCTGCGCCGCCAACTGGCCGGCGCGGACCTGCTGGTGGTCAACAAATGCGACGGGATGTCGGGCGCCGAGATGGACGCGCTGCGGGACTGGCTGGACCATGCCGCGCCCGGCACGCCGCGCTTCGAGACCGTGCACGCCGCCGTGCCGGACGTCCTGCTGTCCGACCCCGGGCTCGACGACGAGGGCGGACAAACAGGCCGGCAGCGGCGTCGCGGCATCGACGCGGGAGAATCAGGCAAGGCGGGGGAAGCGGAGGGAGCGGAGGAAGGAGACGTGGACGAGGCAGGCGAGGCGGACGGCCCGGCCCACGGCTATGTCTTCGAACATTGGCGCTTCGATACGCCGCACGCCCTGGACGCGGAGCGCCTGCGCGCCCTGCTGCGCGACATGCCGGTGGGCGTGCTGCGGCTCAAGGGCCTGGTGCGCACCGACCGCAATCCGGCGGCGGTGATCCAGTTCGCCGGCCGCCACGGCTCGCTGCGCGCGGCGCCGGCGCAGATCGCCGCCGGTGCGCGCGGCGCCGGGAGACGCGCGGGCCGGATCGTGGCCATCGGCCTGCGCGGCCAGCTTCCGCGCGAGGCCCTGGCGCGCGCCTTGCAGGCGGCGACGGTCGTGGACCTGTCCGGCATGTTCAGTCCCGCCGCCGTCAACTGAGGCGGGCGGGTCAGCGCCCCCGCCGGTCCCGCCTACCCTGCGTTCCTATCGTTCCTATCGGCCTTCGCCCCGGTCGATCGCGAAATTGCTCCATGCCTGCGTCACCGGCATGATCTCCAGGCTGTTGATATTGACGTGCGCGGGGCGGTTCAGCACCCAGTAGACCGTCTCGGCGATGTCCTCCGGCTGCAAGGGATGGGCGCCGCGATACACCGCGTCGTACTTGGCCTGGTCGCCGGCGAAGCGCACCAGGGAAAACTCGCTTTCGCTCAGGCCCGGCTCGATGTTGGTGACCCGCACGCCGGTCCCCTGCAGATCGCAGCGCAGGTTCAGCGAGAACTGCCTGACGAAGGCCTTGCTCGCGCCATAGACGTGGCTGCCCGGATAGGGCCAGTTGCCGGCGATGGAACCGAGGTTCGCGATGCCCGCCCCGGCGCCGTATTCGATCAGGCGCGGCAGCAGCAGGCGCGTGGCGTAGAGCACGCCCTTGATGTTGGTATCGACCATGGTGTCCCAGTCGTCCAGCGAGCACGCCTGGGCCGGCGTCGTGCCCAGCGCCAGGCCGGCGTTGTTGACCAGCGCGCGCAGGCGCCCGGCGTCCGCGGGCAGCGACTCGATGGCGGCGCGCACGCTTTCCCTGTCGCGCACGTCCATCGTCACGGTATGCACGTTGGGACCGAGTTCGTCGGCCAATTCCCGCAGGCGGTCGGCGCGGCGGCCGGTGGCGATCACGTTCCAGCCGCGGCCGGCGAAGCAGCGCGCCGTCGCGGCGCCGAAACCGGACGTCGCGCCGGTAATGAAGACGGTATCGTTCAAGGTTCGTGATTCCATTTTTTCCTCATCGACAGAAGGCAAGGCGGCAAGGGGCATCGCGCTCGGGCTCAGGGTCAGGCTCAGGCGGCAAGGACGCTATACAGCCCCATCAAGGCCAGCGCCAACAGCAGCCATTGCACGTAGGCCACCACCCGCTCGGCCGCCACGCGGGCGAACAGGTATTCGCCTATCCACAAGCCGGCATACGTGCAGGGTAGCAGCAGCGCCACGCGCAAGGGCGTCTGCGCGCCGAGGTTGCCCGTGGCCGCCATCGCCGCCACGCTGGCGAGGTCGATGGCGCCGAAGAACAGCACCAGCGTCGCCCGCATGCGGTCGGCCTTGGTTCCCGCATGTGCCATCCAGGCCGCCACCAGCGGTCCGCCCACCGAAAACGCTGCCAGCAGCGCGCCCGTGGCGCCGCCGACCACCCATGCGCCGGACGGTCCGCCGCTGACGGGCAGTCGCACCCGCGCCAGGCCCAGCACGGCCAGCGCGCCGATCAGCACGTAGACGGCCAGCGTCATCGCGTGGCCGTCCACGCGCGTCAGGCCGAACAGGCCGGCCGGCACGCCGCACAGCGCCGCCAGCAGCAGCGGACGGGACAGCCGCCAGTCCACGCGGCGCCAGCACTTGGGCAGCAGCGCCAGGCTGGCGCAGACCTCCAGGCACAGCACCGCCGGCACCGCCTCGCGCACGGGCAGCAGGAAAGCCAGCCCGACCACCGACAAGGCGGCGAAGCCGAAACCCGTCAAGCCCCGCACGATGCCGGCGACGAACACGATCGCGCTGGCCCAGGCCAGCAATACCGCGGTACTCATGCGCGTTCCATATCCTTCCAGGCCTCGGCCAGCAGTTGCACGCCGGGCACGATATCGTCATGCGCGATGGCGCCGTAGCCGAGCCGGAAATAGCCGGTGGGCGCGGGCTCGGCCAGGAAGTGGATCTGGCCCGGCTCGATCAGCGCCCCGCGCCGGGCCGCGGCGCGCTGCAATTCCCAGGCGTCGAACCCGGCCGGGCCCCGCAGCCATAAAGCCGAGCCGCCCGACGTGCCGCTGGGCGTGACGGCCGGCAGCGCGTCGGCGACGGCCTGGCTGATCGTGCGCCACTTGCGCGCCAGGGCCGACCGCAGCCGCCGCGCGTGCGCGTCGAAATACCCCATGCCCAGGAACAGCGCCAGGATGCGCTGGTTGTTCGAAGGCGGATGCCGATAGAGATAGCGCCGCAAGGCGCGCAGCTCGCGGATCAGCTCCGCGTCCGCCACCACGAAGCCCAGGCGCACGCCCGGCATCAGGCTCTTGGTCAGGCTGCCCAGGTAGATCACGCGGCCCGACTCGTCCATGCTCTTGAGCGCCGGATGGTTGCGGCCGAGGATGTTCTGCTCGCTTTCGTAGTCGTCCTCGATGACGAGGAAATCGTGCCGCCGCGCCTGCTCCAGGAGTTCGATGCGCCGGTACAGCGGCATGGTCACGCCGGTCGGCGACTGGTGGCTGGGCGTACAGAACACCATGGCACAGCCGGCCATGCGCTCGTCGACCACCAGGCCCTGCCCGTCCACCGCCAGCGGCCGCGGGGCGCAGCCCGCCAGCGCGAAGATATTGCGCGCGTCGACGTAGCCCGGCTCCTCCAGGCCGACCGGCATGCCGGGCCGGGCCAGCAACTGGGTCAGCATGAAAAGCGAATTCTGCGTGCCGATGGTGATCAGCAATTGCTCCGGCCCGACGTGGATGCCGCGCCGCGGCAGGATGCGCTGCGTGATCTGCTCCACCAGCAGGGCGTCGTCCTGCGCCACCTGGTCGTCCAGCCAGGTGCGGGCATGGGCGCCGGAGGCGGCCAGCCGCGCGCATTCGCGCCAGTGGGCGGCGGTGGCCTCGTCGTATTCCACCTGGCCGTAGATGAAGGGATAGCGATAGTCGCGCCAGTTGCGCGGCTTGACGATGGCGCGCAGGCGCGACGGGTGCTGCGCCAGGCGGGCGTCCCAGTCCGGCGCGTCGTCGGGCCGCGCGAACAGTTGCTGGGGATCGGTCTTCAGGCTGGCCTGCTGGCGTTCGCCCAGCACGTGCGGATTGATGTAGAAGCCGCGGCGGCTGGAGGCCACCAGATACCCTTCCTGCGCCAGCTTCTCGTAGACCAGCACGACGGTATTGCGCGACAGCCCCAGCTCCTCGCTCAGGCGGCGGCTCGACGGCATGGGCTCGTGCGCCGGCAGCGAGCCGTCGAACATCGCGTTCAACAGCTTCTCGCGCAACTGCTCCTGCAGGCCGCGGCCGCGGTGGAAGGGCGCGAAACGCGCCGGGCCGGCCGCCCTGTCCGCCGTCGCCATGGCCGCCGCCGTCATGCCGCGCCCGCCGCGTCGCGTTCCAGGAAGCGGCGCACGCGCTCGGTGGACGGGCGGGTGAAGAAGGTTTCCGGGTCGGCCTTCTCGATCAGCTTGCCCTGGTCGAGGAAGACCACCTGGTCGGACACCGCGCGGGCGAAGTCCATTTCATGCGTGACCACCATCATGGTGTAGCCCTCGGCCGAGAGGTCCCGCATGACGGTCAGCACCTCGCCCACCCGTTCGGGATCCAGGGCCGACGTCGGTTCGTCGAACAGCAGGACCTCCGGCTCGATGGCCAGCACGCGCGCGATCGCCACGCGCTGCTTCTGCCCGCCCGACAGCGTATGCGGATACTGGCCCGCCTTCTCGGCCATGCCCACTTTTTCCAGCAAGGCCATGGCCCGTTCGCGCGCCACGGTCTTGGGCACGCCCTGCACGTGCACCGGCACCTCCATGACGTTGTGCAGCACCGTCAGGTGCGGCCACAGGTTGAAGCTCTGGAACACCATGCCGGTGCGGGCGCGCATCGCGGCCAGTTCGCGCGGCCGCAGGGGACGGCCGGTGTCCGGGTTCACGCCCATGCGCGCGCCGGCGATGTGGATCTCGCCGCGGTCGGGCTGCTCCAGCCAGTTCACGCAGCGCAGCAGCGTCGACTTGCCCGAGCCCGACGCGCCCAGGATGCTCACCACCTCGCCCTTGCGCACGACCAGGTCGATATCGCGCAGGACCTCGTAGCCGCCGAAGCTCTTGGACACGTTGCGGATGGAAACCGCCGGTAGTTCACTCATGTTCGAATCCTCGCCGCAGGCCCACGCGCCGTATTCCCCGCAGCATGGCCTCGATGCCGATGCCCAGCAGCCAATACAGGGCGACGGCGACGATGAAGGCCTCGACGGGAATGAAGTACCGCGCCTGCACGGAATTGGCCGCGGCGGTCAGCTCCGGCACGGTAATGATGCTCAGGAAAGAGGTGTCCTTCAGGCACAGGATGAGCTGGTTGCCCAGGACGCCCCGCGTGCGCAACGCCAGTTGCGGCAGCACGATGCGCAGGAAGGCCTTGCCGCGCCGGTAGCCGTGCGCGTAGGCGGCCTCCAGCGATCCCGGCGGCATCACCAGGCGTGCGCCGCGCAGGATCTCCGCGAAATAGGCGCCGTGATAGAGCGCCAGGCCGATCAGTCCCGCATCCCAGGCGCGCAAGCGCAGGCCCAGCGACGGCAGGCCGTAGTACAGCACGTAGACGAAGATCAGGAAGGGCAGCATGCGCAGCCCGTTGATCGCCGCGCGCAGCATGCGCCGCCAGGCGTTGTCGCGGCCTTCCAGCAGGAACAGCAGCGCGCAGCCCAGCAGGAAGGCGATCGCGCACGCGACGGCCGCGAGCAGCACGGTATTGCCGAAGCCCGCCGCGAAATCGGCGCGCGCGTCCCAGATGGTTTGCCAGCGATTCATCGCGTCCCCTTCCCCGCCCTACATCGCCAGGCGGCCGGCGCGGCGCTCGGCCAGCGCCTGCAGGCGCACCAGCAGGGCGATCAACAGCATGTACAGGACCGCGGCGGCCAGGATGGGCGGCAGGGGCTCGTAGGTCACCGCGGCGATCCGGTTGGTGACGCGGCTCAGGTCCACCAGGCCGATGATGGCGACGGCCGGGCTGCTCTTGACCAGCGACGACATCTCGTTGACCAGCCCGGGCATGCTGCTGACCACCATCTGGGGCAGCATGATGCGCCGGAACATGACGGCCGGCGTCATGCCGCAGGCCAGCGTGGCCTCGCGCTGCTCACGCGAGAAGCTGGCGAAGGCCGAACGCCAGATTTCGGCGTTGAAGGCCGAGGTGTTGATGGTCAGCGCCACGATGGCGGCGGTCTCGCGGTTGATGCCCAGGCCCACCGACGGCAGTCCCAGGAATACGAACAGCACCAGCGTCACCAGCGGCGTGGCGCGCGCCAGGCTGATCCAGGTCGCAAGGATCTGGTCCAGCACGGGAATGCGCGCCAGGCGCAGCAGCGCCAGGCCGAGTCCCAGGACCACCCCGATGGCGATGGAGACGGCGGAGATCCATGCCGTCACCCACGCGCCGTCCAACAGCATGCGCCAGGCTTGCGCGTCCACGCCCGTCCTCCCCGCCTACTCCATGCCCGCCAGCTTGTGGAATTGCTCCACGCTGGTAATGGGCGTCGTGGGCAGGTCCGGGAAGCTTTCGCCGAACCACTTCTTCTGCAACTCGGCCAGCCGCCCGCTCTGGCGGATATGGTCCATGAAGCCGGTCAGGAACTTCAGCAGTTCCGGATTCCCCTTGGGGATGGGCCAGGCGGCGAAGCCGTTGCCCGATACCGCCACGCCCTTGGCGAAGACCTTGGGCCGCGACTTGACCAGGTCGTTCACGGAGATGACGGCATTGACGACATAGTCCAGCCGCCCGTTGGCCAGGTCGGCGTAGGCCTCGGGATAGGACTGGTACTGGACCACCTCGCCGAGCTTGCCGTTGGTCTTGGCGAGCATCTTCTCCAGTTCTGGCAGGCGCGCCAGCAGGGCGCTGCCCGCCTGCACGCCCACCGTCTTGCCGCTGAGGCTGGCGACGTCGCCGAGGCGGTCGTCGCCGGCCCGCTTGACGTAGAAATGCTGGGCCGAGGCGAAGGGCGGCGTGAAATCGAAGGTCTTCAGACGGTCGTCGGTGACCAGCGCGCCGGTGAACGCCACGTCGTACTGGCCGGCCGAGACGGCGGCCAGCAGGCCGGTCCAGGGCAGGATGTCCTGCTGCACCTTGAACTTCGTCGCGTACTTGCGCAGGTCCTCCAGCAGGTCGGCGTGGAAGCCCGCCGCCTTGCCGTCGACGATGAAATTGAAGGGAGCGTAGTCGTCCTCCGTCGCGACCTTCATGGTGCCGCGCTTTTCGATGTCCGCCAGGTCGGCGCGCGCGCTCAGGGATACGGCAAACAGGCAGGCGGCCAAGGCGCAGGCCGCGCGGCCCACGGCGCGGCGGCGCGCGCCGCCCGCGGTCGCGGCCCGGGCCGTCTCAGAAGTATTACGCATGGAATTCCCCTTGTCGTCGGTCGGTCTCGTGGACCGGTCCCTCGTCGCGCCGTCGGTGAACGGCGTGGGAGCCGGCGCAACCATCTTAGGGGCGCTGCCGGGCGGGCCGATAGGACAGTTATGCGCAACGGATTGGCCAGATGCGGCGCGCCGCGAAATTGGCATGGTCCTTGCTTGATTCCCTATTTGTTCGAAGCGTTCCCCGGAATGCGGCGCAAGCTCGGAGGCCCTCATGATCGACCACTATTTCCATCTCGATCTGCATCATGCGCGCGGCCTGCAGGAACAATTGCGCGAGGCGCTGGTCGGCGCCATCCTCGGCGGCACCTTTCCCGCGGACGAACCGCTGCCCTCGTGCCGCGACCTGGCCCGGCAGATCGGCGTGTCGCGCAACACCGCGGCCCTGGTCTACGAAAGCCTGGTCGAGGAAGGTTTTCTGCAGAGCCGGCCGCGCAGCGGCTACTACCTGCACGCGGACTATCGCGACGGCGGAACGGCGGCGGCGCTCGCGGCGGCCCGCCATGACGCACCCCCACAGAGCCATGCACCGGATTGTGCACCGTCCTGGAGCAGGCGCCTGCGCCTGTCCTCCCAGGTGCGCCAGGGCGTCCTGCGCCCCAGCAACTGGCGCGACTACGACTATCCCTTCGCCTACGGGCAGGCGGACACGCAGCGCTTTCCCCTCGCCGCCTGGCGCCGCGCCAGCCGCGCCATCCTGGAGCCCGCGCATTGCGCGGCCTGGCTCAACGACGCGGTGGACCAGGACGACCCGGAACTGATCGCGCAATTGCGCACGCGCGTCCTGCCCAAGCGCGGCATCCAGGCCGCTCCCGAACAGATCCTGGTCACGCTGGGTTCGCAGAACGCCCTCTATCTGCTGGCCGCGCTGCTGATGGGGCCGGGCGTGCGCGTCGGCATCGAGAATCCGGGATTCCGCGACGCCTGGAACGTGTTCGAACTGCAGAACGCCGGCGTCTCCCTGCATCCGGTGGACGAGGAAGGCATCGTGCTCGACGAGCGCGCGGCCGACTGCGACTACCTCTACGTCACGCCCAGCCACCAGGTGCCGACCGGCGTCACCATGAGCGCGGCGCGGCGCCAGGCGCTCTGGCGGCAGATCCAGCGGCATGACCAGATCGTCATCGAGGACGACTACGAGGCCGACCTGGACCTGTCCGGGCGGCCGCCGCCGGCATTGAAGGCGGCCGACCGGCACGGCCGCGTCATCTACCTGAGCAGCTTCTCGAAGTGCCTGGCGCCGGGGCTGCGGCTGGGCTACATGGTGGCCGACGAAGAACTGGTGCGCGAACTGCGCGCCCTGCGCCGCCTGATCTGCCGCCATGCGCCCTTGAACAACCAGCGCCTGCTCGCGCGCTTCCTGGCCCAGGGCGACTACGACGCGCACCTGCGCCGCTATCGCGACGAGCATGCGCGCAAGCACGAAAAGCTGTGCCGCGCGATCGACCGCCACCTGCCGGATTGCCGCTACGCGCAGGCCAACGGCGCCGGCGCGCTCTGGCTGGATGCGCCGCCGTCGACCAGCACCCAGAAACTCGCCTGGGCGGCGTCGCGCCGCAGCGTGCTGATCGAACCCGGCTTTCCCAACTTCTTCGATGCCGAACCGTCCGACCGCCACTTCCGCCTGGGCTTCACGGCGATCGGCACGGACCGCATCGAGCCGGGCATCGCCCTGCTGGGCGAGACCCTGGCGCGCATCTGAAAGAAGCTGCTTGAAAAAAGCCCCCGCCGACCGCGTAGACGGCTACCAGGTATAGGTGGCCGTCGCCATCACCGTCCGCTGGGCGCCGTAGTAGCAGAACATGTAGCTGGAGCAGTACGAGACGTAGGTCTTGTTGAACAGGTTGGACGCGTTCAGGGCGAAGCGCCAGCGGTCCATGTCGTAGTGCACGGCGGCGTCGACCAGCGTATGCGACGGGACGACCAGGGAATTGTCGGCGCTGCCGTAGCTCTTGCCCACATAGCGCACGCCGGCGCCGAAGCCGAGCTTGTCCAGCGGGCCGCCATGGATGGTGTAGTCGCCCCACACGGACGCCATCTGCACCGGCTGCGAAACCGGATGGTCGCCCTGGTTGCCGTCGTTGGACTTCAGCACCGTCTGGTGCAGGTAGGCGTAGGAGGCCAGCAGGCTCAAGTTGCGCGACAGCTCCGCATGGCCTTCCACTTCGATGCCGCGCGACCGCACTTCGCCCGTCTGCACGCTGTAGTTCGTGTGCGCCGGATCGGCGGTCAGCACATTGCTCTGGCGCAGGTCGAACAACGCCACGGTCGCGTAGCTGCGCACACCGGCGGGCTGGTACTTGACGCCGATCTCGTACTGCTTGCCCTCGGTGGGCTTGAAGACGTTGCCCGCGTAGTCCGTCCCGGTCTGCGGCTGGAAGGACGTCGAGTAGCTGGCATACGGGGCGATGCCGTTGTCGAACTTGTAGTTCAGGCCGGCGCGCCAGGTGAAGGCATGATCGCGCTGGTCCGTGCGCGACGTGGGCAGGCCGGAGGCGGCATCGTCCTGCCGGTCGTCCGTATGGGCCCAATCGAAGCGGCCGCCCAGCGTGAACAGCCAGCGGTCCAGGCGCGCCTGCTCTTGCAGGTAGGTTCCCAACTGCGTCAGGCGGGTAGTCTGGTTCACCGTGACCGGCACCGTGGGCAGGCCGCTGAAATCCGGGTGGTAGATATCGATGGCATCGCTGCCGAAGTAGGCGCCGCCCCGATGGATGTCGCTGCGCAGGTACTGGTAGTCCAGCCCCGCCAGCACCGTGTGGCGCACCGGCCCGGTCGCGAAATCCGCCTGGACCTGGTTGTCCAGCGTGAACTGGCCCATGTGCTCCTTGTTGACGTTGGCCCACATGTAGGCCGTGCGGTAATCGGGATTGAGCAGGCTGGACACCGAGGTCTGGTAGTAATCGATGTCGTCATGCAGGTAGCGCAGGTTCTGCCGCACCTTCAGATGCTCGTTGAAGCGATGCTCGAAGAGATAGCCCGCCGAGTACTGGTTGCGGGAAAAGTGGTCGCGGTCGGGATCGCCCAGATAGTCGTGCGGGGAGATCCTGCCATTGGGATTCCAGCGCACGCTGCCGTAGGCGGGCAAGGGATTGAACAGCCCGCCCTCCGGGTCGCGCTGGAAGCTGGTGAGCAGCGTCAGGCTGGTGTCCGCGTCGGGACGCCAGGTCAACGCCGGCGCGATGGCAAGGCGTTCCTCGCCGATATGGTCGGTCTGCGTATTGGCGTCGCGCGCCAGGCCGGTGACGCGGTAGAGCCACTTGCCGTCGGCGTCCAGCGGGCCGCCGAAATCGAAGCCGAGCTGGCGGCGCTGGTCGTTGCCGATGCCCACCGTGATGGAGTGAAGCGGATCCTCGGTCGGCCGCTTGGTCACCATGTCCACCAGCCCGCCCGGGCTGGCCTGGCCATACAGCACCGAGGCAGGGCCGCGCAGCACGTCGATGCGCTCCAGGAAGTAGGGATCGATGCGGGGGTTGGCGAACCACGTCGTGCGATTCAGCTTCATGCCGTCCAGGTAGGAATCGGCGTCGAAACCGCGGATACTGAGCTGGTCGAAGCGCAGGTCGTTGTCCTGGCTGGACGTGGACGGCACGTAGCGCACGGCCTGGTCCAGCGTCTGGGCGTTCTGGGCGTCCATCTGCGCGCGCGTGACCACGGTCACCGATTGCGGGTTGTCGACCAGCGCCGTGTCCGTCTTGCTGCCGGCGCTGCTACGCGTGGCGACGTAGCCGGACACGGGTCCGTCCGCGGTCTCATCGGCGCGCTGTCCCTGGACGTCGACGACCGGAAGTTGCGTGCTGACCTGCTGCGCCGGCGCGGCGGGCGCCCAGCAGCCGAGGACGGCCAGGGTCAGGGTGGACGCGCGAAATGCCGGGCGCGCCGCCAGAATCGATAGCATGACCTGCTCTCCTTTTTGCCTTGGCGCGGTGGCTAAGGCCTCAGAACGAAATAAGAATTTTTATTATTTGAATTGAAAAATTCCGGGCCGAGTGGTCAAATGCCGATGCGCATCGGACAAGAATTGGCACGATCGCGTAGTTTTCCGGCAGATCAACGGAATATGGACAACATCTGGCGACAGCGCTTCGGCGCGGGGTATCAACGGCAGTCCTGGCCCGTCATGGGATGGGGCAAGCGCTATCGCGGCGGCCAGCGGGAGATCTGGCACAGCCATGAACAAGGCCAACTGGTCTATCCCGGCCAGGGCGTGGTGCGCGTGCTGACCTCCGTCGGCGCATGGACGGTCACGCCGGTCCAGGGCTTGTGGATCGCCTCGGGCGTGGACCACGAGTTGCACATGATCGGCGCCGTGCATCTGCTGACCCTGCGCGTCGAACCGGACGCCGCGCCCTGGCTGTGGCCGGAGTGCCGGCTCGTCGAGGTCCAGCCCCTGTTGCGCGAACTGCTGCTGGCCATGACCGCCGATCCCTTCGAGTATGCCGCGGACAGCAACGCCGCGCTGATCGCGCCGCTGGCGCTGCGTTGCCTGGGCAGCGCGGCGACGCTCGATCATGGCAAGCTGCCCCTGCCGTCCGACAAGCGGCTGCTGCGCGTGTGCGAGATGCTGATGCAATCGCCCGCCAGCGACAACACGCTGGAACATCTCAGCACCCTGGTCGGCGCCAGCGCGCGCACCCTGGCGCGCCTGTTCCAGGCCGAGACGGGATTGACCTTCGGCCAATGGCGGCGCCAGTTGCGCCTGTCCGAAGCCGTGTGCCAGCTCTCGCTGGGCGCGTCCGTGTCCAGCGTGGCGCGGGGCCTGGGCTACGCCAATCCGAATGCCTTCACCGCCATGTTCCGCAAGGCGCTGGGCGCGCCGCCGCAACGGTATATGCGCGGCCTGTAAGGGCGGGTTTGTTCGGGCTCGCTGAACAGTGTTTTCCACCAGGCGGCTTTCTTGAAATCCGCCGGCGCGGCAGCATGTAGTGTCGCGTCCCGAATTCAGACCCTAGGAATCCCCCCGCATGTCGACCACCTGCAGATTGAGCGCGTGCTGGAAAGAACGCCGCCCCCTCGTGCCCGGCGCCGTCCGCCGCTGGCTGGGCCTGGACGCCATCGCGCGCTCGCGCCTGGTCCAGGGGTCGGCCCAGCATGACGGCGAACGCTTCCGCAATGCCGCGCCGGCGCCCGTCGAAGGACTGGGCAAGATGCTGCGCATCGCCTGGAACATGCTGCTGCACAAGCCCAGGGACACGACGCCGGCCGGCGCCATTCCGATCGACGCGCTGACCCGCGAACAACTGGCCGCGGCGCCGGACCGGAGCCTGTATCGCCTGGGCCATTCCACGCTGCTGTTCAAGCTGCACGGCCAGTTCTGGCTGACCGACCCGGTGTTCGGCGAACGCGCGTCGCCCTTCCGGTCCATGGGTCCGCGCCGTTTCCATGCGCCGCCCATCGCGCCAGAAGAGCTGCCGCCGCTGCGCGCCGTGATTCTTTCCCACGATCATTACGACCATCTCGACCGCGATACCGTCCTCGCGCTGGCCGACAGGACGGAAGTCTTCCTGACGACGCTGGGCGTGGGCGACCGCCTGATCGAATGGGGCATCCCCGCGCATCGGGTCAGGCAATTCGACTGGTGGAGCGGCATCACGCTGGACGGCGTGACGCTGACCGCGGCGCCGGCGCAGCACTTTTCCGGGCGCGGCCTGCTGGACCGCGACCGCACGCTATGGGCGTCGTGGGTGATCGACGACGGCGAGGTGCGCGTCTTCTTCAGCGGCGACACGGGCTATTTCGACGGCTTCCAGGAGATCGGCGAAAGGCTCGGCCCCTTCGACGTCACCTTCATCGAGACAGGCGCCTATGACGCGCAATGGCCCTACGTCCACATGCAGCCCGAGGAAACGGTGCAGGCCCACGTCGACCTGCGCGGACGCTGGCTGGTGCCCATCCACAACGGCACCTTCGACCTGGCCATGCACCGCTGGCAGGACCCGTTCGAGCGCGTGACCGCCATCGCGCGTCCGCGCGGCGTCATGCTGTCGACGCCGCGCATGGGGGAACGCCTGGACCTGTCCGCGCCGCAGGCCGGCAGCGCCTGGTGGCGCGAAGTGCCGGCGTCGCGCTGAAGCGGCCAGGATTCAGGTTCCGGGACGCGCAAGCGCCGCCCGCCGGCGCTGCAAGGGAAGCTCGATCGCCAGCACGGCGATCCCGCCCAGCGCGTAGGCCGCGACATCCCACCAGTCGGCGGTGCTGCCCAGGACGATGCGCAAGACGGGATTCGGGATGCGCCAGCCCATCCGGGCCACGATGTATTGGCCCAGTTCCACCGCGGCGCCTACGCCGAAGGCCAGGCCGGCGAGCAGCGGCGCGGGAGCGCGCAACGCCGTCTTGAACACGTAGTACACCCAGATCACCGCCAGCGTATCGCCCAGGAAGCTGCGCACCCAGCCCCAGCGCGCGCCGGCGGTGGCGAGCACGGCCAGGACGACGAACAGCAGGACGGCGGCGGCCAGGGCGCGCGGATCGAAGCGGATTTTCATGGGCGCGATCGTAACCCGGCCGCGTCACGCCGGCGCCTTGCCCCGGCGCATCAGGTCGATGTAGCGCTGCGCGCCCAGGCCCAGCGGTCTTTCGCGCGACCAGACCACGTCGACCCACAGCGGGCGTTCGTTGGTGATGTTGTCGAAGGGAATCTCCACCAGGGCGCCCGCGCTCACCAGCGGCCGCACCAGGCTCTGCGGCAGATAGGCCCAGCCCAGGCCGCCCTGCACCAGGCGCAGCGTGGCCAGGTGATTGTCGGTGCGCCAGATGTGCCGCGACAGCGCGAAGCGGGGATCCAGTTGCTCCGGGCTTCGGCTCGCCACCACGATCTGCCGCAGCTCGATCAGGTCCTCCATCCGCAAGGGGCCGCGACGCGACCACGCGCGGTGGGTCTCCGGGTCCGCGACGGCGACCAGGATTTCCTCGCCGAGCTCCTGGAAAGCCTCGCGCTCGTCCATATGGGCACGCTCGAAGACCAGGGCCAATTGCACGCAGCCCTCGTGCATCATGCGCAGGGCGTCCTCCTGCGGCGCCGTGACGACCTCCACCTCCAGCGACGGATATTCCGCCGCCAGCACGGTCAGCGGCAGGCTCCAGGGCGTCGACATCAGTTCGGGCGCGATGGCCAGGGTCAGCCGCTGCTCCAGCCCCCGGTGCAGCGCCAGGGCATGGGTGTCCAGTTGCCGCAACTGGCTGGCGATCTGCCGCGCCAGCGGCTCCAGCGAGCGGGCGGCATCGGTGGCGCGCGGCTCGCGCCCTTCCCTGTCGAAGAGCTTCAGGTCCAGTCCGGCTTCCAGTTGGGCGATGGCCATGCTGACCGCTGACGGCACCCGCCCGAGCAGCCGGGCCGCCGCGGAGAACGAGCCGCTGTCCAGGACCGCCAGGAAGATCCGGATGTTGTCGCTGGAAAAGATCATCGTCTATCAATAAAACTGAAAGATTCTGACTTTATACATCAATTATTCGCGCATAAAGTGCGTGGTCATGGAGGCCAAGACCGGGCTACCCGGCGCGGACCCTCGATACCGGAGCACAACAATGCAAGGCATCAAACGGCGTATCGTCTACGTCGCCATCTACGAAGCGATCGCGATCGCGGTCACCACCCTGGGCTTGTCGGTCTTCTCCGACAAAAGCGCGGCGCACGCCAGCATCGCCGCCGTCGCGTCCACGACCGTGGCCATCGTCTGGAACCTGGTCTTCAACTACCTGTTCGAGCGCTGGGAAGCGCGCCAGACGACCAAGGGCCGCAGCCTGCGCCGCCGCGTCGCGCACGCGATCGGTTTCGAGGGCGGCCTGGTCGTCGTGCTGGTCCCCCTGTTCGCCTGGTGGATGGGCATCTCCCTGCTCAGCGCCTTCGTCCTCGACCTCGGCCTGATCGTCTTCTTCCTGCTCTACACCTTCGTCTACAACCTCTGCTTCGACAAAATCTTCGGCCTCCCCGACAGCGCACGCTCCCCGCAATCGTGACGGCCGCCCGCGCGAGCCGGCGGTCGCCGCCTATATGGTGGGCGCGTGATCCTTGGGTTTCACGACGGCGGAAATGGAAACGCCCAATGCCTCCATCACCCGGCGAAGCGTGTGATAGCTGGGATTCGAGCCTGGCGCCAGGACGCGATAAAGATTGGTGCGAGACAACCCCGTGCCCTTGGAAATTTCACCGATTCCTCGCGCGCGGGCGACATCGCCCAAGGCCTGCAAGAAAGCATCGGGATCGTCCTCCTGAGCCGCGAGCGCCAGATAGTGCGCGATCGTCTCGTCATCCGTAAGGTAGTTTGCCGGATCGAAGTCTCGTAGATAAGTCATTTGACCGCACTCCCTTTCAATTCCCCCCACAGACGCTTCGCGGCCGCAATGTCGCGGGTCTGGCTCTTCTTGTCTCCGCCGCATAGCAACAGATAAACCACGTCGTTCTCTCTGGTGTAGTACACCCGATAGCCCGCGCCTTCATGGATACGCATCTCGCTGATGCCTTCCCCAACAGGGGCCACATCGCCGAAATTCCCCATTCTGGCTCGCGCCAGACGACGAATGACATGGGATTTTGCGAGGGGGTCTCGAAGACGCTCGAGCCAGCTCGCAAATACTTCCGTTTCGCGCAATTTGAGATTCGGCATTGTCGCTCAAAAGGGACAAAAAATAAAGTCACGTTTTTGATGCGAGCAGCGCCTGCGGCGTCGTTACGAGCTTCGACTCCGCTCACGGACATGTGGTCACGAAACACCATGGGGCGTTCCGCGGCAACGTACCGCGTGCCGCGTGCCGGCAACAGGATCGAAGCGTTCTTATGCGACGCGAACGGCGCTGGCTGCGATGGCGCGCCGGTCCGGCATCATTGTGCAGAGATGCACGCCGGGCGGGATGGGCTTGCGGCGCATGGTGTCGCAGAGGAAATGCAGGAGATGCTCGGAGCCGCTCGATAGCGCGCGCAACTGGCGGGTGATCAGGCAGATCTCGCGCGACAGGCTGGGCGAGCGCAATTCGCGGAATACGAATTTCGAGGCGTCGCGCTCGCTGGCCGCCAGCGCGGGCAGCACGCTATAGCGGTTGCCAATGCCCAGCATCGAATACAGCGCGCTGGTGTTGGACACCTCGTCATGCGGCGCGTCGAAAAGCGCCGGCTTGCCCGCGTGCGCGCGCAGGTAGGCGCCTATGCCGGTGTCGGAGGAAAATCCGATATAGCTCGACGACTCCAGCGACTCCCAGCCGATCGGTCCGCTGCCCCGCGCCAGGGGATGGTCGCGCTGGCACACGATGCCGTAGCGGTCCTCGAACAGCGGCGTATAGCTGAGCTCGTCGTACCCGCGGTAGCGGCTCTCCACCGCGAAGTCGATTTCGCCGTTGGCCACCATCTGTTCGGCCGCTGCGGCGCTGGCGCCGCGCAGCGAAATGGTGATGCCGGGATAGGCGACGCGGAAGCCCTCGATGGCGTCGACCAGGAAGTAGTTCACCACCGACGTGATGGCCGCGATGCGGACATGCCCCTGCCGCCCATCCGACAAGGCCTGCAGGTCGCCGATGGCGCCGTCGAACTGGCCGATCACCCGCATCGCCTCGGCCTTGAAGCTGGCTCCCGCCTGCGTCAGGGCGACGCGCCGCGTGCTGCGATCGAACAGGCGCACGCCGACCGCTTCCTCGAATTGCTGGATCGTCGAGGTCAATGACGACTGCGTCAGCGACATGCGCGAAGCCGCGAGCGTGAAGGATCCGGTGTCGGCAACCGCCACGAAGCAGCGCAGATGACGCAAGGAAACGTGGCGTGACATGGCGCGTGCCGGCTCGATTCAGGACGAAGACGAAATGGAAAAACGAAGCGGGAAAGACGATGCGAGCATATATTTGAAAAAACGAATAATCAATAGATGCAAACCATTTGTTTTGACCCACCCACCTGCCTAGAATCTGGCGATACGTGTGCCCGTCACCCCTGTAAATAGCGGTTTTTTTCAAAACGACGGTGCACCGCCCACCGACCATGGAGCGCTTCGACCCGATGTCCCACACCGCGATCCAACCCCTTGCGCCGGACGGCTACCGGCTGCGTCTGCCCGGCCCCACCTTCGTCCCCGAGCGCGTGCTGCAAGCCACCGCGCAACTGGTGGTCAATCATCGAGGTCCCGAATTCCGCGCCGCGCTGGCGCGCGCGGAAGCCGGCCTGCAACCCATCCTCGGCACCGAGAACCGCATCCTCTTCTACGCGGCCTCCGGCAGCGGCATGATGGAAGCCGCCATCGTCAACGTGGCCGGTCCCGGCGACGAGCTGCTGATCGTCACGCACGGCCAGTTCGGCGAACGCTTCTCGACCATCGCCGAAGCGGTCGGCGCCAAGGCCGACGTGGTGGCCGCGCCCTGGGGCGAGGACATCGACGTCGACGCCGTCGAGGCGCGCCTGCGCGAGAAGGACTATCGCGCCATGGTGGTCGTGCACAACGAAAGCTCCACCGGCATCGTCGCCGACCTGGCCAGGCTGGGCGCGCTGGTGCGCGACCGTCCCACCTTGCTGGTGGTGGACTCCGTCAGCGGCCTGGGCGGCATCGAGATGAAGCAGGACGAATGGGGCGTGGACATCCTGGTGTCCGCGTCGCAGAAGGCGCTGATGTGCCCGCCCGGGCTGGGCTTGGCGAGCGTCAGCGCCAAGGCCTGGAAAGTGATCCAGGGCGGCGGCCGCCTGCCCTCCTTCTATTGGGATTTCCGCCGCGCGCTGGCCTCGGCGGAAAAAGGCGAGACGCCGTTCACGCCCGCCGTCGGCCTGGTCGCCGGACTGATCGAGGCGCTGGACATGATCCACGCGGAAGGCCTGCCCAACGTGCTGGCGCGCCACACGCGCCTGGCCAACGCGCTGCGCGCCGGCGGCGCGGCCATCGGCTTGACCGACTTCGGCCCCGGCAAGCGCAAGTCCTCCACCGTGGTGGTGTTCGACGTGCCCGCCCCGCTGGACGGGGCCGCCATCGTGCGCGAGCTGTACCAGCGCCATCGCACCGTCATCGCGGGCGCGCGCAATCGCCTGTCCGGCAAGGTGATCCGCATCGGCACGATGGGCGCCATCGACGCCGACACCATAGGCACGGACCTGGCGCATCTCGAAGACGTGCTGCGCGTCCTCGGGCACAATCTCACGCCGGGCGCGGGCGTCGCCGCCGCGCGCGCCAGCTTATCCTGAACCTCCAGTCCATGCGCCGCCGCACATAGGGATTTTCCCCCCCAGAGCCTTAAGCAACAATCCTCTCTGGCGGAAACAAGCGGCGCATGGGCTTTTTCCATCCGACAGGCCGCGCCTTCGGAAACACCGAAAGAAATTCAGAAGGCGCACACGATATGGGGAATGCCATGCAATACAAGAATAGCTGGACGGGCGCGTTGATACTGGCGGGAGCCGCAACGATGGCCACCGTCCCCGCATGGGCGGCCGGCGGCCACGTCGTGCTCTACTCGGCCAACGACGACACCGTCAACAAACTGATCGCCGACGGCTTCAAGAAGGAAACGGGAATCACGGTGGACGTCGTCTCCACCGGGTCCGGCGTGCTGTTCCGGCGCGTCATTTCCGAGCAAGGCAATCCACAGGGCGACGTGGTGTGGGGCGTCAGCGCCGCGCTGCTCAAGCAGAACAGCAAGTATTTCGACGCCCATGCCGCCAAGGGCGCGGACCAGGTGCCGCCGCAATACCGCGATCCGAACAATCTCTGGATCGGCACCAACCTGCAAGTGGCGGTCATCAGCCAGAACACCAAGTCCATAGACGCCGCCAAGGGCCCGAAGACCTGGGAAGACCTGATGGATCCGGCGTGGAAAGGCAAGCTGGCCTACACCGATCCGGCCAACTCGGGCTTCTCCTACGCGACCGCCAGCGGCCTGCTGGGCGCCTGGGGCGACAACGACGCCGCCTGGGCCAAGCTGAAGAAACTGATCGCCAACACCAAGGTGCTGAATCGTTCCACGCTGGTGTTCGACGGCAACGGCACGGGCGAATATCCCCTGGGCATTTCGCTGGAGTATGCCGGCTACCTGTGGGCGCACAACGGCGCGCCGGTCAAGGTGACCTACCCCGCCGACGGCACGGTGGCGCTGGCCGAGGGCGCGGCCGTCATCAAGGGCGGCCCCAACACCGCCAACGCGCGCGCCCTGGTGGACTACCTGGCCAGCAAGTCGACGGAGGAAATGCTGCTGAAGTCGACCTTCCGCCGCCCCGCCCGCCAGGACGTCCCCCTGAGCGAATCGGGAGGCATGCCGCCCCTGTCGCAGATCAAGCTGCTGCCTTACGACGACGCGAAATGGGAAGCCGCGCGCACCGAGACCTTGCGCAAGCTGAAGGACATCATCCAGGAAACCCGTTGATCGCATGACGGCCATACGCATCGACCAGTTGACGTGCGCCTTCGGCGACATGCGCGCCGTCGACGGCATCTCCGCGACCATCGCCCACGGCGAGCTGTTCACCCTGCTGGGGCCCTCGGGCTGCGGCAAGACCACGCTGCTGCGCTCGATCGCCGGCTTCAACGACGTGGCGTCCGGCAGCATCTGGCTGGGCGACAAGCGCATCGACAGCCTGCCGGCGCACCAGCGCAACATCGGCATGGTCTTCCAGAACTATGCAATCTTTCCCAACCTGAACGTGGCGGACAACGTCGCCTACGGGCTGCGCGCGCGGCGCACGCCCGCGGCGGAAATCGCCGCGCGGGTGGAGAAGGCCTT
This sequence comes from Bordetella genomosp. 10, assembly GCF_002261225.1. Taxonomy (NCBI): domain Bacteria; kingdom Pseudomonadati; phylum Pseudomonadota; class Betaproteobacteria; order Burkholderiales; family Alcaligenaceae; genus Bordetella; species Bordetella genomosp. 10. Next base: position 1,195,096 of record NZ_NEVM01000005.1, read on the forward strand.
GCAGCGCGTGCGCCTGGAAGGCTATGGCCCGCGCTGGCCGCATCAACTGTCCGGCGGGCAATTGCAGCGCGTGGCCATCGCGCGGGCCCTGGTCATCGAGCCCGCGGTGCTGCTGTTCGACGAGCCGCTGTCCAACCTGGACGCGCAACTGCGCACCGACATGCGCGTCGAAATCCGGCGGCTGCAGCAATCGCTCGGCCTGACCGCGGTGTACGTCACCCACGACCAGGAGGAAGCCCTGGCCATCTCCGACCGCATCGCCGTGCTGCGCGACGGGCGCGTCGAGCAGGTGGGCACGCCGGAAGACATCTACCGCCACCCGAAAACGCCTTTCGTCGCCAGCTTCCTGGGCGGCACCAACATGCTGCCCGGCGTGGCGGGCGTATTCGACGGCGCGGCGACGCCGGTACAGGCATGCGGCGGGACGATCTCCGTGCCCGGCCGGATCGCCGACGCCGGCGCCAAGGTCCTGCTGTCCATCCGGCCCGAAGCCTTGCGCGTGGCCGGCGACGGGAGCGGCGCGCACCTGAGCGCCAGGCTGGTGCTGCGCGAATTCCTGGGCCAGATCCAGCGCCTGCATGCCGAGCTGCCCGACGGCACGCCGGTGCGGGTGTCGACGCTGGGCGCCGCCGCGCTGGAGGTGCGCGAAGGCGCGTCCTTCGGCCTGGCCTACGACCCGGCGCAAATCGTGGCGTTCCCCGCGTCATGAAGGAATTCCGCCTCTCCGTCACCGCCATCGCGCTGGTGCTGCTGGCGGTCTTCCTGCTCTATCCGCTGGCCCTGGTGCTGGATGCCAGCCTGCGGGTGGAAGGCAGCGGCGCGTTCACGCTGGCGAACTACGCCAAGGTGTTCTCCAGCGCCTACTACACCAACAGCGTCCTCAACAGCCTGACCGCCGGCGTGCTGGCCACGATCTGCGCGACGGCGCTGGCGGTGCCGCTGGCGTTCTGCCTGGCGCGCGTGAACCTGCCCGGGCGCACGGTGCTGCTGACGCTGGCGTCGCTGCCGCTGGGCCTGCCCTCCTTCGTGGCCGCCTACGCGCTGGTGCTGCTGTTCGGCCATGCCGGCGTGGTCACCACCGCGCTGCGGGACATCGGCATTCCCATCGGATCGATCTACGGCATGCCCGGCATCGTCATCGTGTTCGCGCTAACGCTGTATCCCTACGTGCTGATGCCCACCATCGCCGGCTTCAGGGCCATCGATATCTCGGTGGAGGAAGCGGCGCGCAACCTGGGCGGATCGCGCCTGCACGTCTTCCGCACCGTGCTGCTGCCGGTGGTGATGCCCGCCGTGCTCGCCGGCGCCCTGCTGGTGTTCATCGAGACGCTGGAGAATTTCGGCGTGCCCGCCGTGCTGGCCGAGGACAAGCCTTTCCTGGCGGTGGACATCTTCAAGCTGTTCGCCGGCGAGGCCGACAGCAACCCGGCCGCGGCGGGCGCGCTGAGCGTGCTGCTGATCGCGGGCACCTCGGTGGTGCTGCTGATCCAGCGCCGCTACCTGGGCAAGCGCCGCTTCACGACCAACGCGCGCTCGGCGCCGCCGCCGGTGCCGCTGACGCGTGGCTGGCGCATCGCCGCCTCGGCCTATTGCTGGGGCATGGTGGCGATTTCGCTGCTGCCCTTCGCCGCCGTGCTGATGATTTCCTTCCTGCGCTTCCGCGGACCGGTCCTGCATTGGGAGGCCAGCCTGGGCAACTACGCCGAACTGCTCGCGGGCTCCTACCAGCCGCTGTACAACACGCTGATCCTGGCCACGGTCACGGCGCTGGTCGCGACGGCGATCGGCGCGCCGATCGGCTACGTCGTCGCCCGCCACCGCAGCCGCCTGACGGGCGTGCTGGACATGGTCGGGATGGCGCCTTTCGCCGTCTCCGGCACGGTGCTGGGCATCGGCCTGATCCTGGCCTTCAACGACCGGCCCCTGATATTGACCGGCGGCTGGCTGATCCTGGTCATCGCCTACGTCGTGCGCAAGCTGCCCTTCGCCATCCGCTCCTCGTCGGCCATCGTGCACCAGATCGAACCCAGCCTGGAGGAGGCGTCCATCAACCTGGGCGTCTCCCCCATGCGCACCTTCGCCACCCTGACCGTGCCGCTGATGATGAGCGGCCTGGCCGGCAGCGTCATCCTGGTCTGGATCACCGTGGCGTCCGAGTTGAGCGCCACCATCGTCCTCTATACGAGCAAATGGTCGACCATGACCGTGCGCATGTACCAGTTCCTGGAAGGAACGGCGCCCGGCACCGCGACCGCGGCGGCCGCCGTGCTGATCCTTTTCACCGCCGTGCCGCTGCTGCTGGTGAACCGCCGCCTGCGGCGCCAGGACGGCACGTTGCTCTAGTGTCGTCACCAAGGCAAGGGCCGCTCACGAGTATGCAAACAGGTGGATGACACGCCAATGATCCCGAACTTCCGCAGCGACAACATCGCTACCGTCCATCCCGACCTCCTGCGCGCCATCGCCGAGGTCAACCAGGGTCCCGCGGCCGCCTACGGCGACGACGAATACAGCGCCGCGATGAACTGCAAGTTCTCCGCCTACTTCGGGACGGACGTGGTGGTCTTTCCGGTCGCCACCGGGACGGCCGCCAACGCCCTGTCCCTGGCGGCCTGCGCGCGCCCTTACGGCGGCATCTACTGCCAATGGGAAGCGCACATCCACACCTCGGAAGGCGGCGCCGCCGAGGCCTATACGGGCGGGGCCAAGCTGATCCCCCTGCCCGGCGCCGACTACAAATTGTCGCCCGAGGCCCTGGCCGACGCCCTGCGGCATGCCGAGCGCGGCGTCCGCAACCGCCCGCAGCCCGATGCCGTGTCGATCACCCAGGCCACCGAATACGGCACGGTCTATGGCCTGGACGAGATCGCCGCCGTGGGCGCGGCCGCGCGCAGGGCGGGCATCGTGTTCCATATGGACGGGGCGCGCTTCGCCAATGCCTTGTCGACCCTGGGCTGCGAGCCGGGGGAAATGACCTGGCGGCGCGGCGTGGACATCCTGTCGTTCGGCTGCACCAAGAACGGCGGCATGAGCGCGGACGCCATCGTGGTATTCAACCAGGCCCTGGCCGAGCCGCTGTCCTACCACCTGCGGCGCGCCGGCCAGACCTGGTCCAAGATGCGATTCGCCGCCGCGCAGTTGATGGCCTATATCGAAAACGGCCTGCTGCTGCGCCTGGCCGCGCACGCCAATAGCCTGGCGGCGCGCCTGGGCCGGGAGCTGGCGGCGCTTCCCGGCGTCGAACTGGCCGCGCCGGTGCAGGCGAACCTGGTGTTCCTGCGCCTGCCGGAGGCCGCGATCGACAAGCTGGCCGACGCCGGCGTGCGCTTTGCCCGCCGGCGCGGCGGCATTGTCCGGCTGGTGACGCGGTTCGACGGCGGCCATGAGGAAATCGACCACATGGTCGCCCTGACGCGGGCCGCCCTGGCCTGAGAACCGCGTCTCTGTAGGTCCATAGCTCGCTCATCTCCCTACGCTTGTTGTACAAATCAATGCGACGCGCCCGGTCCATCGAACAATGACGGACCGGGCTTCCCCCCATTTGCGCGACGGCATGGCAAATACGCCGCCCGCGCGAAGCCGAACCGGAAAGGAGCATATCGAATGAGCATGGAAAAAGTAGCGCTGGTCACGGCGGGCGGCAGCGGCATGGGCGCCGCGGCGGCCAGGCGGCTTGCCGCGGACGGCTATCGCGTCGCCATTCTTTCCTCGTCCGGCAAGGGCGAGGCCCTGGCCGCCGAGCTGAACGGCATCGGCGTCACGGGTTCCAACCAGTCCAACGAGGACCTGGCCCGGCTGGTCGACCAGGCGATGGCCCGCTGGGGCCGCATCGACGTGCTGGTGAACAGCGCCGGCCACGGCCCCAAGGGCCCGGTGCTGGACCTGACCGACGAAGACTGGCACAAGGGGCTGGACACCTATTTTCTCAACGTCGTGCGCCCGACCCGGCTGGTCACGCCCGTCATGCGCGGGCAGAAGTCCGGCGTCATCGTGAACATCTCGTCCGCCTGGGTCGTCGAGCCCTCGGAGCTGTTCCCCACCTCCGCGGCCTTCCGCGCGGCGCTGGCGTCTTTCACCAAGCTGTTCGCCGACAGTGAGGCCAAGCACAATATCCGCATGAACAACGTCCTGCCGGGATGGATCGACAGCCTGCCGGCAACCGAAGCCCGCCGCGCGAGCGTCCCCTTGCAGCGCTACGGCACCAGCGACGAAATCGCCGCCACCATCGCCTTCCTGGCCTCCGACGGCGCGGCATACATCACCGGCCAGAACATCCGCGTCGACGGGGGGTTGATGCGCAGCGTTTGAGGCTCGTCCGAGCCGTGCGTCACGGAAAGGCCGCGAACCGCGAAAACCTGCGTGGTCCAGGCCCTTGCCGCGATTCGCACGCTATTGCACGGTGGCGCCGGAGCGCTTCACGGCCTCTCCCCAGCGGTCCACTTCCCGAGCCAGGAACTTACTGAAATCGGCGGGCGTCCCGCCCGCGGCGTCCGAGCCCTGCTGCGCCAACTTGGCGCGCAGGTCGGGATCGGCCAGCGCCTGGTCGGCCGCCGCGTTCAAGCGCTCGACCACCGCGTCGGGGGTTCCTTTTGGCACGACGATGCCGTACCACGCCGTCACGACGAAGTCGGGATAGCCGGACTCGGCTGCCGTCGGCACGTCCGGCAACACCGGCGACCGCTTGGCCGACGTCACGGCCAAGGCGCGCAACTTGTTGGACAGCACCAGCGGCGCGACCAACGGCACGCCCTCCACCACCATCTGCAACTGCTTGGCCATCAGGTCAGTGATGGCCGGCGTACCGCCGCGATAAGGCACGTGCAGCATGCGCGTGCCCGTCTGCAACATCAGCAGCTCGGTGGACAGGTGCGCGATGCTGCCCGAGCCGCCGGTGCCGAAGCTGACCTTGCCCGGCTCGCGCTTGGCCATGGCGAGGAATTCCTTCAGGTTTTTCGCGGGAACTTCCGGGTGCACGACCAGGGCCAGCGGCGAGGTCGATGCCAGGACCACCGGCCGGAAATCGCGCAGGGTGTCGTAGGCGCTGTTGGGATACAGGCTGGGATTGATCGCCAGCGAGCCGGTGTTGCCCATCAGGATGGTATAGCCGTCCGCGGGCGCCTTGGCCACGTACTCGGTCGCGATATTACCGGCCGCGCCGGAGCGGTTTTCCACCACGATGGATTGCTTCAGGACTTTCGTCATGCCTGCCGCCATCAACCGCGCGACAAGGTCCACGCCGCCACCCGGCGGAAAGCCGACGATCATGCGGATGGGCCGATCGGGGTAGGTCTGGGCGGCTGCGGCGGATGCGCAACATAGCGCCACAACGGCGAGGGCGTGGCGCGCCCAACGCGATGGGGTCAAGACAGGCATGTCGTCTCCTGATGTCGTTATATGTATTTTTTGGGATCCGCTTTTGAGATATGCTTTTTGAGAAAGCGGTTTCTTACTATAGGAGGGCATGTGCGGAAGAGTCAATAAGGAGATGGAGCAAAGGCTGCCATCGCCCCACCCGACCTTCCGTCGGGACGGTATGCCTAAAATATCGCCGCATCGCATCAACCAGCGGAACAGGCACGCGAATGAAAGCAGACACGGGAAAGCCGGGCGCCACGGCGGCCGAAGCGTCGCATGACAAGGTCAGGCAGCAGCGCCCCAGCGGCAATGCCGTCACCGTGCGCGATGTCGCCAGGATGGCGGGCGTTTCCGTGGCCACCGTCTCGCGCGTGCTGAACGGCAACGACAAGGTGGCGGAGGAATTGCGCGACCAGGTGCAACGGACCGCCGACCGCATGGGCTATACGCCTCACGCGGCCGCGCGGGCGCTGGCCTCGCAGCGCTCCACCACCATCGGCGCCATCGTGCCGACCCTGGAGGACCCGAATTTCGCGGTTGGGATCGCCGCCTTGCAGAAGCGCGCCACGGAGGCCGGATATACCTTGCTGCTGGCCAGCTCCAACTACGACAAGCAGGAAGAGTTGCGCCAGGTGCGGACCTTGACGGCCCATGGCATCGCGGGCCTCATGATGGTGGGGGCCCAGCACGCGCCGGAGACCTACGAGATTCTGCATGCCAAGCGTATTCCCTACGTCAACACCTGGGTGCTGGACGACCGCCATCCTTGCGTCGGCTTCGACAATCGCGAGATCGGCCGTATCGTGGCCAACTACCTGCTCGACCTGGGCCACACCGAATTCGGCGTCATTGCGCAACGTTCCCTGGAAAGCGACCGCGCGGCCGGACGCATGGCCGGCATACGGGAGGCGCTCGCGGCGCGCGGCGTGAAGCCTCCGCAGGAGCAATTGATTGCGCGCTCGCACAAGGTCATGGACGGCCAGATCGCGCTGCGCATGCTGATGAGCGGCGCCAGGCGGCCGACGGCGGTCGTGTGCGGAACCGATGTCCTGGCCTTCGGCGCGCTGGTCGAGGCGCGCAGCCTGGGAATCGACGTGCCCCGGCAACTCTCCGTCACCGGCATCAACGATATCGAATTCTCCGCCCACACCCTGCCGCCGCTCACCACGGTGCGGCTGCCGGTAGAGGAAATCGGCGAACGGGCGGCCGACTACCTGCTGGCCAGCGCCCGCGGCCAGCAGGCGGCCCGCGTCGCGCCGGTGCCCTTCAGCCTGATCGTGCGCGGCACGACCGCGCCGCCGCAAGGAAGCGGCGCCTCCGCGTCCAGGCGGCGACGCAAGCAATAGCGCGCTCGCGGCCGAGCGCATCGCCCGAATGGCCGGATTGAAAGAAACCGCTTTCTTGATTAGACTCCGATAAAAAAGGCAGGATGAGGTTTCCTATTGCGACATTGAGAAAACGCTTTCTTAGAAAATCGCCCAAGCCGGCCGAAAAGACACCGCACTCGTGGCGGGAGATAACGATCCACCAAGGAGACAAAGATGAAGCGCCTGCTGACCGGCATCCTGATGTTCCTGGCCTGCGCCGCCGCCCATGCGGCATGGCCCGAGCACCCTATCCGCATCATCGTCCCCACGGCGCCCGGCGGCGGCTCGGACACGGTCGCGCGCCTGATCGCGCAAAAGCTCAGCTCGGGCTTGAACGGCGCGGCGGTCATCGTCGACAACAAGCCCGGCGCCGGCGGCTTGATAGGAACCAAGGAACTGCTGCGCTATCCGGCCGACGGCTACACCTTGCTGCTGGCCACCAGCTCGACGCACGGGATCAACCCCTGGGTCTACCCTGACGTGGACTATGACGTGAAGAAGGATTTTTCGGCCGTCTCCATCCTGGCCGCCACCGACTACGCCCTGGCCACGCAGAGCGGCAGTCCCTACCAGTCCCTCGGCGAACTCCTGGCGGCGGCCAGGAAGAAGTCTATCCTGTATGGCTCCTCGGGCGTGGGCAACACCGGCCAGCTCGCCGCCGAACTGCTTGCCCGCGACACCGGCTCGAAGTTTTCCCAGGTCCCCTACAAGGCCGCGATGCCGGCCCTCAATGGGCTGCTGGGCGGCGACACCGTATTCATGTTCGAAAACACCAGCCTGTTCCTGCCTTACGTGCGGGACGGCAAGCTACGCCTGCTGGCTACCACGGGCGCGAAGCGCTCCATCGTCGCCCCGGAAGTTCCCACGTTGCGGGAGTCCGGCGTGAAGGACTACGAGATCGTCGGCTGGTTCGCCCTCGTCGGCCGCGCCGGCATGCCGGCGGCCGTGGTGACGCAACTCAACGGCCAGGTCGTGAAGATCCTGGCCATGCCCGACGTCGTCGAACGGCTGAAGAACCTGGGCTACGACCCGTCGCCGCGTTCGGCCGCCGACAGCGATGTCTTCATCGCATCGCAACTCGATGCCTTCGGCGCGATGGTAAAGCGCGCCGGCATCGGCAAAGCCCGCGGCAAATAATCTGCCTGTCTTCCTTTTCTCATCTGGAATGTCCTTATGCCCGACCCCAAGCATGGCCTCGCACGCGGCCTGACCAACTATGGCGATATCGATTTCTCCCTATACCTGCGCCGCACGTTTGCCAGCGCCGCCGGCTACTCCAAGGAAATGATGGACAAGCCGGTCGTCGGCATTGCGCAGGCGTCCAGCGGCTTCAATCCCTGTCATCGCAATTTCCCCGAGCTGGTCGAGGCCATCAAGCGCGGCGTGCTGGCGGCGGGCGGTTTGCCGCTGGATTTCCCGACCATCTCGCTGGGCGAAGCCTTCCTCAATCCGACCAGCATGAAGTTCCGCAACCTGCTGTCTATCGACGTCGAGGAAATGATACGGGCGCAGCCGATGGACGCCGTCGTGCTGCTGGGCGGCTGCGACAAGAACGTCCCCGCCATGCTGATGGGCGCCGCCTCGGCCGACGTGCCCGCCATCCAGTTGGTGCCGGGCCCGATGCTGCCCATGCCCTTCGAGGGCGAGCGCCTGGGCGCGTGCACGGACTGCCGGCGCTTCTGGGGCCGGTATCGCGGCGGCGAAGTCAGCGAGCGGAAGATCGGCATCATCGAAGGCAAGCTTGCGACGACGGCGGGCACGTGCGCGGTCATGGGCACGGCCAGCACCATGGCGGCGGTGGCCGAGGCGCTGGGCATGTCGCTGCCGGGCACGGCCGCCATCCCGGCGGTGCATGCGGATCGCATCCGGGCCGCCGAAGCCAGCGGCCGCCGCGCCGTGGAATTGGCGCTCCAGCCGATCCGGCCCAGCGAGATCATCACCGGGAAGTCGGTCGAAAATGCGCTGCGCATCCTACTGGCGATCAGCGGCTCGACCAACGTCATCATCCATCTGACGGCCATCGCCGGCCGCCTGGGGATTCCGGTATCGCTCAAGCGCCTGAACGAACTGAGCGACACGACGCCGGTGCTGGTCAACCTCAAGCCGACCGGAGAGCACTACATGGCCGATCTCCATGCGGCCGGCGGCGTCGGCGCGGTCATGCGCGAGATCAAGCACCTGCTGCACCTGGATTGCCTGACAGTGACCGGCGAAACCCTGGGCGAGCGGCTGGCCGGGGAAGCGCCGTGGGTGGATCGCAATGTGGTGCGCGCCTTCGACAACCCCATCGACCCCGTGGGCGGCCTGGTATCGCTGTTCGGGTCGCTGGCGCCCAATGGGGCCATCCTGAAGCGCGCGGCGGCCAATCCCGCGTTGTTCGAGCGCACCGGCCGGGCCGTGGTGTTCGAATCGCTGGAAGACCTGGCCGCGCGGGTGGACAGTCCTGACCTCGACGTTCACGAGAACGATTTCCTGGTGTTGAAGAATGCCGGACCCAAGAGCGGCGCCGGCATGCCGGAGGCCGGATACCTGCCCATCCCGGCGAAGCTGGCCCGCCAGGGGGTGCGCGATATGGTGCGCCTCTCCGATGCCCGCATGAGTGGCACCGCCTTCGGTACGGTCGTCCTGCACGTCTCGCCCGAGGCAGCGATCGGCGGCCCCCTGGCGCTGGTGCGCAACGGCGACCGGATCGCGCTGTCGGTCAGCGAACGCCGGCTGGACCTGCTCGTGGACGAGGCCGAGCTGGCGCGCCGCCAGGCGGAGATGCCTGCGCCCGCGCCGCTGCCCGACCGCGGCTATGACCGCCTGTTCCTGCAAAGCACCTTGCAGGCCGATGAAGGCTGCGACTTCGATTTTCTCAGGCCGTCCACCCTGAAAACCGGCTCATGAGATGACGTCGCCGCCCTCCCTCATAGATACGGCGTGGCCAGCCAGATGATCTTGTTGCGCAGGCGCTTGCCGAAAGGCAGGGCCCGCAGCGCTTCGAGGGTCTGCGGCTTGGCGTTGGCGATGGCCGCGTCGATGCGGGCGCTGATCCAGGTGGCGATCTCGCGGTCGTAGATTTCGGTGTCGAGCTCGAAGTTCAGCCGCAGGCTGCGCGGGTCGAGGTTGGAGGAGCCGGTGTAGGCCCAGGCGTCGTCCACGGTCAGCAGCTTGGAATGGTCGAAGGCGCCGCTGGTGCGCCATACCAGGCAGCCGTCGCGGATAAGCTGGTCGATCTGGGCCATCATGGCGTAATCGACCAGGCGCAGGTTGTTCTTGCCGGGAATGACGATGTCGACGCGCACGCCGCGCCGGGCGGCGGTGACCATGGCGCCGATCAGGGTCTGGTCGGGCAGGAAATAAGGCGACTGGATGCGGACGTGGCGCTGGGCGACCGCCAGCGCGCCGAGCAGGACGTTGTGCGTGCTGTTGATCGACCGGTCGGGACCGGAGGGCACGCAACGCACCGCCGCGCCGCCCCGCGGCACCAGGTCGTGATGGAACCAGTCCGGACCGGTCAGCGATTCGCGGGTCGTGAAATCCCAGTCGTGCGCGAAGACCGACTGGAGCTGGGCGACGACCGGCCCTTCGTAGCGGAAGTGCGTGTCGCGGTTGGTGCCGTCGAGCGACAACGCGCGCACGAAGGCCGCCCGGATGTTCATGCCGCCGGAAAAACCGATGCGGCCGTCGATGACCAGGATCTTGCGGTGGCTGCGCAGATTGGCGTACGGCATGCGCAGAAAACCCATGGGATTGGTCATGAAGCGGGCCGTCGGCACGCCGTTCTTCTTCAGCAGCCGCACGATAGGCGGACGGGAATAGCGGGCGCCGACCGCGTCGATCAGGACGCGGACCTTCACGCCGCGGCGGTGCGCGTCGATCAGCGCCTCGGCGATTTCGCAGCCGATGGGGTCGTGGTCGAAAATATAGCTTTGCAGGGCGACGGTTCGTTCGGCCTTGCGTATGGCCTGCAGCATGGCGGGATAGGCTTCGTCGCCGCCGTCCAGCGGCTGCACCAGGTTGCCGCCCAGCAATTGGAAGCGGCTGACGCAGTTGGTCAGCGTTTTCAGCGAGGCGAATTGCGTTCCGGCCAGGGGCACGACGTCGACGGGCTCGACCTGCGGTTCCCGCGCGTAATAGACCATGGCCTCGTCGCGCTGCTGCGAGACCCGGGTGAAGCGGATGCGGTTGACTCCGGCGACGAAGTAGGCGGCCGCGCCGAACAGCGGCGAGAAAAGCGCCAGCCCCACCCAGCCGATGGCGGCGCGGACGTCGCGCTTGGTCATGGCGGCATGCACGGCGGCGCCGAAACCGGCCACGGTGCTGACGGTGAAGACGATGTGGGGCCAGTAGGCGGTCAGCAAATCATGCAGGTCGCTCATGCGCTCATGGACGGAAGGTTGGCGGAGAAGGCGAACGCGCCGGCAGGTGCCGCCAACGCGCGCAGCCAGCAGGATAGCAAGCCCGGGCCGGCCGTGAAATCGGGGCTGGACTCTTGTTTTAAACCCGTGCTAGAATCTCGTTTCTTTGCTGCGGTGGCTGTAGCTCAGTTGGTAGAGTCCCGGATTGTGATTCCGGTTGTCGTGGGTTCGAGTCCCATCAGCCACCCCAAATTCTTTCTGGAAGTCCTTGCAATTCAAGGGCTTGGATCAGAGAAAAACTGATCGATCCAGCACTTGCTCTGGCAGCGGGTCTGGCACTTCCAAAATGCCTGCAAGTTCCAACCTACGGAACTTCTGCGCAACACTTATCAAGACAGACACGGAAGCTTTTATCCCGGCTGTTTGTTCTTCAAGTCCTTCTTCCCCGCGTTACCAAGCCCAAGATAATCCAAAGTCCACGGACCGAGGATCGCCGCGAAGCGTACTTGCGATCCATGAATGCCAGCATGGCCATTGAAGAATGGGCGCGGGACATGAATAACAAGTCAAACCACGGCAGCGCTGAACGACTCGGGGCGCCGCGCGAGCAGATGAGACAGCCGTTGAAGGCCCGTCTGTAAGCATCCACGGTCCTTGATGCTGCCCAAAGAGATCCGAATCGCATTCACGGATCCGCTGCCCGTTGCGAATACCTCCGCCGGCGTGACCGCGATGCCCTCGCTGTCGGCCGCGCGCGCAAGCTGTGAGGCGTTCCAATACGCCGGCAACTCGAGCCATACATGCAGGCCGTCTCCAGCGCCGCTGTACCCGCTCGCCAGGATATCCCGCGCCATCCATTGGCGCAGGCGCGCCTCGTTGCGTACGCCTTCCATCAATCCGTAGGCTGAACCGTCGAGGATCCACTGAGTGGCCAGGGCGGCTGTCAGAGGAGCGACCATCAGCGCAAACGATCTCAGCGCGGCCAGGAAACGTTCGCGCTCGTGCGAGTCGCGTATCAATACGAAGGCGACGCGCAAGCCGGGCGTCAGGCATTTCGATAGGGTCGAGATGTAGTACGCCTGTTCCGGGGCAAACGTGGCAACAGGCGGTGGCGGGGCATCGGCAAGGAGCCAGTAGGGATCGTCCTCGACCATGCGCACATTGCAGCGCTTCGCGATACTGGCGAGCTCCTTGCGCCGGCGTTCCGGAATGGTGATGGCCGTCGGATTCTGTAATGTCGGATTGAGGTAGACCAGCCCAGGCTTGTGCCGGCGGCACGCTGCCTCGAGCATCTCAGGCGCCATCCCGTGCTTGTCCGCTGCCACCGCAATGACGTGCCTGCCGAATTGGGTGGCGGCGGCACGCAAGCCGGGATAACTCATCGGCTCCGCCAGGATAACGTCGCCCGCCTCCGTCAGCGCAAGGATCAATGCGGCGATCGCCGCTTGCGCCCCCGGACAGACGACCACCTGTCGAGAATCCAGAGGTCCAAACATCGGCTCGAGCCATTTGGCTCCAGCCTTGCGGTCGGAGTCGCTTCCCCCGGCCAGGTGGTAAGTCATCAACAATCCATTGTCTGCCCTCATCAGCACTTGGGACAAACCTTGCTTCAGCATGTCGTCGAAGTCCACGCCATCCGGCCGTGGCGGGGTATTCATGCTCAGGTCGAGGATCGAGGTCAATTCGACTTTCGGCGCCGCGACATAAGTGCCTCGCGCGCCGCGGCCTTCCAACAAGTTGCGGCGCCTGGCTTCGTCGTATGCGCGCGTGATCGTCGTCAGGTCGACGTCCAGATGTTTTGCCAATTGGCGCTGCGGAGGCAGGCGGTCACCCGGTTTCAGCGATCCGTCCACCACCGCCGCCTGCAAGGCATCCGCAATCTGCAAAAAACGCGGCCCGCCGTGCACGGCTAGTCGCGGCGACCAGATCGGCGAATTCTCATCTTGCATGGCTGTCAACTGGGACATTTTGTCCCAATGTATGGAAATTGTTTTGAAGTAGTATGCCTCGGCGCGTGCAGCAATGCCATTCTTGTATGGCATACGCCGACGTTTTCTCCTCTTTCATCACGGTGGATAGCGTCAAGTAATAGCCTGGAAATACCAAAAATGATGGATTGGATCCCTATCGTCTTCCTTACGTTCAAGGTTCTCGTGTTCGGCACGGGCATGTTCTTTGCCGTCAAGTGGCACTACGACCAAGGCAAGAAGAAAAAGGGGAAAGCCGTGGCGCTACGCGCGTTCGGCACGGGGGCCGCAATATTCGTGCTATCGCTGCTGTCCGTGCTGCTCCTCACCTTCGTCCTCAGCAGGCAACTCGGGCTGGACTTGACCTTCCCATGATGGCAAAGAATAGTCGGCCGATACCCAGCGACGCGGCGGCAATTCCCCGGTGCGGCTATTGGGCGGCATCGGCAGGCGCGTCGGCGTTCATTTCGGCATCGCTGCGGGACGATTAATCGATTCGGGAAACCGCTTGCCTCAGACGGCGATGTCGAGACCATGGATTTCGAACAACAACCTCGACGTTGGGGAAATGGCAGCCTTTTTTCTTTTCCCGGCGTAGACTTTCGGGGCAGAAAAAGCGCTGACGGAGGCCACGCATGAAAGCCATAGTCGTTACGGAAAGCGGTTTGTCCTTGCAAGAGGTGCCCATCCCTTCGGTGGGGCCGACGGACGTGCTGGTGCGCGTCGGCGCGGCGTCGCTCAATCGTGCGGACCTGACCGTGGCTGCCGGCCAGCGGCACGGCAGCGTCGGAGGCCCGGGAACCATACCCGGCCTCGAATGGGCCGGCGTGGTCGAGGCGGTCGGGGCGGAAGTCACGCAATATGCGCCCGGCGACCGCGTGATGGCTTCCGGCAGCGGCGGCTACGCCGAATATGCCGTCAGCGATTATGGCCGCGTGTACCCGCTTCCGACCAAGGACATGCCGTTTTCCCAGGCGGCGGTATTGCCGGTCGCCTTGCAGACCATGCATGACGCGGTCGTCACCAATGGCCGCCTGCGGCCCGGCGAATCCGTCCTGATCCAGGGCGCCAGCAGCGGCGTCGGCCTGATGGGATTGCAGATCGCCAAGGCGATGGGCGCGGACCTCGTCATCGGCACGGCGACCAACGCGGGCCGGCGCGGGCAACTGGCCGGTTTCGGGGCCGATATCGCGCTGGACGCCAGCGATCCCGGCTGGGTCCAGGCCGTGCTCGATGCCACCGACGGCAAAGGCGTGAATCTGATCGTGGACCAGGTTTCGGGCCCGGTCATGAATGACAATATGCGGGCGGCCGCCATCCTCGGCCGCATCGTGAACGTGGGACGCCTGGGCGGAAAGGAAGCGGCCTTCGACTGCGACCTGCACGCGCTGCGCCGCATCCACTATATCGGCGTCACGTTCCGCACGCGCAGCGTGGAAGAAGTCCGCGAAATCGGCCGCCGCATGTGCGCCGACCTATGGCCGCTGCTCGAGGCAGGCAAGCTCAGCTTGCCGATCGCGGAGGAATTCCCCCTCGCCGACGCCGCGACCGCGCTGGCCTATATGAAAGAAAACCGCCACTTCGGCAAGATCCTGCTGAAGCCGTAGGGCGCGGATGCCGATCAGAGGAAGGCGGCGGGACGGGCCTGAGAGCGGCATGTTCATACATCCTCTCATTTGGTGGGAGATGACCGGGCGCGAAACTGCAATGGAAGCTGGAGTGGAGCGGTATGAAATTTCGTCGTGCGCGGCTGGTGCCTGAATTGTTGGTCACCGACCTGGTTGCCAGCAAAAGGTTCTGGATGGAAATCTGCGGTTTTTCTCTCGCTTATGGGCGCGAGCAGGAAGGTTTTGTCTATCTTGATCTCGACGGCGCTCAAGTGATGCTCGTTGAAGTGCGCGGCGACGGGTATTGGATAACCGCGCCTCTTGACGCCCCCCGAGGCCGGGGCATGAATCTTGAGATCAAGGTGCCGGCGGTGGAGCCGGTGGTGAATGCCTTGACGGCGGCAAATTGGCCATTGTTCGAGGGCGTCACGGAGCGATGGTATCGCCATGAAGATATGGAGTCTGGCGTGCGGGAATTTCTTGTTCAGGATCCTGACGGCTACCTGCTCCGGTTCTCCGCGCTCATGGATGAACGGCCCTCTGCTGGCTGACAAGGAGAACCAACGATTGGCCTTGTCGGTTCTTTCTATTTCCGCCTGATTTGAATTTCGCCACCCTCCTGCGAGGGACGATGGGGACATTGGCGCCGGCCAATACGCCCTCGCAACCTGACCAAGGGTCTCACGAAAAAGCCGGAAACAGGCATACTTGCGTTCGTTGAAAACCGATTTCGAATGCACGTAGTGGTAGCGGAGACAAAGATGGAAAAGACCCTGGACGACACTCGCGGCGGCGCTGCGCCTCTCGAAGAACTGAAATCGATCCGCCGCAGCATCGACAACATAGATGCCGCGCTCGTTCACATGCTGGCCGAGCGTTTCCGCTGTACGCAGCGGGTGGGCGTGCTGAAGGCGCGGCACAACCTGCCGGCCACCGATGCGAAACGCGAGGAAGAACAGGTAGCGCGCCTGCGAGGCCTGGCCGCTGCGTCAGGCCTCGATCCCGAATTCGCCGAAAGATTCCTGCATTTCGTGATCGCCGAAGTCATCGAGCATCACAACAATGCCCGGGCTGCTTGACTAGTTTCTGCCTGGAAACTGGTCGACGCGATCTTCGATCTTCGTCGGTGTGGGGAGGCGGCCCTGAGGCCGCTGATGCTCAAGGACCGAGGCCGCGCGCAGATATGAAAGCGAATCGCTGCGGGAGCATGAGCGCCGGAACTCGCCATGCGGAACCGCGCCCTGCTCCCGCCATCAACGATTGACCAGCCGCTTGGGCAGGCGGTATGCCAGGATCGCGCCGATCACGGCGACGCCGGCGATGAAATAGACGCCGCCTGCCGTGGACTGGGTGGCGTCCTTCACCATGCCCATGAGATAGGGGCTGACGAAGCCGCCCAGGCCGCCCAGCGAGTTGATGACGCCGATCGCCGCCGCCATGCCGATACCGCCCAGGAAGATGCTGGGCAGCATCCACATCATGGTGGTCGCCATGTAGACGCCGGCGGTGCCCACCGTCAGCGCGGCCAGCGCGGCGATGGGGGTGCCGTGCAGCAAGGCGCTGGCCGCGAGACCTGCCGCCGAGGTAATGAATCCCGCGATCAGATGCCAGCGCCGCTCCAGGCGCCGGTCGGAAGAGCGGGCGACGAGGTTCAGCGCGATCGCGCCGGCCAGGAACGGTATCGCCGACAACAGGCCGATGATCAGCGGATCCTGATAGCCAAGGTCCTTGACCAGGGTCGGCAGCCAGAAACTGACGCCGTAGTTGCCGATCGCCTGGCATATGCACAGCGCGACCATGGCCCAGACCCGCGCATCCCCGAGCATCGCCACCAGCGAGGGATGGAAGCCGCCCATCGCGTCCTTGGCGCGCGCGTCGGCGTCCAGGTCCGCGTGCACCTGCGTCTTCTCGCTATCGGTCAACCACCGGGCCTGCGCCGGCGTATCGGTCAGCAGCCAGGGCACCAGCAACGCCAGCACGACCGACGGGCAGCCTTCCATGAGGAACAGCCACTGCCATCCCGACAGTCCCGAATGATCGTGCATGCCGTGCATGATCCAGCCGGACAGCGGCGCGCCCAGCACGCCCGACAAGGGAATGGCCGCCATGAACAACCCCAGCATGCGCCCCCGCACCCGCGACGGAAACCAGAACGTCAGGTACAGAACGATGCCGGGAAAGAAGCCGGCTTCCGCCGCGCCCAGCAGGAAGCGCAGGATATAGAACTGCGTGGGCGTCTGCACGAAGGCGAAGGCCATGGACAGCAATCCCCATAGCAGCATGATGCGCATGATGGTCTTGCGCGCGCCCACCTTCATCATCCAGACATTGCTGGGCGCCTCGAATATCAGGTAGCCGATGAAGAACAGGCCCGCGCCGAAACCGTAGGCCGTCTCCGAGAACTTCAGGTCCTCCAGCATACGGAGCTTGGCGAATCCCACGTTCACGCGGTCGAGGTAGGCAAACAGATAGCAGGTAATGAGAAAGGGCAACACCTTCCATGCGATCTTGCGATACAGGGCATGGGATGCCGATCCCAAGGCATCGGATTCCGTTGCGGCGGAAAGTTGCGTGACGGCGTCGGCGTCGGGAGACAGGGCGGGATTCCTCATCGCGCTTCTCCGCACGGCGGGAAGCCCGCACGGGCGCGGCCGCGGATGCACGCAAGCGCGAATGCGGACGCAGAGACAGAGGCAGGCACGGACGCGGAGCAGAACTCAAACGCGGACGCAAACGCAAACGCAGACGCAGACGCGCGCATGGAACGTGGATTTTCGGATGGCATGTCATTCCCCTTGTGATGATCCGTAGCCCCTGGCCGCGCCCCCCGTGACGGGACGCCGCCTGGCCCGGATGTTGATCCCACGCCGCGCGCTGCTTGGTCGCGCGGCGCATAACTGACGATGCGTGTTCGATTATGCCGTGCAAGGGAACACGGCAACGAGCGTCATTTTTTATCGATGGGATCAAAAACCTGGATCGCCTGCCCGTGGTGGCGCGCCGCCGCTTCCTGGGCCAAGGCGCTGATCGAGCGCTTCAATGCGTTGTTGGAGGTTCCCTCCAGATAGACGGCGTAGTAATCGAGCGCCGGCAGCACGACGGACGTATCGAGCACGCGCAAGGCGCCGGCGTCGATCGCGTCCTGGACCAGCACGGACGACAAGGCGCCGATGCCGCGCCCGGCATGCACCATGTCGATAATGGTCTGCACGGAGGAAACGCCCCAGATGCGCATGTCGGCCAGCCCCAGGGCCTCCCGTATGCGGGCCAGCACATTGGTGCTGAGCAGGGTATAGGCAGGCCAGGTAATGATGGGATAGCGCGAAAACAGTTCATCGTCCGGCCGCGTGGCGCAATCGTCCGCGGGGTCGTGCGCCCCAAGAGGAAGCCCCCGCGCCACAACAAAGCACACCTCGTAACTGCAGAGTTTGACGCCGTGCACCCCATCGTTGGGAATGGTCTCGGTCATCAGCGCGAGATCGATGTCCTGCGCAAGGATGCGTTGCCGCAATTCCGGCGAGTTGTCGACGGCGATGTCGATGATGAGATTCGGATATCTTGCGCTGATATCCTCGATCAGGCTGGACAGCCAGGTCCGCACCAGCGTTTCGGACGTGCCTATCGTGAACTTGCCGCGCAAGGCGGCGGGCTGGGCGACCGCCGCCAGCAATTCGTCCCGCACCTTGAGCAGCCGCTCGGCATATTCGACCAGCAGCGCGCCGCGCGCCGTCAGCGTGGCGCGGCGGCGATTGGCGTCGAACAGTTCGACGCCCAGCTCCTGCTCCAGTTGGGCGATGCGCGCCGACACCGCGGGCTGGGTCGTGTGCAGCTTGGCCGCGGCCGCGCGGAATCCGCCCAGTTTCGCGACCCAGTAGAAGGTTTCGAAAGTCCGCAAGTCCCGCATATCGCCCGTCCGCTCCCATGAATTCACGCCGCCTGCACGTAAGGCATGCAGGCGGCGCGGACCCATTCTAGGCAGAAGAGCGGCGGGGCTACAACACGGCCAAGTCCGAATTGCGTAAATCGGTCACCAGCATATGGGCCGGCGCGTGCGTGATGCAGAAGTCCAGCCCGGCCGCCTCGACGACCGCCTGGGGCGTGACGCCGCAGGCCCAGAACACGGGCAGCTCGCCCGGCTCCATGGGCACGGCCGTCCCGTAGTCGGGCTTGTCGATGTCGGCGATGCCTATGCTTTCCGGCAGGCCGATATGCACCGGCGCGCCGTGCACCGCGGGCATGCGCGAGGTGATCTGGATCGCGCGTATGGCGTCCGCCGGCTTGAACGACCGCATGGACACCACCAGCGGCCCGGAAAACGGACCGGCCGGCGTCGTCGGGATGGAGGTGCGGTAGACCGGAACGTCGCAGCCGCGCTCGTGATGGTGCAGGGCCAGGCCGGCCCGCAGCAATTCCTCCTCGAAGGAATAGGAGCAGCCCAGCAGGAAGGCCACGAGATCGTCGCGCCAGTAATCCTTGATGTCCGGCACCTCCCGCTCCAGCGCGCCGTTGCGCCAGATCCGGTACTTGGGAAGATCGGTGCGTATGTCGATGTCCTTGCCCAGGCGCGGCAGGCGCCAGTCCCCGGGCTCCGTGCTGCCAAGCAGGGGACAAGGCTTGGGATTCAGGGAGCAGAAGCGCAGGAAGTCCGCGGCCTGCGCGGACGGCAGGATGGCCAGGTTGGCCTGGACATAGCCCGGCGCCAGTCCCGACGTCTGGGTGGTGTGCTTGCGCGCGCGCACCAACTGGCGCGCCTCGTATCCCGTGCTTGCGGTGCTCACGTGCTTCCCCTCGTTGCTGGAATCAGGAAACCATTATCGGCAGGCCGCCACCCGTGGCGCCAACTCTGATTTTGGATCGCCGCAATTGGAAAAAATGATCAAGCGCGCGGCGCCGCCCTGCATCGCCCGCGGTTTTGCCGCAGCGCACCAAGGTGGCGCGCAATCCCGGGCACGGCCGCACCACGATGCAGCGGCCCCTGCCCCGGCGCCGGCCGACGTTCCCGGCGAAAGAGATTTTCCACAATAAAGACAACGACTTATCGCCGGACGCAGGCATCCGGAAAAGTTGGCATATCGATTGCTTTTACCAGGATGACAGCCAAGAACCGGCTGTCGCCGCGATTGACTCGCGGCATATGGGAACAACGGCGTTCCGCGGCTCCAGGCCCCGTCCTGGAGAGCGGGACGCTTTTTTTATTTTCCATTAGTTCTCGCCCCCGACCCTGGAGCCCTGGAATGAAGCCCGTAGACTCGAAGACGCCCCCGACGACCTCTCCCCCGGCCGCCGCCGCCATCGATCAAGGCCGCCGCGACTGGCTGGGCAAAGGCGCCCGCGGCCTGGCCGGCGCCGGCATCCTGACGCTGGTCGATCCGCTGGTGCGCGCCGGCGCCTGGGCCGCCGGCTCCGACGCCCCCGAGAAAACCGAAGTCAAGATCGGCTTCATTCCCCTCACCGACTGCGCCTCCGTGGTCATGGCCTCCGTGCTGGGGCTGGACAAGAAATACGGCGTCAAGATCACGCCGTCCAAGGAAGCCTCGTGGGCCGGCGTCCGCGACAAGCTGGTCAACGGCGAACTGGATTTCTCCCACGTCCTGTACGGCCTGGTCTACGGCATGCACCTGGGCATCGGCGGCCCCAAGAAGGACATGGCCGTCCTCATGGGCCTGAACCGCAACGGCCAGGCCATCACCCTCTCCGAGAAGCTCAAGGAGGCCGGCGCCACCGACGGCGCCTCGCTCGCCAAGGTCATGCAGGCCGAGAAACGCGACTACACCTTCGCGCAGACCTTTCCCACCGGCACCCACGCCATGTGGCTCTATTACTGGATGGCGGCCTACGGCATCAATCCCATGCGCGACGCCAAGGTCATCACCGTGCCGCCGCCCCAGATGGTCGCCAATATGCGCGTCGGCAACATGGACGGCTTCTGCGTCGGCGAACCCTGGGGCGCCCGCGCCATCGCCGACAAGATCGGCTTCACGGCCGTCACCACCCAGCAGATCTGGACCGACCATCCCGAAAAAGTGCTGGGCACCAGCGCCGACTTCGTCCAGGCCCATCCCAATACGGCCCGCGCCGTCACGGCCGCCGTCATCGAGGCCGGCAAATGGATAGACGCATCGGCGTCCAACCGCCGCCAGGCCGCCGAGACCATCGCCGCCAAGTCCTACGTCAACACCGACGCGAGCGCCATCGTCGATCGCATGCTGGGCCGCTACAGCAACGGCCTGGGCAAGACCTGGGACGATCCCCACGCCATGCACTTCTACCAGGACGGCGACGTCAGCTTCCCCTACCTCAGCGACGGCATGTGGTTCCTGACCCAGCACAAGCGCTGGGGGCTGCTGAAGGAACACCCCGACTACATGGCCGCGGCCCGGCAGATCAACCGCATCGACATCTACAAACAGGCCGCCGCCGCGGCGGGCGCCAGCCTGCCCGGCTCGGAGAACCGCTCCTCCACGCTGATCGACGGCGTGGTCTGGGACGGCAGCAACCCCGCCGCCTATGCGGACGGTTTCAAAGTCAAAGCCTGATTCCGGAGCACGCGCATGAACACTCCCGCCACCGCCCTCGCCTCCGCCGCCGCGCCCGCGCCGCGCTGGCGCGAACGCTTCGACGCCCTGCTCGGCGCGCTGATCGGCCCGGCCGCCGGCTTTGCCGTCTTCGTGCTGATCTGGCAGGGCATCGCCCTGCTCGTCCCGGAAATCCCCACGCCCGGCAAGACCTGGGACGCGGCGCGCGAGCTGTTCGCCCATCCCTTCTACGACAACGGTCCCAACGACAAGGGCATAGGCTGGAACGTGCTGGCGTCCCTGCAGCGCGTCGCCATCGGCTTCGGCCTGGCCGCGCTGGTGGGCATCCCGGTCGGCTTCGCCATCGGCCGCTTCAAGGCCCTGAACGCCATGCTCTCGCCCATCGTCAGCCTGCTGCGGCCGGTCTCGCCGCTGGCCTGGCTGCCGCTGGGCCTGCTTCTTTTCAAGGCGGCGAATCCGGCCGCCATCTGGGCCATCTTCATCTGTTCGATCTGGCCCATGATCGTCAACACGGCCGTCGGCGTGTCGCGCGTGCCGCAGGACTATCTCAACGTGGCGCGCGTGCTGGACCTGTCGGAATGGAAGGTCCTGACCCGGGTGCTGCTGCCGGCCGTCCTGCCCTATGTCCTGACGGGCGTGCGCCTGTCCATCGGCACCGCCTGGCTGGTCATCGTCGCCGCAGAAATGCTGACCGGCGGGTCCGGCATCGGTTTCTGGCTGTGGGACGAGTGGAACAACCTCAAGGTCGAGCACATCGTCATCGCCATTTTCATCATCGGCATCGTCGGCCTGCTGCTCGAAGTCCTGCTGGTGCAACTCGCGCGCCGCTTCACCTACACCGAGGAATAAGACCATGCAGAAATTCGTACGCATCGAGCGCGTGGGCCAGGTCTTCCCCACCCGCAACGGCCCCTTCGTGGCGCTGCGCGACATCGACCTGAGCGTGGCGCAGGGCGAGTTCATCAGCCTCATCGGCCATTCCGGCTGCGGCAAGTCCACGCTGCTGAACCTGGTGGCGGGCCTGACGCGCCCCACGTCGGGCGTGCTGATCTGCGCGGAAAAGGAGATCGCCGGGCCCGGGCCGGAGCGCGCGGTGGTCTTCCAGAACCACGCATTGCTGCCCTGGATGACCTGCTACCAGAACGTCCACCTGGGCGTGGAGCGGGTGTTCGGCAGGACGGAAAGCAAGGCGCAACTGCAGGCGCGCACCCACGCGGCGCTGGAACTCGTCGGCCTGGCCCACGCGCAGGCCAAGTTGCCGCGCGAAATCTCCGGCGGCATGAAACAGCGCGTGGGCATCGCCCGCGCCCTGGCCATGGAGCCCAAGGTGCTGCTGATGGACGAACCCTTCGGCGCGCTGGACGCCCTGACCCGCGCCCATCTGCAGGACGAGCTGCTGAAGATCGTCGCCAAGACCCGCAGCACCACCATCATGGTCACCCACGACGTCGACGAGGCCGTGCTGCTGTCGGACCGCATCGTCATGCTGACCAACGGCCCGGCGGCCACCATCGGCGAGATCCTGGACGTGCCGCTGGCGCGCCCGCGCGATAGGGTCGAGCTGGCCAACGACCCGCGCTACCTGGCCTGCCGCGCCGCGGTCGTCGATTTCCTGCACCGGCGGCACGGCAATCCGGCGGCGGCCGCCACGACCGCCACGCCCGGCGCATCCACGGCCAGCGAAGGCCCGCGCGAAGGCGCCGCCGTCGGCCTGCATGTCGTCGGCGGACGGCCGACAGGTCCGGCGCCGGGCCATGCGGATGCGGACGCGGACGAGACCGCGGATGAAGGCCTGAACGCGGACGAAGGCGTGAACGTGGACACGGGCACGAACGGCTCCCCGCTCGCAACCCTTCCCCGCGCCGCCCGCCGCGCCGGCTGACCCCGCCCCCCCTTCGGCTAAGGAGACACCCAACCATGGACAAACCGAAACTGGTGCTGGTCGGCAACGGCATGGCGGGCGTGCGCGCCCTGGAGGAATTGCTGAAGATCGCGCCCGGCCTCTACGACATCACGGTGTTCGGCGCCGAGCCCCATCCCAACTACAACCGCATCATGCTGTCGCCCGTGCTGATGGGCGAGCAGACGCTGGACGACATCGTGCTGAACGACGTCGACTGGTACGCGGCGCACGGCATCCGCCTGCTGCTGAACCGCACCGTGACCCGCATCGACCGGGCGCGCCGCCGGGTCCATGCCGACGACGGCACCGTCGCACCCTACGACCGCCTGCTCCTGGCGACCGGGTCCACGCCCTTCGTCCTGCCGGTGCCGGGCCACGACCTGCGGGGCGTGATCGGCTTTCGCGACATCCAGGACGTGCAGCGCATGATAGCCGCGGCGGCCAAGGGCGGCCATGCCGTGGTCATCGGCGGCGGACTGCTGGGCCTGGAGGCCGCCAGCGGCCTGTCCGCGCGGGGCATGCGGGCCAGCGTGGTGCACCTGGGCCAGACCCTGCTGGACCGCCAGCTCGACGTCACGGCGGCGAACCTGCTGCGCGCCACCCTGGAAGCGCGCGGCCTGCAATTCCTGATGGCGCGCCAGACGGAAGCCATCCTGGGCGACGACCAGGGCCATGTCCGCGCCGTGCGGTTCAAGGACGGGACCGAAATCCCCGCGGACCTGGTGGTCATGGCGGCGGGCGTGCGTCCGAATATCGGGCTGGCCCGGTCCTGCGGGCTGCACACCGAACGCGGCATCGTCGTCAGCGACACCTTGCAGACCTACGATCCCTGCATCTACGCGGTGGGAGAATGCGCCAGCCATCGCGGCGTGGCCTATGGCCTGGTCGCTCCCCTGTACGAACAGGCGCGCGTGGCGGCGAACCACCTGGCGCGGATAGGCAGCGGCCGCTATCCCGGCAGCGTCCTCTCGACCAAGCTCAAGGTCACCGGCGTCGACGTGTTTTCGGCCGGCGACTTCCTCGGCGGCGCGGACACCGAGACCATCACGCTGACCGACCCGCTGGCCGGCGTCTACAAAAAGCTGGTCATCCAGGACGGCCGGCTGGTGGGCGCCTGCCTGTATGGCGACACCGCCGACGGCGCCTGGTATTTCCGCCTCATCCGCGAAGGCCGCGACGTGGCGGCGCTGCGCGATCGCCTGATGTGGGGCGAGGAACCCGCCAACGAAGCCCCGGCTAATGAAGAACCGGCCAAGGAAGCGCCGGGCGCGGCGCGCCGGGCCGCGTGATGGGCATGGACAGCCCCCTCGTCCGCCAGCCGGCCGCAACGCAGGCCGCCGACCCGGCCACCACCGCCACCATCTGCTGTTACTGCGGCACCGGCTGCGGCGTGCGGGTGCACACCGAGGCCGGCCGGGTCACCGGCGTTAGCGGCGACGACGACCATCCGTCCAGCCTGGGCAAGCTGTGCAGCAAGGGCCGCGCCCTGGCCGATACCGTGCGCGACGACGGCGCCCGCGTCCTGCGCGCGCAATGGCGCGAGCATCGCGACGCGCCGCGCCGCGAGCTGGCCCTGGACGACGCCCTGGATGTGGCCGCCGCCCGCCTCGCGGAAATCATCGGCCGCCACGGGCCGGACGCCGTCGCCTTCTATCTCTCCGGCCAGTTGCTGACCGAGGACTACGCGGTCTTCAACAAGCTGGCGCGCGCCCTGGTCGGCACCAACAACGTCGACACCAACTCGCGCCTGTGCATGTCCAGCGCCGTGGCCGGATACAAGCAGACCCTGGGCGCGGACGCGCCGCCCGCCTGCTACGAAGACCTCGGCCTGGCCGACACGGTGCTGATCGCGGGCTCCAACGCCGCCCATGCCCACCCCATCCTGTTCCGCCGCCTGGAAGCCGCGAAACAGGCCCGGCCGGACATGAAAATCATCCTGGTCGACCCGCGCCGCACCGACACCGCCGAGCTGGCCGACCTGCATCTGCCCATCCTGCCCGGCAGCGACGTGGCGCTGTTCCACGCCATGCTGCACGCGATGCAGGACGAAGGGCTGCTCGACCAGGCCTTCATCGCGCGCCACACCACCGGCTTCGCCGCCCTGCGCGAACGGATCGCCGCCTGCCCGCCGGCCGTGGCGCAGGACCTGTGCGGCGTGCCGGCCGCCGACATCGTCACGGCCGCGCGCTGGTTCGGCCGCGCCGGCGCGGCGCTGTCGCTCTATACGATGGGCCTGAACCAGTCCAGCAGCGGCACGGCGAAGAATGCCGCCCTGATCCATCTGCACCTGGCCACGGGGCAGATCGGCAAGCCCGGCGCCGGCCCCTTCTCCCTGACCGGGCAACCCAACGCCATGGGCGGCCGCGAAGCGGGCGGCATGGCCACGCTGCTGCCCGGCCACCGCGACCCGGCCGACGCCGCCCATCGCGCCGAGGTCGCCGCGCTGTGGGGCGTTCCCCGCTTGCCGGAACGGCCGGGCCTGCCGGCCGTGGAAATGTTCGACGCCCTGCTGGACGGACGCATCAAGGCCATCTGGATCGCGGCCACCAACCCCGCGCAATCCCTGCCCGACCAGGCGCGCGTCCGCGCGGCGCTGGCGCGCGCCGAACTCGTCATCGTGCAGGAGGCCTTCGCGGGCGTCGAAACGCTGGACTATGCGGACCTGGTGCTGCCCGCCGCCACCTGGCCGGAAAAGGAAGGCACGGTGACCAATTCCGAGCGCCGCATCAGCCGCGTGCGCGCCGCCATCGCCGCCCCGGGCGACGCCCAGCCGGACTGGCGCCTGGCCGCGGGCGTCGCGCGACGCCTGGCCGCGCGCATCGCGCCGGCGCGCGCGGCGCTGTTCGACTATCCCGGCGAAGCGGCGGTATTCGCCGAGCACGCCGCCACCACGGCGGGCCGCGACCTGGACTACAGCGCGCTGACGTACCGCATCCTGGACGAGCAGGGCCCGCAGCAATGGCCCTACCGCCCCGGCCTGCCGCCGTCGCGCCGCCTGTACGCCGACGGCGTCTTCGCCACGGCCGACGGCCGGGCGCGCTTCGTCGACGTGGCCTATACGCCGGTGGCGGAGCCGGTGACGGCCGAGTATCCGCTGCGCCTGACCACCGGCCGCTTGCGCGACCATTGGCACACCATGGCGCGCACGGCGCTGTCGCCCTCCCTGGTGCGCCACGTGGAGGCGCCCTGGCTGTCCCTGCACCCGGACGACATGGAGGAGCTGGGACTGGCGGAAAACGCCCTGGCGACGGTGCGTTCGCGCCGCGGCGAAATCGTCCTGCCGGCGCGCGCGGACGCCAGCCTGCGGCGCGGCCAGGCCTGGCTGCCGATGCATTGGGGCAGCGCCTTCATGGCGGGCGAAGGCGTCAATGCGCTGACCAATCCGGCGCGCGATCCCGTCTCGCGCCAGCCGGAACTGAAGCATTGCGCGATCGCGGTGGCGCCGGCCGCCCTGCCCTGGCAGGCCGCCGGCTGGGTGCGCGGCGACGCCGCGGCCCTGCGCCGCGCGCTGGCGCCCTGGCTGCGCCGCTTCCCCTATGCTGTGCTGCTGCCCAGCGCCATCGCCGGCGGCGGCCTGGGCATGGCCATCGCGGCCGCGCGGGCGCCCGAAACGGACCTGCTGGCGACGCTGTACGAGGAACTGGGCCTGGGCCCGGATGCCAGCGCCGTCTACGACGATCCCGCGCGCGGCAAGCTGCGCCGCGTGGCGCTGGACCAGGGGAGACCCCGCGCCTTCTTCCTGGCCGGCGACCTGCTCGCCCACGACGCCCTGGCCGCCTGGGCCGACGGCGGCGACGCGCCCGCCAGCCTGGCGCGGCTGCTGCTGGGGCAAACCGGAACCGCCGCGGCGCCGCGCGCGCGCACGATCTGCGTGTGCGTGGGCGTCACCGATCGCGCCATCGCGGCGGGCATCGCCGGCGGGCTCGACCTGGACGGACTCAAGCAAACCCTGGGCTGCGCCACCGGCTGCGGCTCCTGCGCTCCCGAAATTTCGCGCATGATCGCATGTGCGCGAACCGCCACGAAGGCCATTCATCATGATCCCGTACACGTCTCCTGAAACCCGCACGCCGGCCGCCGGCGCCCCGGGCAAGGTCTGGCTGGTGGGCGCCGGTCCCGGCGATCCCGAACTGCTGACGATCAAGGCCGCCCGCGTCCTCGCCCAGGCCGACGTCTGGCTGATCGACGACCTGGTGGGCGCCGGCATCCTGGACCTGGCCGCGCCGGGCACGCGCATGATCAAGGTCGGCAAGCGCGGCGGCTGCCGCTCGACGCCGCAGGATTTCATCCTGCGGTTGATGGCGCGCCATGCGCGGCAGGGCCGCCGCGTGGCGCGCGTCAAGGGCGGCGACCCCTTCATTTTCGGGCGCGGCGGCGAGGAAATGGCGTGGCTGGCGGCGCGCGGCATCGCCGCGGAAGCCGTCGGCGGGCAGACCGCCGGCCTGGCGGTGGGCGCGGCGCTGGGATTGCCGTTGACGCATCGCGGCCTCAGCCGCGGCGTGGCCCTGGTCACCGCGCACACCATGGACGGCTCGCGTCCCGACTGGCGCGGCCTGGCCGCCAGCGGCCTGACGGTCGTCTGCTACATGGGCATGAGCGATGCCGCCAGCCTGGCGCGGGAATGCATGGCGGCGGGATACGCCGCCGACCTGCCGGTGGCCGCCGTGCATCGCGTCTCCTGTCCGGACCAGCGCCACGTCGTCACTACCCTGGCCGGGATGGCCGAGGCCATCGCGCGCGCCGGCCTGGAAAGCCCCGCGGTGATCGTCCTGGGCGAAGTCGTCTCCTTGATGGAAACGACGCGCCTGCCCGCCGCCGCGCCATGGCCGGCGACACATGCCTGCGCGGCCGCGTGACGTGACCGCCAGATACGCCGCTCATGTGCGCCGCTCATGCGCGCCGACCACCTACGCCGCGCACCGGAATGCGCCAGCCCCATGCCGTGGGCGCGAACTGTCCCGCGCGCCGGCCGGACAGGCTTCCCGCGCCGCCATCCGCGGCGTGGCGGCGCCCGTCGTGCAACGGCCCCGAGGCAGCCGAAACCCCTTTAAAACAGGCTTTCGGCGCATCGCGCCCTGGCCTCCGGGCCGCAGCGGCAGGACCGCCGCGCGGACGGCGGCATCCTCGAAACCCTTGCGAAGCGCCTGGCAAGACGCCTTGCGCAGCGCCTTGCAAAACGCCTTGTATATAGGCTTTTCCCACACTGACGGACCGGCCGGACGCGATGCCGCGCGCGCCGCGCAACGCCGCGATGGCGACGTGCAAGCATGGTCGGCAAGGCATGACATTGCGTAAAAATCCCGTATTTTTAGGGCCCGTGGAGGCCAGAACCGTTGTTCCTGCGCGTCTCCGTGCGATTTATGCCGCGATACCGCGCAAATAATGTACACAGTCGCTTTGCTTCCGCTATCATCGCGTTCAGCCGGCGCATGGCGTGCGGCACGTATATTTCAACCCTAACTTTCATCGACCATGGCCACTAAAAAAGCTCCTGCTAAGAAAGTTTCCACCGTTGCCAAGAAGGCTCCGGCCAAGGCCCCGGCCAAGAAGGCCGTCGCCACCAAGGCGGCTCCCGCCAAGAAAGCGGCCGCTCCCGTGTCCGTGATCAAGACCGCCCTGAACAAGAGCCAACTGGTGACCCACCTGGTCGAGCAGACTGGCGTCGAAGCCAAGTCGGTCAAGCTGGTCCTGGCCAGCCTGGAAGGCGCCGTGCTGGCTTCCGTGAACAAGAAGGGCGCCGGCGAATTCGCGCTGCCCGGCCTGTTCAAGGTGTCGGTGCAGAAGGTTCCCGCCAAGCCCAAGCGCTTCGGCAAGGATCCCTTCTCCGGCGAAGAGCGCTGGTTCCCGGCCAAGCCGGCTTCGGTCAAGGTCAAGGTCCGTCCGCTGAAGAAGCTGAAGGACGCCGCCCAGTAAGGCGGCCAGGCCACGCGGCGCGCTCCGCGCGCGGAGCGCGCCGCGTCGTCCGATCTGGCAAAGCCCGCCGTCAGGCGGGCTTTTTGCATTCCGGCGCAAGCCCGCGCGCGCCCAGGCCGGGGGCACGCCCCGTTTGCCGCCGCGCCGCGAAAATCCCTATATAAATCCAGGCCTTAAGCAAATAACCATTCCAGGGGGTTGGCCGACACGAGCGCGCAAGATTCGCTACGATTGCACTTTTCGCTTTCATCGAGGCCGTAGTCTGGCCCGCCATGCGTATCGAGGCGCAGCATCATGTACGTGTATGACCCCATAGACCAACGTTTGGTCGAGGAGCGCGTCGCCCAGTTCCGCGACCAGACCCAGCGCTTCCTGTCCGGCGAGTTGACGGAGGACGACTTCCGCGTCCTGCGCCTGCAAAACGGCCTCTACATCCAGCGCCATGCGCCCATGCTGCGCGTGGCCATTCCCTACGGCATGCTGGCTTCGCGCCAATTGCGCATGCTGGCCCACATCGCCCGCAAGTACGACCGCGGCTACGGCCATTTCAGCACCCGCCAGAACATGCAGTTCAACTGGCCCAAGCTGGAGCAGGTGCCGGACATCCTGGCCGACCTGGCCACCGTGCAGATGCACGCCATCCAGACCAGCGGCAATTGCATCCGCAACACCACCACCGATCATTTCGCCGGCGTGGCCGCCGATGAGGTGACCAATCCGCTGGTGTGGTGCGAGATCATCCGCCAGTGGTCCATGCTGCACCCCGAATTCGCCTTCCTGCCGCGCAAGTTCAAGATCGCCGTCAGCGGCGCGCGGGAAGACCGCGCGGCCGTCGGCGTGCACGACATCGGCCTGCAGGCGGTCGAGCAGGACGGCGTCACCGGCTTTCGCGTCTGGGTCGGCGGCGGCATGGGCCGCACCCCCATCGTCGGCAAGCTGATCCGCCCCTTCGTCGCCTGGTACGACCTGCTGACCTATCTGCAGGCCGCGCTGCGGGTCTACAACCTGCACGGCCGCCGCGACAACAAGTACAAGGCGCGCATCAAGATCCTGGTCAAGGACCTGACGCCCGAGGTGTACGCGAAGCAGGTCGAGGAGGAATGGGCCTTCATCAAGGACGGCCCCAACCGCCTGAAGCAGGAAGACCTGGACCGCATCGCCGGACGCTTCACCTGGCCGGAATACGATGCCGACGCCGCCACGGCCGCCGACCCGACGCCCGGGCAGGCCGACGCCGACCCGGCCTTCGCGCGCTGGCTGCGCAAGAACACGCACGCGCACCGCGTGGCCGGCTATGCGTCGGTCACGCTGTCGCTGAAGGCCACCGGGGTCCCGCCCGGCGACGTCACCGACGCCCAGATGGACGCCATCGCCGACCTGGCGGACGCGTATTCGCACGGCGAGCTGCGCGTGTCGCACGAGCAGAACCTGATCCTGCCCGACGTCCGCCGCGACCGCCTGCACGCCTTGTGGGAAGCGCTCAAGCCGCTGGGGCTGGCCACGCCCAACATCGGCCTGCTGACCAACATCATTTCCTGTCCCGGCGGCGATTTCTGCGCCCTGGCCAACGCCGTGTCCATCCCGGTGGCGCAGGCCATCCAGGCCCGTTTCGACGATCTGGACTACCTGTTCGAGATCGGCGAGCTGGACCTCAACATCTCCGGCTGCATCAACGCCTGCGGCCACCATCACGTCGGCCACATCGGCATCCTCGGCGTCGACAAGGCCGGCGAGGAGTGGTACCAGGTTACCATCGGCGGACGCCAGCACGGCGGCGAGAACGACCTGAACGACGTCGACCCGTCGCGCGCCGGCGGCGCCGCCATCGGCCGCATCATCGGACCGTCGTTCGCCCGCGAGGAAGTGCCGGACGTGGTCGAGAAACTGATCCAGACCTACCTGCGCCTGCGCGACAGCGACGCGGAACGTTTCGTCGACGTGGTCACGCGCGTCGGCATCGACCCGTTCAAGGCCGACGTCTACAACGAACCCGCCAAGGACAAAGCCGGCGAGCCGGCCCATGCCTGATACCCAGACCATCATGAAGAACCTGATCCGCTACGGCGAGCTCATCGACAACACCACGCGGCGCTTCGTCCCGCCCGAGGGCGACGCCGCCGCCCTGCCGCCCGACGAACCGGGCTGGGAAGTGCCGCTGGCCACCTGGCTGGCGGCGCGCGACGCCTTGCGCGCGCACCGGCATCCGGTGGCGGTACTGCTGGGGCCGGCGGACGATCCGGCCGAACTGGCGCAGGACGGCGAACGCCATATCGATCCCGCGGGAATCGCCTACATCGCCATCGAATTCCCCTCCTACACCGACGGCCGCGGCTACTCCATCGCGCAGCAACTGCGGTCCCATTACGGCTGGCAGGGCGAGCTGCGCGCGGTGGGCGACATCCTGATCGACACCATCCACTACCAGGCGCGCTGCGGCTTCGACAGCTTCGTCGTCAAGGAAGGCCACGATCCGCAAAAGGCCCTGCAGGCCCTGGGAACGTTCACGGTGCACTACCAGCGCGAGTACCCGCGCCCGCTGGCGGCGTAACGCCCGGCCGGAAAAACCCTGCCCTGCAATGCAACGCCGCCCCTTCGGGCGGCGTTTTGCTTTGGTATGCTTGACCGCTTGCTTGCCTCGCCTTCAACCGCGCAAGACACCATAAAACGCTATGCACCTGCTCAAGCAAGAGAAGTTCCTGGTACTGGCCCTGCTCCTGGCCGTCGCGGCGCACTCGGGCATCATGGAAAGCGCCGCCGAGGGCGGCTGGATGGCCGCCCTGGCCGCGTCCGTGGTGCTGATCGCCGCCATCCTGGCCGCCTCGATGAGCGTGGCCAACCATGCCGAGCAGCTCGCGCACAAGGTGGGCGACCCGTATGGCAGCATGCTGCTGACCCTGGCCGCGGTGGCCGTGGAGGTCATCGTGCTGGGCATCGTCCTGGTCAACAGCGGCACGCCCACGCTGGCGCGCGACAGTATCTACGCCGCCGTCATGCTGGACATCAACGGCACGCTGGGGCTGGCCGCGCTGATCGGCGGCTTCAAGCACGGCGAGCAGTCCTACAACGACGATTCCGGCCGCACCTATACCGTCATGATCCTCACCGCCATGGGCATTTCCATGGTCGTGCCGGAATTCGTGCCGTCGCAGTCCTGGGCGCTCTACAACGTCTTCACCATGGTCGCCCTGGTGCTGCTGTACAGCGTGTTCCTGCGCATGCAGGTGGGCCCGCACAGCTATTTCTTCAGCTACAGCTATCCGGACAAGAAGCGCCGGCCCGCCCCGCGGCAGGACGCCGAGGCGGAGCCGGAGAGCGGCGCGGCCACGTCGGTGATCGTCATGCTGGCCGGCGTGGCGGTCGTGGGCGCGCTGGCGGAGGCGCTGTCGGTGTCGATGCCGGCGGCGCTGGCGGGCACCCACGCGCCCTTCGCGCTGCTGGCCCTGGTCGTGGCCATCATCTCGGCGGGTCCCGAAATCATCACCGCCCTGCGGGCGGCGCTGCGCAACCGCATGCAGTCCACGGTGAATATCGCCATGGGCGCGTCGCTGTCGACCGTGACGCTGACCATCCCCATCATTACCTTGCTGGCGATGTGCCTGGGGCAGCCGCTGCAAATGGCGATGACGCCGGGGCAGGCGGTGATGACCGTCATCACGCTGGTGGTGGCGGCCATCAATCTCAACGACGGGCAGACCAACGCCATCGAGGGGATGACGCACCTGGTGCTGTTCCTCACCTTCCTGATGCTGACGGCGATCGGGCTGTAGGTCGGGCTGCATAGGTCGGGCTGTTACCGTCCGGCTGTTACCTCGGCGCGACCGTCGGCGGCGGCGCGGTCGCCGGGCTGGACATGGACTCCGGCTCGCGCTCCGGCGGCCGCAGCGGATCGAAATCCACCCAATGCCCATCCTGCCAGCGGCCGTTGGCGCGCTCGACGTCGACGCCGCCGGCCCCCCGCAACAGACGACAGGCCTCCGCTTCGCGGGTGGGATCCGTGTGCAAGGCCAGCAGGACGCCGGCATGGCGCGCCTCGGGGTGGTCGGGCTGGCCGCTGGCGGCCGGCGCCGCCCCCGGCTTGCGGCGGCCCGTCACGAACAGGGCGCCCACGAACGACCCGATATAGGCGCCGACGCCCGCCACGGCCAGCACCGCCAGCGGCGTAAGGGTCAGCGCCGCGCCGATCAGGCCGCCGGCGACGGCGCCGATCAGGCCCAGCCCCGCGCCGCCCAGCAGCGCGCCGTACTGCGCCGGCCCCGCGTCGGGGTCGGCCGGGCGGTCCCCGCCTATCGGGTACTTGGCGTGGGCGCCCGCCATATTGACGTAGAAGATATGCACGTCGGCCTCGGCGAAGCCGCCGGCGAACA
The DNA here is from genome assembly GCF_002261225.1 of Bordetella genomosp. 10. Lineage (NCBI taxonomy): Bacteria > Pseudomonadati > Pseudomonadota > Betaproteobacteria > Burkholderiales > Alcaligenaceae > Bordetella > Bordetella genomosp. 10. The sequence continues at coordinate 1,228,451 of NZ_NEVM01000005.1, forward strand.
GGGCGCGGGCGGCGGTTTGCGCCTGGTCGAACGTGGTGTAGCGTGCCGCAACGATCAAAGCCATGATTGTCTCCTCGTTGTGATGCGTCAGCGCTCGTTGCGATGCGTCAGCGCGGCGACAACCGCACCCGTATCGCCGGCGCGGACACCGCATGCAGGCTGGCCTCGTCCGCGACGTCGGGCTGCGCGCGGAACGACGCGTCGAGAAAAGAAAAAGTGAGCCGCGCGGCCAGGTCGCGCAGGGCCGTTCCCAGGTCGGGGAAGCCGCGCCCGCGCAGCGCCGCGTGGTCCAGCTCGTAGCCGTAGACGTGCGACGCCTCCAGGAGGTCGCCGATGTCGATGACCTTGCCCTCGGCGTTCTGGACGTGGATGCGGCCCGCCGACGTGGAGATGGCGAATTCCTGCTCGACCGTGGCGGCCGCTCCTGCGGCAGGCGTTTCCACCGCGCCGGCCCGGGGCGCCGGCGCGCCCGCGTCCGCCCCCGCCGCGTCGGGGAGAGGCGATTCGGCGCCGAGCTCCACGGCCAGGCCGTGCAAAGTATTCCTTAGCTTGCTCATGCAGGACCTCCCGGAAAACAACACCAGGGGGAGCAATTCCCATTCCTATCG